>JAZRXW010000027.1:0-17954 GCA_045600425.1 Fibrobacter sp.
CAAGACTCACCACCGCATGTTCCTGGACGAAGACATCACCCAGAACTACATCGGCGATTACGCCAAGGTGAAGCACGACTTCAGCACCTTCGTTACCATCCAGCGTGGATGCAACAAGCGCTGCAGCTACTGCATTGTGCCCTACCTCCGCGGCCCCGAAAAGTACCGCGACATGAACGACGTATTGGCCGAAGTCCAGAAGGCTGCGGACAAGGGCATTACGGAAGTCATGCTTCTGGGCCAGACGGTGAACGCCTACAAGAACGGCGACCACAATTTTGCAGACCTGCTCACCCGAGTGTCCGAGATTGGCGGCATTCAGCGTATCCGCTTTACAAGCCCCCATCCGAGGCACTACACCAACGAACTGATCGACGTACTGCTGAACAATCCCAAGGTCTGCCACTACGCCCACATTCCTATCCAGAGTGGTAGCGACGCCATGCTGAAGAAGATGCGCCGCCAGCACAACATGGAACAGTACATGAGCGTCATCGAGCAGCTCCGCAGCAAGGACCCGCTGTACGGAATTTCTACCGACGTGATTTGCGGTTTCGTTGGCGAAACCGACGCCGACTTCGAAGACACCATGAAAGCCTTTGAAGCCTGCCAGTTCGATAACGCCTACATGTTCATCTACAGTCCGCGAAAGGGCACCGAATCCTACAAGGAAACGGAAACCTTGACCGCCGAAGAAAAACTGGCCCGCCACACCCGCCTGGTAGCTTTACAGAACGAGATTACTGCCAAGCGAAACCAGCTGATGATCGGCCGCACCGAAACATTGCTTGTGGAAGGTAGCTCCAGCCGCGACGAAAACGAGCTTATGGGCAAGACCGACAACTTCAAGAAGGTGATCTTCAAGCCTACCGAAGGCCGCATCGTGAGGCCCGGCGACTACGTGAAGGTAAAAATCGACGACATGCGCGGCTGGACCTTGCGCGGAACTTTACTTGATTAAGAAATTGCGTAGGACTAGATCAAAAGTTTATAAGGAAGAAGAATGATTTTCCATCAAAAGCAAATCAATCTTGTCACAGTTATTTTATTTACATTTCTTATAACGCACATTCACGCCCAAACAACAAAAGCGACCATGGCAGACGCTCAACGGGCATATGTCGCCGGCGAGTGGAAAAAAGCGGCAGAAGCTTACGAAGTTGTTTGCCCCTCACAGCCCAAGGAAACTCAGGTTTCCTGTAATCTCTGGGGTATTCTCGCATTGTCTCAAGCCGGTGACGCAAAATCATTCAAGAAGGCCGGTTCAAAATTAGACAGTCTCATAAACACAACCAATCCTCAGCACGAAAACTACGCCGATCTCATCATGACACGCGCCCAGTTTATGCTTTATCTGGGCAAATACGAAAAAGCTGCTGAAGACCTAATTCACGCCATCGAGACCTCTCGACCAGAGCAAAACCTAGTTCTTCAGAAAGTTTGTACAGCGGTTAGATCCAAGTCCACCTCTGCAGATTTAGCCGAGCGTTGCGATGAGCTGAAGGACACCTCCCGCACTGTTAAAGTGGCAAGCAGTTCTTCCACCATCATAGCCAGTTCTTCTTCAACCATTGCGGCAAATTCCTCTTCTGCCGAAGCAAGTTCGTCATCCGTTGCCGCTTCCAGTTCCTCCTCAACAACACCCCAAAGTTCGTCCTCTGAGATGACCACACCGCCACAACCGGCTTCATCCTCAGTTTCCGTAACAGCTTCCAGCTCTTCCTCTGCGGAAGCAGCCCCTACAGAGCCAGTTGCTGCAAGTTCCTCTACAGATTCCTTCGATCTTCCGGAAGTTAAACCAGCTCCCGTAGCATCGACGAGTTCAACATCCCCCCACTGGACATTGCAATTAGGTGCCTTCGGAGTCAAGAGTAACGCCAACTTACTTGTCTCCAACCTGAAAAAACATAAAGTTTCCTGCGTTATTGAGGAACTTCCCCGTGGAGAGAAAATTCTCTATATGGTCCAAACAGGTCATTTTTCATCTAAGGAAGCTGCAAATTCCTATGGGGAAAAGACTTTAACCCCGCTAAATGTGGAATACCAGACCATTTATAAGAAATAATTTACAGAAAAACACGATTTTTTTCTCACACTCCCTCCAAAAAAAATGTAAACTGTTCTATATTTGATGTACCCCAAGCCGGGGTGGTGAAATTGGTAGACGCGCCGGACTCAAAATCCGGTAGAGGTGACTCTGTGAGGGTTCGATTCCCTCCCCCGGCATTAAAGGAATGAGGATTGGTTAATGTTGAATTGGAGTAAGACTATTAGTGCGGTGCTGCTTTGCGGTTCTCTCGCCTTGGCCCAGTTTGACGACGAATCTTCTGATTCTGATTTCGGTGCTACCGAAACGACCGAATCCTCCGAAAGTGCCCCCGGTACCGCAAATGCGTCCGACGACGAATGGGCCGGTTTCAATTACGAAGAAATGGGCATCACCCAATGGGAATTTCAGCAAGCTAAAGAAGAAGGCCTCACCCGCGACAAGGTAACTCGTCTTGTAGAAATGGGCGTGCGTCTTTCTGAATACATCCAGCATCCTTGGGAAAAGCTGGGCGTTTCTGAAGAAGAATGGCTTGGTCAGCGTACCGATGGTATGGAAGATGCTGATATCGACCGTTCCTATCGTAACCGTTCTGGCGATCAGGGCTATGCCTACCTCTCTTTGCTAGTGCCTTCCCTTTATCAGTGGAAGACCGAGCAGTCTATCAAGGCAATCTGGATGGATGTAGCAGAAGTTGTCTCCATCGGTGCCACCGTCTATTTGGCAGCCGAAGGCAATACGGCCTGGTGGTACGGCATTGGAGCCATCGCTCTTGTCCATATTTGGTCTTTTGCCGATGCATTCTTAAGCACCCAGTGGGATAGCAATCCTGACGCAAACCGCTTTAGCTACGGCGTATTTCCAACTCCGACCAGCGACAATGCTGGTATGGGTGTCGCAGGATTCCTTAACATTAAGTTCTAACTTAGTTTAAGTATCCATGCAACTTGAACTCCTTAAATGCAAAATTCACCGTGCGACGGTAACAGACGCAAACCTGAATTATCAGGGTTCCATTACTATTGCCCGCGATCTTATGGACGCTGCAGGTCTCCTTCCCTACGAAAAAGTAAGCGTTTTAGACGTAAACAACGGATCACGTCTTGATACTTATGTTATTGAAGGTCCTGCGAAGTCTGGTGTTGTTTGCCTGAATGGAGCTGCAGCCCGCCTAGTTCAGCCAGGCGATTTGGTTATCATAGTGGCATACGCCACCATGAGTCCCGAAGAAGCAAAAACGTGGCAACCGACCGTGGTTCACGTCAACGAGAAGAACGAAATCGTTTAATTGAATTTTAGAGCGGGCTTCGTCCCGCTTTTTCTATATTCAAGGCATGTGGTTCAATAAAATCCCCTACATTACCGTCTTTTGTATTACGGCGGGTCTAGTCCAGGCGCAGCAGATTTTACCTGCGAAGCCGGTCCATGAACCACAAGAAAACGAACGCACTCAGGAACACCCCTCCTCATCGAAGTCGACCGTAGAAGAGGACACCGTCTATGTAGAGGTTCAGGACGGAATTCCATGGAACAGGGACCGTTTTTCGCCCCACCACCTCGTTCGCAAGCCCTTTTTTGACGACGCACTGCAGGTGGGTTATTCCTATAACCTGAGTTTTGTTGGCGGAAGTTTCGGGACGTTTGCACAACAGAGTTACATGGCCCATATTGCATATGAGTTTACCCCGAATCTGCATCTTTATGCGGATCTTGGACTCTGGATGCCCCTCTACAGCAATCTGAAATTTGATATACCTCGAGAAGATGTGCGGCAAGGTCGTGTAGGAATAGTCATTCCCGACATAGCTTTGGAATACAAACCGTCGGAAAACACCTATATGCGGCTTATGTTCGTCAACGAAAGGGATGTCCTTAGGGCTTATGGCCCCCTTGGCTACCGGGGACTTTACTGTGACCCTTATAGAAATTCTATCTTTTGCAGATAGATGCGGTTTGTAATTTTACTCATTTTTTGCTTGGCAATCTTAGGCTGCGACGAGGTCCAGGAGACCCCGAAGAAGGAACAGATTGTACGCAGCTACAAAGGTGACGTGGAACTGTTGAACAGTTGTGGTATTCAGGGTGCCGCAGCAAAGATGCGAACCTACCTGAGAAACAACGGTTTTGACATAGTAAGTTCCAGAAACGACGCATTACAAAACTATGAAGAAACCATTATCGTGCTCCGCAATCCCGAATGGGAAGGAGCGCAGGCACTGGCAAAGGCTCTAAAAACCAACAATGTGCTGGTGGTGGCAAGCAAGAGAGCCGTAGTCGATGCCGCCGTATATATCGGAAAAGACTTTAAACAAATCATCGAACCCGAAGAGGGAAATACAAAATGACAACAAGAAATGACCTGCCGGAATCCATCCAGCTGGGTGCAAGCATCCTTTTTGAACTGCGTGCCCAGGAAGTGCAACTTATCGACCTTCGCGGTATTAAGGACGTAACCGACTACTTCCTGGTTGCAACTTGCGAAAGCGAAGCCCAGATGCAGGCAATCCTTAACGAACTCCACAAAGAATTCAAGGCCAACAAGGTTCCGACTTTGGGCGTTGAATACAAGGAAGGCGTTCGCTGGGCAGTGTTCGACGCAGGCATGGACTTGATGGTCCACCTGTTCGAAGAAGAAAAGCGTGCAGAAATTTCTTTAGACCGTCTGTACGCCGACGGAAAGATTGAAGAACTGAATGAAGAAGACTTCGTCCGCGAAGCCACCAAGAAGTCTGGAGACGACAATGAACTCGTTTGAGCAAGAAATTGCAAACGCACTGGCAGCCACTGGCGCATTCGAAGCAGATGCAGCACTCAAGCTTATCTCTGTGCCGCCTGATACCACCCACGGCAACTTCACCCTTCCCTGCTTTTCCCTGGCAAAGACCATGCGCAAGGCTCCGAAGATTATCGCCGAGGAATTGGCAGGTCAGGTAAAGCTCCCTGCAGGACTTTCCAAGGTGGAAGCTGTTAACGGCTACCTGAATTTCTTTATTGACCGTAACTTCCTGGCAAAGTCCACCCTGGAAGCTATTGCCGAGAAGGGCCTCGCCTACGGCCACCAGGATTCCAACGGCAAGGTCGTGTGCATTGACTTCAGTTCCCCCAACATCGGTAAGGAACTGGCTTTCCACCACCTGCGTTCCACCATGATCGGTAACAGCCTCAGCCGTATCTATAAGGCTGCAGGTTACAAGGTTGAACGAATCAACCACCTGGGCGACTGGGGCACCGCTTTCGGTAAGCTGATTGTGATGTACCTCCGCGAAAAGCGTCCTACAGACCAGGCAACCCTGGATTCCCTGACCGTCAAGGAACTGAACATCCTTTACGCAGCCTTCTCCAAGGCCTGCAAGGAAGAGCCGGGCCTGGAAGACGAAGCCCGCGCAGCCTTCACCAAGCTGGAACAGGGCGACGAATTCTACCGCACCCTGTGGTCCGCCTTTAAGGCTGCAACCTTGAAGGAACTGATGCGCATCTATGACATGATGGGCGTTGGCTTCGACCACTACACTGGCGAATCCTTCTTCGAAGACAAGATTCCCGCCATTCTCGATGAACTGCGCGAAAAGAACCTGATGATCAAGAGCCAGGATCTGGACGTGGTCATGCTGGATGAATTTGACCTGAACCCCTGCCTGATCCGCAAGAGTGACGGTTCTACTTTGTATGCAACCCGCGACTTGGCTGCAGCCGATTACCGCATGAAGGAATACAACTTCGACAAGTGCCTTTACGTGGTTGACCTGGGTCAGGCACTGCACTTCAAGCAGGTATTCCACGTGCTGAAGAAGATGGGTCGCGAATGGTACACCAACATGTATCACATTCCCTTCGGCGTGATCCTCCAGCTGGTAGACGGCAAGTGGGAAAAGGGCAAGACCCGTACAGGTACCGCAAGCCTTCTCCGCGACGTGATTGAAGCTGCACAGAAGAAGATTCTTGAATTCATCGATGCCAAGAATCCGGAACTGGAAAACAAGGAACTGATTGCTCGTCAGATCGGCATTTCAGCCCTCACCTTCAACGACCTGAAGAACAGCCGCGTGAAGGACGTCCGTTTCGACTGGGATGCCGTCATGAGTTTCGAAGGCGATACCGGTCCTTACGTTCAGAACGCACATGTGCGTCTCTGCAGCATCATGAAGAAGGCCGACTATACCGTTCCCGTTTCTGACGTGAACTATGACCAGTTGGCAGACGATGCCGCCTACAGTCTCATCAACCTTCTGTCCAAGAAGGCTGACAAGATTCTCGGTGCCGTCGCCGGTGACGAACCTAGCGTTCTCGCACAGTACGCCCTGGAAATCGCAGAAGCCGCCCACAAGTTCATTCACGAAGACCGCGTTCTCGGTTCCGCCGAAGAAAAGTCCCGTCTGTTCCTGGTTCAGTCTACCCAGATTGTGCTAGAAAACGTGCTTGACCTCCTGGGCCTCTTCCCGATTAGGCAGATGTAAGGAGGCGAGTGAAGTGCGGGCGCTTGCGCACGCATTTCCGAGCCGACGAGCATCGCGTGCGAAGCACGCAAATGTAGGCAAACATATGGTGCACGAGGGAGCTTGCTCACTCGTATATCCTATGTGCAGCACATCGCGTGTGAAACACGCAAATGTAAGGAGGCGAGAGTCGCGAAAATAAACTTGTTTATTTTCATGACCGAGCCGACGAGCATCGCGTGCGAAGTGTGCGAATGAAACTTCAAAGAGATGCTGGACCAAGTCCGGCATGATACTAACAAAAAAGAACCGCGACACAATCGCGGTTCTTTTTTTAAAAATGTTCCGGCAGAGGGTCCAGGAGGCGGAGCCCACATGCTTACTGACTCCGGGGGTGGTTGAGGGGTGGCTCCCCTCGCAACCGGACACTTACGCAGTAAGTTCCGGCAGGGGGTTGCAGGGGGCGGAAGCCCCATGCTTCATTAATTCCCATTGATACAGCGGACAGAATATGCGTTGTTCTTCGCATTACCGGGAACCAGCTGGCGAACCATCTGGTCACTCATTCGACCCATGGACCACAGCCAAATGGTTTCGTTACGGCCGTTCTGTGCACTCCAGAAGCCAGCATACTCACCCATTTCTTCATAACGGACGGTAGACTTGCCAATGACCTTGCGATAACCGGAAGAGAATACGGAGAAACCGTATTCATCCGTACCGCCACCACCTTGCCAGCCGGTAGTAGCCTTCATCTTCTTTGCAAACGCTTCACACTTGTCCACACCATCAAAGCAATGGGTCAAACCCACCAGCAAATCGGTCCATTCGCGGTCACGGGGCAAATGCCATCCCTCGGGGCAAGCCTTACGGGCTCCTTCCAGGTTGTAAAGACGACCACTACGAGCACAGTAAGAATCCTTATCTTCGTAACACCAGGAATTTCCCGGCACATTGTAATTAGCGTTCTGAGCAAACCACTCACGGCCTTCCACCTTAATGGTTCGGTAGGTCTGTCCATCGCGCGGGTCCGTAAAGAAACTGGACTTTTCGCGAAGTTCAGCCTTGTGTTCTTGTTCTGCCAGACGGAACTCAACTACTTTTTCGCGACGATACTTTTCGCGTCCATAGATTTCATCTTTCCAGGCGGCATCTGCTTTGGCATTGTCAAACTTAAGCTTCAAATCTGCAACAGCGAAAAGTTCATCTCCGCAAGCCAGATCCACACCCGCGATATTGATAATCAGGCTATCTTCTTCCTTGCCATTTTTGAAGGCTCTAGGCTTATTGAAATAGGAGACCCAGGCTTCCTTGGTTTCATTACAGTTCTCGTAGAAGTTTTCCTTTTCAATCTTGTTTGCAGGAACCGTCATGTTGCCAGCAACGGAGAACTGGAACTGACCTTCCTTGACTCGAAATGAAACCGGCTGAACTTCCTTGTAATGAGTATACTTACCAAAGCGGATATTGCCATCAACCTTTGCAGAGGTGTAATCGCCTTCTCCTTCTGCATTGTAGATAGCGTCCCATGTTCTTGGGGGAACGGCCAAAGCACAAACTGCTGTCAGGCCAAGAATTGCAGCAAAAACTTTATTGATTTTCATTTTTATACCCTACCATAAAGGCAAAAGGAAAGATAGTTTTTTTCAAAAAAAGTAATTACTCTTTTCTATAAATTAACAGCAAAATGAACCATTGCTTAAAAAGGTTACAAAAGAGCCATATATGCGGTCTCTCGTAGCGCCATCTACTTCTTGAATTTTATAATTTTGGCGGTATGGCTACTACACGTTATATTTTGCAAATTCATTGCCCTGACCAAAAGGGCCTTATTGCCGGTACTACTCAAGTCCTTGCTAAAGCAGGAGCAAATATCATTGATTTGCAGCAGCATACCGCTAAAGACATTGAAACATTCTTCCTCCGTGCCGTATTCGAAGCGGACCCCGAAAATATCGAGGAAGTTCGCAAACATTTGGAAACTCTGGAAGGGCATCTCCAGCTGAACTGGAAACTGTTCGACACTTCCAAGACCGAACGTGTGGCAATTTTCGTTTCAAAGACGGACCATTGCCTGTACGACCTGCTCCTGAAGAAGCGCGACGGGGACCTTCCTTGCGAATTCAGTTGCATCGTTGGTAACCACACGGATTTGGCCGCTGTGGGCGGGTCCTTCGGAGTTCCCTTCTACTACGTTCCGTCCAATCCGGATAAGAACATTCCGGAAAACCGTTTCCGCGAAATCATCGAAGAAACCAAGACCGATACCATCGTTCTTGCCCGCTACATGCAGATACTCTCTGCTGCCTTTACCGAAGAATTCAAGTACCGTGTCATCAACATTCACCACGGTTTCCTCCCGGCATTCAAGGGTGCAAAACCCTACCACCAGGCATGGAACAAGGGAGTGAAGATTATCGGTGCTACAGCCCACTTTGCCACCGAAGACCTGGACCAGGGGCCCATCATCGCTCAGGATATCCAGCGCGTGCCGGAAACAGCAAGCATTAGCGAACTGGTGGAATTGGGCAAGGACATCGAAAAGCGTACTCTGTCCCAAGCTCTTAAGCTTTGGCTGGAACACCGAGTCTTTGTTGTTGCCGGAAGAACTTTCATCTTATAAGGAAGGAATCCCATGTCTGAAGAATTGAAAAACGAAACCGCAGCACCTACAGCAGAAGTTTCTCCTGTAGAAACCAAACCTGAAACTGGCGCTCCCGCTCAGCAGCCTACACCAGAAGCAGCACCTGCAGCCCAGGGAGCAGAACCTCAAAAAGAAGAACCCCAGGTTGTTGTACAAACCGAACGTGGTTTCGCCCACTATGTAGGCTTTGCAATGCTTTTTGTGCTTTGCCTGATGTTCTACTTTGCCCCGGGTATCGCCTTGACTTACGCCATCAATATGATTCCCGGCGTAAACCTTGGCGGCATGGCCGCATGGGTTCTTGGAGCCATTTTCAGCGTTGTCATCTGGTTGATTTTCAAGCTGAAGATCAAGGGTTTTAAAAAGTCCTTCTATATCTATATCGCACTGTGTGTTGTTGTTTTCGCGGGTCTCGTAGCCATCCAGATTGCAAGCGAAAATTCTCACCTTTTTGCCAATATACTTGCAATGCTCACCGGAGCTAGCAACTAATCTTTTTTACTAGAGGTTCTTATGAACAAGACCGATGCATTTGTTCACTTTCTCGTAGAATCTGGTGCCCTGAAGTTCGGCGACTTCGTCACCAAGAGCGGTCGAAACACTCCGTATTTCATCAACACTGGAGAATTCCGCACCGGTGCGTCCCTTTCCAAGCTGGCTGAATTTTACGCCGCAGCCTTCGTTGAACATTTTGACGGCAAGGCATCCAACCTTTACGGTCCTGCTTACAAGGGCATTCCCCTGTGCGCAGCTACCGCAATGAAGCTCTCCGACGTTTACGCCAAGAACTTGACCTTCACTTACAACCGCAAGGAAGTAAAGGACCATGGCGAAGGCGGTTCCCTGGTGGGCTACAAGTACGCCGAAAAGACCAACGTGGTCATTATCGAAGACGTGATTACCGCAGGTACTTCCGTGAATGAAACCCTGCAGATTCTCAAGAACATCGAGAACGCCAATGTCATCGGCCTCCTGATTTCCGTGGACCGCAAGGAAAAGCTGGACAACGGCAAGTCTGCCTTGCAGACCGTTCAAGAAGAGTATGGCATCGAAGCTCACTCCATCGTGAACATCAACGATATCATCGCCTTCTTGGAAAAAGAAGAAAACCGAAAGGCAATCAATGCTCCGGAAGGCATCCTGGAAAAGGTGTACGCCTACCGCGAACAGTGGGGCGCAAAATAAATCAAAGATTTCAATCTTTGATTTACAATGAAAAATTAAGAATGAATAATGAACAATGATTAATAGTCGTGGCCTTGCCGCCCTATCTGTTCGCGAGCGAAGCTCGCCATATCGTCAATTGTTCATTGTTCACTGTTAACTGTTAATTGAAATGAAAAATGTCCTTGTTCTGATGATAGCTATTTTGGCTTGCATCCCCTTGGGGTGCGGCCAAGGTTATCATTGGAGCAAGAAGCATCCCGCCTACAACAAAGCACCCTACGGCGAACTGACCGTCGCGGGAACCCAGACCGCCTTTATCCTGACAAGGACAGCCTGGTTTGCCAACCGTCTTGGAATTTCCAACGACAGCATGCAAATCAAGGCCCAAGCCTTTTGCCAGCAATTCTTGCAAAAGGAACTGGCAGGCGGCTACACCAAGTTAACGATCTTGCCCGAAACCTCTATTTCCAAGTTTCCTGAAGAAAGCCAAAAAATTGACGAACGAATCTTCATGAAAGGTCGTCTCCCCGAACAGGGTGTGGTTGTTTTGGACAGTGCGGGAAATATTCCCCAGCAGATTTTATTGCTTCATGAAATAATCATCGGCACAGATTTGAAGCGGGAGAACTTTTTTGACTACAATCTGATTCATAACGAAGCAGAAGAAAAAAGAGCCGTTGAAAATATTACCGCCATCGTGTCCTACACGCTTTGGGACAACGAAAAACAAAGGTCCTTATTCAGCGCCATAGACGAAATCCAACATCCCGTCAAAGTGTTGACTATGGCAGACATGGAGACCTTGATTCAAAAGGTCGTCGTTCAAATCCGAAGCAACCTCTATCTGGGAGCAAAATAATGCGTAAGTATATATTGTCATTGTTGCTGCTCCTTATAGCATTTTCTGGTTCTACCGCAGGAGATTTTCTGTTCAAGAACCAATGGACTTTGTGGAGCGACGCAGACATTTTGATTTGGAGTCCAGACAAGGAACCCGCCCTTGATGTAAAGGAATTTTGTCTTTCTCTACGCAGAAGCAATTCTGGAATCGGAACGCCCAAGTGCCGCATTTTAGGGGAATGGGAACGAGATACGATCGCGATTCGCTACGCAAAATGGCTCAGCGCCAATATGGAGCCAGGTCTAGACGGAAGTTATCTTAAAGCTAGGCATCCCGCCATGGCAGCAAAGTTACAGTCCCTAGAAGACCGCATCGTCATGTACATCGCCGACAAAGGAAACTTTCTCCAAGTCGCCATTTTTGACGAGACATCGTCCTCCCCAAAAGTTGCGGGAACCGTCAAAAAAAACTCCGACAAGGTCGCCTTGGGAGACGACATCGCAGACACTTTCTTTAAAGGACAGACAAAGCGCCGTTTAAGCCGCGAGGAACGTCAAAGGAAGCAAACGGAACCAGACGACTTTTTCAAGGAAGTTCCGAAATTCAGAGCTTGGGCAGGTGTTTCCGCAGGTTACAGCCAGGCTCAAGTACCTTTGACTCCCGACGACTGGTACAGCAGCCATATCAGAAGCCAAGTTCGCAACTACCGCATCACCAAAGACTCTGTCAGCCTATGGAATTTTCTAGAGGACTCAGGACCATTATTTACTTTATATGCAGGCGGTATCTGGTACGGCTTTATCGGCGGCGAGATTTTCTACCGTTACGCAAACCACAAGATGAAAACCGATGACAAGGATACCGTCTATCAAGAATTGGATCACTGGGATTTCGGTCAGCACGAAGTCGGCCTGAACGTCATCTTCACGAAAACCTACGATCCAACCAAATGGCTAGACATTCATCTGATGGGTTTCTTAGGCTTTCAATACAGTTTCTATGTCGAGGACATCGCCTTAAAGGATGGCGTGAAGAAGGCCTCCAAAGCTTATAACACCCGCATAAAATTTGAGGACATATACAAGGGAGCCATTCTTGGTTTTGGAAGCCAGTTCGTCTTCCTGGAACACTATGGAGCCAGTGTCCGTACGGGAATTTCCAGCCGGGGAAAGAACGTGTACTCCGACCCCACTCCCGATGCAGCTGCGGAACCGACGACAATCGGAGCTTCAACCATAGACTGGTTCATCAGTTTTGGCATAGAATACCACTGGAGTTTATAAATATACCCCCAGTATTTTTTACGTTTTTTCTAGATTTGCACCCATTATGAGTGAAAATCAAGAAGTTGTAAAAGAAGAAAAAGTTAATCCGTTTTTGACGCCGACAAAAATTATCGAGCCCGAGCACAAGCTTCCCGACTACACTTTTGACATGCTGCCGGACGAGCAGAAGACGATTCTTGCGAGCCATGGCTGGACAGACTTGATGCCGGTCCAGCGTAAGACAATGCCCTACATGCTGGCCGCCCGCGATATGCTGGTCCAGTCCAAGACAGGTTCTGGAAAGACCGGTGCCTATGTACTGCCCCTCCTGCAGGTTATCGTTCGCGACCACCTGTTTCCCCAGGCGTTGATCCTGGTGCCTACCCGCGAATTGGCAATCCAGGTACAGGACGAAGTGCAGAAACTCTCCGCAGGCACAGGCATTAAGTCTGTAGCTATTTTCGGTGGCGTATCCTACGAACCTCAGCTAAAGGCCCTGAAGGAAGGCGTTCACATTATTGTCGCCACCCCCGGTCGCCTGATGGACCACGTGCAGCGTGGCAATGTGGATTTTTTGGACATCCGCGACTTGATTTTGGACGAAGCGGACGAAATGCTATCCATGGGTTTCTACCCCGACATGCAGAAGATTCGCAAGTATCTGCCCAAGCAGTTGGCTTGCACCATGTTCAGCGCCACCATTCCCCAGACGGTGAAGAGCCTTGCCCGCGAATTCCAGAGACCTTCCGCTGAATTTCTTTCCCTGTCCTACGACAAGGTGATTGCAAATAACCTGGAACACCGTTGGTACTCCTGCGATGTCATGGATAAGGACACTCAGACCATCCGCGTCCTTGAATACGAAAACCCCGAAAGTTGCATGATTTTCTGTAATAAGAAATGCGATGTCAGCTATCTGGAACAAGTTTTATCCGGCTATGGCTTTAACGTGGGAGCCCTCTCGGGCGATGTTTCCCAGAGTCTTCGGGAAAAGACACTCAGTGCATTCCGCGACAAGAAGCTGCGTATTCTGATTTGCACCGACGTAGCCGCCCGCGGTATTGACGTGGACCATGTCACCCACGTGATCGTCTACGACCATCCCGATGATCACGAAGTCTACGTGCACCGCAGTGGACGTACCGCCCGTGCAGGCCGTAGCGGTGTATGCATTTCTCTCATCACTCCGGTGGAAGAAATCGAAATCAAGAAGACCGCAGCAGACTTCGGTATCAACTTCATCAAGCAGGATCCACTGACTGAAGAGGCCATCGCCAAGAAGGTTGCCGAACGCACTCGTCTGCGTCTGGAAGAGGAACGCAAACGTTTCGGCGGACAGAAGGCAAAGGAACGCATCAGCCACTTCATCCCCTTGGCAAAAGAATTGGCAAACGGCACCGAAGACGACCAGATGCTCCTCGCCTACCTGCTGGATAGGTACATCTGGAAAAAATAGTAGGAAGTAGGAAGTAGGAAGTAGGAAGTAGACAGAAAAATGTTCTATCAGAAGTTCACCTCCGAAACCGTATCCTACCGTTGACAAATGTCTATACCAGAAAACAACAAGAAAACATACCACTAAAAACTTCTAACTGTCTACTTCTAACTGTCTACTAATACAATGGCTAAGATTAAAGTTAAATCCGCAAAAGAAATTGAATTGATTCGTGATGCAGGTGCCCTGGCTGCAGAGACCTTGATCCGCGCGGGAGAAATGTGCAAGCCTGGCGTTTCCACTTTGGAAATTGACGAATTCATCGGGGATTATACCCGTCAGCACAAAGGCATCTCCGCCTGCAAGGGTTACCACGGCTACCCCCGTTATGCTTGCATCAGTATTAATGAAGTGGTCTGCCACGGCATCCCCGACGCCAAGACGATTTTGAAAGAAGGCGATATCGTGAACATCGACATCACCACCATTCTTCAGGGCTATCATGGCGATACCTCCGCCATGTTCTGCGTCGGAAAGGTCAGCAAGTTGGCCCAGGAACTGGTGGACACAGCCAAGTTCGCCATGGAAGAAGGCATCCGTGTCGCAGGTGAAACAGGAGCCCGCTGGAACGACATCGGATACACCATCAACGACGTTGCCGACGAACACGGCTTTAGCGTTGTTCAAGACTATTGCGGTCACGGCATTGGCCGCGGCTTCCACGAAGAGCCCTTGGTATTCCATTTCCGCAATAACGAAATTACCAATTTTATCGAGGTAGGAAACGTCTTTACTGTCGAACCCATGCTGAACGCAGGAAAGCCAGGCACAAAGACCTTGTCCGATGGCTGGACCGCAGTCACCCGCGACGGCACTCTCAGCGCCCAATGGGAACACACTGTTGTTCGCACCAAGAACGGCATTGAGATTCTGACCCTCCCCCGCTAAAATGAATTACGAATTATGAATTACGATTTTTTCATTTTTCATATTTCATCCTTCATTGTGGTAAATTCGCTTCGCACATTTACTAGATGCTAGGCTCGGAAATGTCCAAGCAAGCTTGGCCGCTTCACTCGCCTTATGCATCTATCATTGTTAATTGGCAACATGTCTCTACTCAGTAATTTTCGCGACAAGGCTGTGGAAAAACTGGTACGTAACCACGAACTCGTCAAACGGTTCGGAGAAGTTCAGTCCATATCCATAGATTCCGACAAAGGTACCGTAGACGTATCCATCCTGCTTAAGGGAGAAACTGCTCCCTTGAGCTTTCAGGGAATATATGTCTTTGACGATACGGAAAAAGGCACCGACATCGTCTTTCGGAAAATCACCTGCGAAAGGATTTGGATTAACGAAGCCCTGGACTACTGGCTAGGAGACACGACCCTTCGTTACACACTCCCCGGAATTACCGGCGGAATAGCGAAGATTCTTTTTTAATTATATTTCAAGCATACTCCTGAGGGTATGCTTTTTTTGAGGCCTTATGAAAGACGACAAAAACAACAAAGTAAAACTAAGTGAACGTTTCGCCGATATTCTTCTTGACATCATCGCAGACATTCCTGAATCTTTGCAAGGTTCTGTCGATGACAAAGACATCCATGTCAAGAAGTTGATTTCTCAGGCGTCCTTAAAAGCATCTGCCGTCAGTTCGACCCTTTCCATTCCCGCGGGACTCACAGGAATCATAGCGTCCATCCCCGATCTGGTGGCTGTGTGGAAGATACAGTCCCAGCTTGTGGCAGACATTGCCGCCACCTATGGCAAAATCGGACTACTCACCCGCGAAGCCATGATTTGGTGTCTCTTCCGTCACAGTTCAGCCTCCCTTCTCAGAGACTTGGCAGTCCGGACTGGTAGCCGCATTATTGTTCAAAAAATGTCCTCGAAGGCCCTCAATGCGATTCTTCAAAAAATCGGGCTGAATATTTCCACAAAATTTCTTGGCAAGACATTCCTGAAGGCCATCCCCGTGCTTGGAGCCATCGGTAATGGTGCCTACACATTCTACGACACCATGGAAGTGGGCAAGACTGCACACACTTATTTCAAGAGTATTTCAGAGCAAGACCCAAAAGTGGAAGACGCTGAAATCGTCTAATTTAATCAACAATCGCCATTTTCACCTATTTTACCCCCGATAGCCCATCAAAAAGCAGTTGGGGGCTTTAAGTTCCTAGAATTATTTTCTATCTTTGGGCGCAACTCAAATAAACATCAACTCCATTTGTGGAATAAACTATGAAAAACATTACTACCCACAGAAATATTGGTATTTCTGCTCACATCGACTCCGGTAAGACCACTCTTACCGAACGTATCCTTTACTACACCAAGCGTATTCACGCTATCCACGAAGTTCGTGGTAAGGACGGCGTCGGTGCCACGATGGACTCCATGGAACTCGAACGCGAACGCGGCATTACCATTCAGTCTGCTGCTACCTTCGCAAGCTGGACCCACACCAAGTCTGGCGAAGCCGACACCATCAACATCATCGATACCCCGGGGCACGTGGACTTCACTATCGAAGTTGAACGTTCTCTCCGCGTGCTTGACGGTGCTATCCTCGTTCTTACCGGCGTGGAAGGCGTTCAGTCTCAGTCTATTACCGTTGACCGCCAGATGAAGCGCTACCATGTGCCTCGCGTCGTGTTCGTCAACAAGTGCGACCGTTCCGGTGCAAATCCGCTCCGCGTTGCTGTTATGCTCAAGGAAAAGCTGAACCACAAGCCCTGCGTTATGCAG
The DNA here is from genome assembly GCA_045600425.1 of Fibrobacter sp. Classification (GTDB taxonomy): domain Bacteria; phylum Fibrobacterota; class Fibrobacteria; order Fibrobacterales; family Fibrobacteraceae; genus Fibrobacter. Next base: position 16,590 of record JAZRXW010000027.1, read on the forward strand.
ATTCCTATCGGTCTCGAAGACCAGCTGAAGGGTGTGGTTGACCTGGTTGAAATGAAGGCCTACTACTTCGAAGGCGACAACGGTGACGACATGCGCGAAACCGAAATCCCGGCTGAACTGGCTGACCAGGCTCAGGAATACCGTGAAAAGCTCGTCGACTGCTGCGCAGACTACAACGACGAAATCATGGAACTTGCTATGGAAGGCAAGTACGGTGTCGAAGACATCGATAAGGCTCTCATCAAGAAGACCATCCGCGAAGCTTGCATTAGCCTCGAAGTTACCCCCGTGTTCATGGGTTCCGCTCATAAGAACATCGGTATCCAGAAGCTCCTGGACGGTGTCGTTGACTACCTCCCCTGCCCGACCGACGTCGAAAACAAGGCTCTCGACCTGAACGACAACGAAGCTGAAGTTGTTCTGAAGTCCGAAGACAACGCTCCCATGGTTTCCTACGCATTCAAGCTGGTGAACGACCGCTATGGTCAGCTGACCTACATCCGCGTATACCAGGGTGTTATCAAGAAGGGTGACATGATCACCAACATCTCCACCGGCAAGAAGGTTTCCGTTGGCCGTCTCGTTCGTATGCACGCTGACGAAATGGTGGATATCACCGAAGCTGGTGCAGGCGACATTGTTGCTCTGTTCGGTATCGACTGCGCATCCGGTACTACCTTTACCGATGGCAAGAACAACTACAACATGACCTCCATGCACGTTCCTAACCCGGTTATCGAACTGGTGATCGAAGCTAAGAACCGTGACGACCTGGACAACATGTCCAAGGCTCTGAACCGCTTCACCAAGGAAGACCCCACCTTCCAGGTTGAAGTGAACAAGGAATCTGGCGAAACCATCATCAAGGGTATGGGTGAACTTCACCTTGACGTTTACATCGAACGTATGCGTCGTGAATACCGCGTCGACGTCCAGACTGGTGCTCCGCAGGTTGCATACCGCGAAACCATCACCCGCGCTTCCAAGTTCGACTACACCCACAAGAAGCAGACCGGTGGTAGCGGTCAGTACGCTAAGGTTGTCGGCGAAATGCGTCCGATGGCTGTTGAAGGCGACTCCGAAAAGGTTTACAACTTCATCAACTCCGTCGTTGGCGGCCGTATTCCTAAGGAATACATCCCGTCCTGCGATAAGGGCTTCCAGAGCTGCATGGCTGCTGGTTCCTTGATCGGCTTCCCGGTTGTGGGTATCGAAATGGACGTCCAGGATGGTGCATTCCACCCCGTTGACTCTTCCGATATGGCCTTCCAGGTTGCAGCTCGTATGGCATTCCGTGAAGCCTTCGCTAAGGCTGGCGCACAGATCCTCGAACCGATCATGAAGGTTGAAATCCAGACCCCGACC
>JAZRXW010000028.1:0-21975 GCA_045600425.1 Fibrobacter sp.
GGTTTCTCAGTTCTACTTCCAGCAGGCCTACATGAACACCATCAACGAAAACGCTGGTCGTGATCGTTGGTTCAAGATGACCGAAGGCTACGGCAAGATGCTCCTTGGCTACCAGGGCAAGACTCCTTGCGAACCGGATCCTGAACTGGTGAAGATCGCAGCAGATCAGTTCAAGATGGAACCGTTCTCTGTGGCTCATCCGGGCATCCAGTGCGCAGAAGAAATTCTTGAACCGGGTATCCCCGCCGCCAAGAAGCTGCTCGAAGAAAACGGCCTGCCCGTTACCGACGAAAACATCTTCATCACCGGCTGCTTGCAGACCAAGGCTGGCAACAAGGGTATCGAATTCCTCAAGGGCAACCGTCACATTGGCGTTCCCAAGAAGGACCCGAATGCCGCTCCTGCAGTAGACACCAAGAACATGAAGGCTGGTCAGGCTTCTACCTACCGCATCGCCCTCGGCAACCAGAGCTGGGACGTTCAGGTAAGCACCCTGAAGTAGTCGCAAGGCGAGAGTCGCGGACACGCTTGCATGTCCATGACCGAGCCGCTGACTACTGCGTTCGTTAGAACGCCAGTAATCTACTGCACTCGCAGAGTGCCAGTAATCGTTCTAAGTGAATGCAAAGAGACCCCGCGGATAAAACCGCGGGGTTTCTTTTTTATCACAGGCAAAGACTACCTGAAGTACAAACAAATAAAAAAGAACCGCTACCGGATGTCCAGTAAGCGGTTCCTTTTCAAAGCAATGGGCAAATCCCTAAGGGCGGGGAAAGCCAGCTTTTTACACTACCCTTCGGCCAAAGCTTCCTTATATTCATCGACGGTAGCAATGTATTCGTCGATCATATCTTCCTTCTCGTCCAGATACTTAATGATCTGTTCCAGGTGTTCCTTCTTGAACACAGCCTTCAGCTGGCGAGAAGCGTGACCGCGGTACCCCCATTCCTTGAGGATTTCGTCTGTCACAACAAAGGAATCATTCATAGAAACAAAACGCATGGGACCGTAGACAGCCCAGTTGTGTTCCATCTGCATGCATTCCGGTTCTTCCATTTCCGGATTAGCCATATAGCGCTGGATATGACGTGTACGGACATCCTTAATCTTATCGATACGCATATAACCCATAATAAGGTACTTGTTGCGCATTTCAGAATCGCTGAGACCTTCGTAACGAGTGCCAAACAGGATATAGCGGCTCTTAGCCTTGAGAATAGCATTGATGGTCTTTACGTTATAGCAACTCATGAGACCATAGGTGCTGGTTTCATAGTTGGGTTCATAGAGAAAACCCTTGCCGTTTTCGTTCAGCTGGTCACGCACAGGAACTTCGGAGGTGTGGCTTGTTTCAACATAGAGAAGGGTACCTGCTGTATTGCCACGGTAGTCCTGCCAACCTTCAAGGTTAATCTTAGTTTTAGGCATTTTTACTTTCCAATCAATTAAGTTAAACTTAGACGTGCCCCGAACCACCGCCCGGAGTCGCCCCTTTATAAAACTATTGAAAGCGGACCGAGTTATCGGTCCGTCAGTTTACAATACGCAAGATACAATTTACTGACTAAAAAGTCAACGACTCTGCAGAAATATCCTTCATTCCAAAGAGATTTGCCCCTTTTTCAAAGAATTTTGCAGTATCAGTAGTCAAAAAACTGGCTTTTCCATTTTTTGTAAGACGATTTTCAATTTCGGAATGACGCTTCAGATAGTCCACCGTTTTACGAGCAACGATATCCCCTTGAAATACTGGACGTACTCCAGCCGGCAAAGCCTTACGGATTTCAGCCTCTAGCAAAGGATAATGGGTACACGCTAGCAGGACCGCATCAATATCAGGATCTTCCGCCAAAAGGGCATTCACTTCCTTCTGAACAAAGAACTGAGCCCCCTCTGTACCACGTTCACCATACTCCACTAGAGGAACCCACATTGGGCAAGCATGCTGGGTCACCTTCAGGTCCGGATAAAAATGATTTATTTCCAGCGGGTAGCTTCCGGAAGACACAGTCCCTGCCGTGGCAAAAATTCCTATATGTCCCGTTTGGCTAAAGCTTCCGGCTTCTTCTGCCGTGGGGCGGATAATCCCAAGCACACGACGGTCCGGAAATTCAAAAGGCAGGACCTGCTGTTGAATACTGCGCAGGGCGCGGGCAGAGGCCGTGTTGCAGGCAAGAATCACCAGGGGGCACCCCCTACTAAACAGTTCACGCACACACTGTAGCGTATAGCGGTAGATGGTCTCGTAACTGCGGGAACCGTAAGGTGCACGTGCGTTATCTCCCAAATAGAGATAATCATATTCCGGCAGGACTCTCTGCAAATCCTTCAAGATTGTCAGACCGCCAAAGCCAGAATCAAAGACTCCTATCATAGGGCAGCGCCTATCTTATCGCGGAGAGCGAACATCACGTCTTTCTTCAAATCGAAAGACTCATTCTTCTTCATTGCGCCAACATCTACAGGATCCATAATTTGAACTGACACTTTGCAGCGTTTGGAGCTCTTACGCTGTTCCCAAACTGCACCAGACCCACGAATCACCAAGGGTAGGATAATACCGTCGTTTTCCGCAGCGAACCGAAAAGCTCCGCTCTTAAACTGGCCCAGCTTACCATCCTTACTGCGATGTCCCTCGGGGAAAATAAATATACGGGCACCTTCCCCTCGTTCAGCAATTGACTTACGGATTGCTGCAGCGGCATTTCCGTTAGAACGGTCAATCAGTACACAACCTACACGAATCATCCAGAAACGAAGAAAGGGAATACGCCCCAAGGTTTTCTTCGCCACAAAACCGATGGTCTTCTGGATAGAAAGGAACACGATAGGAATGTCCAAAAAAGAACAATGATTGCCAATGACAAATACAGGACGTCTCCAATCCACAGAACCCAATTTTGCCTGGTCGTCAATAGTCAAGTCAATACGAAGGCGATTCATGCAAAAGCGACCAAATTCCTGAACCTTGCGGTCCACCCACACGGAGGAGTTCCTCCTGTAACGAATCAGAACATAGGGAACCTTGATCATCTGAAGGCACATATAGCCAAACACAGTAATGATGACCCAAATTCTAAAAAGAAACATTGGCATAAGCAAATCCGTCTGTTGTGTCTTTGGAGGAAGGAATCGGGACCTTCGAAATTTTCGAAGATGCCCCTTCCAATACCGTTGCTTACAATATAACAAAACCAAATAGGCTTCAGCCCGAGTCACCCCCACATAATACAGTCTCCGTTCCTCCTCCAGCTGTTTTTTTCGTTGTCGCCGAGAACCGGTACATTCTCCTGGGGTCAAGCCTTCTCCGAGCCCCGCATAATAGACCACCGCATACTGCAGCCCCTTGGATGCATGAACAGTCTCTACGTGAACACCATTTTCTACTGACACTTCATTATCATTTTCATCTCCCGATTCAATCACATCTCCTGCCACAGGGATTCCATAATCCCGAAGGGCGTCCTCATAATAAAGCCGCTGGCGGTTGTAGCGGACCAGAATGGCAAAATTTTTCCATCCCAATTCGTATCCCAATCGCAACTCCTTAATGGAGGCCACGATTTTTTGCATTTCCTCCACCGGATTATCCGACATCCAGACCTCCGGTTTACGGTTTTCCTTATATAGAGGATTTCCACCGGAACCATTCGAATTTCCCGCCCGCAAGACCTTCTGTAGATGAATCGGTTTGTTCTTGAAGATTTCATTCGCCAAATGAAGCACATTGGGTACAGAACGATAATTCCATTCTAGGCGAATTAGAGAACTTTCTTTAAAGTCATCTCGGAAACGATTGATATTTCCAATATCTGCACCGCGGAAACCATAAATAGCCTGATCATCGTCCCCCACCACAAAAAGGGACTTGCGATTCCCCAACAAGTTTTTCACCAAACGATATTGCGTAGGGTTAATATCTTGATATTCATCTACAAGTATTTCACACCATTGTTCTTGAAAGAACTCACACGCAGTTTCGTTATTTTCCAACAAGTGAATCGCCAGATAAATCAAATCTTCAAAAACAACCTTTCCTGTACGCAGCACCTCATCCCGAAGTGGTTTTACCTTTTCTAATAGATGCCGAGAATAACCATCTGCAAAAAGATTTTCACGGGTCAACGTCCCCGACTTCATTTTTAGCTTAGACAGTTTTTGCAGAAAATCTCGATCGGCACTTTCTGTGGGAACAGGCATTTTTTCAAATCCCAAAAGTTCGTAAGCGGCGGCAGGTTCACCCCCAAGACCGGTTCCCGGAATTTTACTTTTCAGCATAAACAACGCAAGAGAGTGAAAGGTACAGAGTCTTACTCCCGCATTGGGAAAAAGCTTTTGTACACGTTCACGCATTTCCGCAGCCGCTTTCGCGGTAAATGTCAACGCCAATATTTTTTCAGGAACCACGCCGCACAAAATGCGATACTGAATCCGTTTGGTCAAAACAGATGTTTTTCCAGACCCCGCTCCAGCAAGAATTAACAGCTGAGCATCTTTTTCGTGATCGTGTAATACGGCGGCTCTCTGGTCTGAATTCAACCCAGAGAGGATGCTTTCTGCATCCATAAAACCTCGTATGGAAAGTGGGGATTCCCTTTATTCTTTCAGGTGCACCGCCACCGACATCTATAAATCCGTAAGGTCAACGCCTTACTTCGCAGAACGATCCTTCTTTGAATTTCCTCCAAGGAGGAACAGGAAGGCCCCCACAAGACTCAGCAAAAGGCTGATAAAATACGCCAACAGTTGAATAACTACCGAGGGTAGATTTGCAACACCAGCTCTTGCAAAAAGCGATTGGGCAAGCAATTCTCTAGGACCAAAACCGCCAATAGAAATAGGCAAAGCACTTACAATCGCCACTAGCGGGATATAGTAGAAGTACCAAGACATGGTAAGGTCAACACCAACGGCAATTCCGCAAAAATAATGAACGAAGATTCGCAAGGCCTGCGTCACAGCGGAAAGCCCACTAATGCAAATCCACAGTTTCATAGAACGAAACTGCTGGAAACGTTTGAACATATGAGTCAAGCGGTCACTAATCTTTGCGGGCAAAAACTTGTCCATCAACTTGCAGACCAGATTTCCCAAACGGCGGCTAAACAAAGAAGCAAAGAGTCCGCAAAAGCCAAGGAAAATCCAAAGCGAGGGCCACATAAAAGCACGCTGTTCCACGTCGTACATAAAGAACAACAGCCCCACAAACAAAGCAAATAAAGTAATAAAGAACAATCCAAACAAGCGGTCAAAGGCAGTCGCCGTTAAACCGGCACCAACAGTATCCTGTCCTCCCTGCATGCGAATATCATAAACTTTCTTTGCATCGCCCCCTACATTGCCTGGCATAAAATTGTTAAAGAACAACCCCACGTAATAAAGTTTCAGCAGGCGGCCATAACCCAAGTGAATGTCCTGCTTTTCCAAAAGCAGTTTCCACTGCAAACAAGCTGTAAAATTTGAAAGTCCAAGACACACCAAGGCAATTGCCAGTGGCAAGAAACTTTGAACGGTAAACAGTTCATAAAGGTCATCAATGTTCCAATCCGGAGCAAGAACAATGTTGCGGTACACAAAGTACGCAGGAACTAGTGTGACCACCAGTTTCAAAAAGAAGACCAATAAAGACTTCAGGTTGCTATTCATCTTCTGCAACCTTACTTACCTGGTGTTCAATGACAATGCCCTGTAAAAGGTTCATGGTCAACTCGGCTGCAGTATCCCATCGAAATTCGTCGGCATAGACCTTAGCGGCATCCGCAAGCCTAGTCCGCAAATCATCATTACAATAGATGCGATCCATTTCTGATGCGCAGGCAGAGAAATCTCCAGCCTGGAACAGCAAGCCGGTTTCTCCGTTACGAACGCTATCCCTTAAACCAGGAACATCAGAAGCAATGGTCGTTGTTCCAAGTTTTGCAGCTTCCACAACGGTAAGACCCCAGCCTTCCTTATAGCTAGTCTGCAACAGGGCAACCGCCCCCGCAAGAAGTTCGCGTTTCTTTTCGCGGGAAACAAAGCCAAGCAATTCCACTTGTTCGGATAGTCCATTTTGCTTTAGCCATGACGGAATTTTCTTTAACAGCGGACCATCGCCAGCCACAACCAGCTTTACATCAGGATGATTGGGGGCAAATTCCTTGAAAGCATTCAAGGCAGTCCAAATCCCTTTGTACTTATGAACGCGAGACAGCCACAGAAAATAAGGAGCGCCAGCATGAAGGGCTACTTCTGTTTCCGATTCCGGAGAAACCCCACAATCATCAGACCCGTTGTATATGACCGCAATACGATCTTCCTCTATGCCGATCTCGTGAAGTTCCCGTTTGGTACTGGGGCTGACCACCGCAAAATCCTGCTTGCGGTAAAACCAAGGAATAATCCTTTCAAAAGCCCACACGCCAAGTGCCACAGGAAGTGCAGCCTCATGAAAAATAGAGCCACGCCACAGATGATGCATTTGAACGAGCACAGGCTTGTTCATGAAGAACGGCGTAAACAGAGGAAGTTTATTCAAGTCCTCCACCACCACGTCAAAATTAAACTCCCGATCCAGCTTTCTAAGGCAGAGAGCACAATTTAACTGGAACATCAAGTCAGAGCCTTTACGGATAACTTGAATACCGTCCACCACCTCTCTGGGAGCAGCCCCCTTAAAAGATGTAGTGAACAAAACTACCTGATGTCCCATCTGGGCTATCAGCGAAAAAATCCGGTGGAGATGTTTTTCAGCACCGCCGGCGGCAGGATGCAAACGATCTCGATAATTGACAACTAGAATGTTCAAGTTTAAAACTTAGGGCTTACGACCCAAGACCCCAATGCAAAGCTGAGTGTAATGCATCAACGGAACCGTAGACAGAGAATCCAAGAGAGAATCCTTGAATTTCTGGTATGAAGTTCCCTGGAGCGGATACTTGGGCAATTCCACGCCAATCTTAAAGCATGCTTCACGGAGCATTCGATAATAAAGATTAGGCCGCATCCAGTCACCGTATGTATAAACGCACTTAAAGCCACCCTTGCGCATGAGTCGCTTTAATTCAGGCATGGTAAACTGAGTTTCCCAGCCAGCAAACCACTTGTCCATAGCAATCAAGATATGCTTAATAACTGTATAGGGATGCACCGTCTGAGGCACATCACAAAGGCAGTGACCACCATGTTTCAGAATTCGATAATTTTCTTGAATTAACGGCAAGGGATTCTTAAAGTGTTCTGCAAGACCTTGATGAAACACCAAGTCAAAAGTGCAATCCGGGAACGGAGACTTAAAGGCATCGCCCCGAATCAAATGCAAATTGTCATAAACCTGTTCCTTCTCACGAAGGGCATTCACAATCTTCAGGCTGTTTTCGGCAAAATCCAAGACATAGACATCAGCACCCAACCGGGCAAGCTCCGCACTATCGCGACCAGTGCCAGCCCCTACTTCGAGAACTTTCAATCCTTCCAACTTAAAATTCTTCTTGATAGTCTGCAATACCGACGGGGACGAAGGGTACACCTTGTCCATATCGTTTTTGCGTTTCCAAAAACGGTTCCACACCGATTGATCAGGTTCTTTAATTGACATAGCGCATAAAATATACGAAATGCACCGGAAAAAATGAGCAGTCTCTTTACGAATGCAACCATTGTTGACATTATAATTGACGATTCACCCCTCTAAAAACGATAAGATGACCGAAATTCAAAGACAAGCAAGGAGGGCAAAAGTCACATATTTGATACACAGAAATAAATTTACTACATTTAGTAACAAACAAATGACAAAATTCGTTGTTAAAAACGCTTTTTGCACCATTTCTTCTCATTTTTTTACACAATTGGCATGCAACTTGCTTAAAAAAAAAGCGATATTATAGGGTAAGGTTTACCAAAAATGCATATTGATTCTACAGATACCACTCTTAAGAGATACCTCGAAGACATTCGCCGCACCGCACCCCTCTCTCGTGAAGAAGAACAGATTCTTTTCCAGAAGGCCAAGGAAGGCGACAAAATCGCCCGCAAGAAGCTCATTTCCGCAAACATGCGTTTCGTTTTGAAAGTCGCTATCCAGTACCGCGGCTGCCCCATTCCCCTGCCGGACTTGGTTAGCGAAGGCGCCATGGGCCTAGTGCGTGCAATCGAATCCTTCGAACATACCCGCGGTCTGAAATTCATCTCCTACGGCGTGTGGTGGATCAAGGCTTACATTACCCGAGCCATTAACGAACAGGGCAACTTGATTCGTCTTCCTGCAAACCAGCACCTCCGCGTGCGTAAGGCTTTGCACGAACAATCCCGCGGCAAGGAAATCAACGAAGAAATCCGCGAACTTATCCAGATCGGTCAGCGCGGCGTTTCCTTCGACAGCCCGCTTAAGGCGGACTCCAAGGCAACTTACGCCGAAGTTCTCCCCGATGGCGGAGCCTCCAATCCCGAAGCAGAATCCGAAATCCAGAGCGTCGAAGCATTGGCTCGCGACCTTATGGAACAGCTGCCGGAACGCGAAGCCAAGGTTATTACCGGCATCTTCGGTATTAACCAGGAAGCTCCCCAGACTTTGCGTGAAGTGGGCGAATCCATGAACATTTCCCACGAACGTGTACGTCAGCTGCGTGACCAGGCTCTGCGCCGCATCCGCAAGTACAACAGCAAGGAATTCCTCCAAGAAAAGAAGGACGCGTTTCTCGCCGCTATTAACAAATAATGACGCAAGGGGCTTTGCCCCTTGGAACCCCTGGCCTGCAACTTTATGTTGCAGGCGTTTTCTTTTGATACCGTGGGACTCTTCTCAAACTCTATAAACTTGATGTGACGCAAGGGGCTTTGCCCTTGGAACCCCTGGCAGACGACCTTGGTCGTCTGCGTTTTCTTTTTATGAACTGAGGGGTATTAAGCGTCCTTGTAGCAGTTGTTAGCCAGATCGGTGACGATATCATCCATAAAGACCCAGCCCCTACCTTTCAAGCGAATTCTTTGAGCATCCGTCTCTGACGGCGACACTTCTACATAGCCACGTTCTTCCCATTTTCGGACAATCTTTTCCTTCAGGGCATATCCCATCTGACGAATATCGCAAAGAGACAACCCGCCGCTTTGCCGCATAGAAAGCCAAATAACTTCCATCAGCAAATCTTCTTCATTCAAAGTCTCCGATGTCAGGTCACCTTCTCTTGCCCCCGCTCTTACATATTCACGCCATCGCGGATACATTTCCGGAGCGAAAAAGCGGGTATTTCCCAAAAAGCTGTGTGCCCCGGGACCAAAGCCAATATACTCCCCCCGCTCCCAATAGTTGCGATTGTGAATGCTTTCAAAACCCGGCTTCGCAAAATTCGACACTTCATAACGAGCGAATCCTTTCTTCTCCAGAATTTCGACACCGCCCAAGTACATTTCTTCGTAAAGATCTTCATTTATCTCAAGTTCCCGACGGCGGACTTTCTGCCCCAGTACAGTCAGAGGGGAAACCGACAAACCATAGAAGCTAATATGATTTAGGGAATAAGACGACAGCTCTTCCACATCTCCAAGAAAGCTTTCTAGGGACTGTCCTGGAAGGTTAAACATCAAGTCCCCAGAAACCTCCACCGGATGCTCCAGCAAAAGTTGAATAGCCCTTTTCCCCGCTTCAACTGTATGGGAGCGCCCAATCCGCTGTAACATTCGCCCATCAAAAGTCTGCAGGCCAAGGCTAAAACGTTTCACCCCCAAATCCATGGCGTTTTGAATCGATTCTTCGGTTGTTGACTCCGGATTAAATTCCATGGACACTTCCCGAAGATTCTTCAACGAAACACCCATAGAGGCCAAACATTCAAAAATCTGACGGAGCTGTTCTACAGGAAGAACAGACGGCGTACCCCCTCCCAGGTAAAGGGTTTCCACGGTTTGCAATGTTCCCGGCCGCCGCTTTTCAAAAAATTCTATTTCTTGACACAACAGGTCGGAATATTCGGAAAAAAGCTTCGGGTTGGAAGAAATCACCCGAAAATCACAATAATCGCATATTTTTTTGCAAAACGGAACGTGAATATAGAGGCCAAGCATTTTTACAACAAAAAACTTTATTATTATTGGTTACTTTTTAAAAATTTAGATTATATAGAGGGTATGGAGAACGAGCACAAAAAAACTTTCAAGGAAAAATTCAAGAAGCGGCTACCGCTCCTTATTTTCTTGACGTTGTCAACGATTATCTTTTTTCTTGCATCAACGCTCCTTCTGGACGACTCCTACAAGGACATCATCATCATCGCCATGTTCTGGGCACTCCCCCTGTTTATCCATTAGTTGACCTATGGCAATGACCCGTTTAACACAAAGAAAATTTAAAGCCCTCTGCTTTTACATTTTTAGCTGGGTTTTCACGACCATGGGTGCCACGTCCCTGTTCATGTACGGTGCGTCTTCCGGCATAGACAGCACGAAGTTACTGTTTATGCTTCAGCTCTCCCTGTTCACGGGTCTGTCGCACGGAATTTACGACGTGGTCATCCTTCAAGACGAAATGGACCGCCGCCCTGTGGTCGCCGCCTTATTGATTCGTTCCTGCTTTTTTGCGGCAAGCATCAGCGCAAACTTTATTTTGTGCCTGCTCATTTGGCAGATAGACGCTAAGGAAGGCATTATTAACGAGGCTTCCATCGCGGCAGTCAAGGCGGCCATGAGTGACCCCTCCAACCACATCGTTCTGCTGGCGCTTTTCCTTTTAGGCCACTTAATTACGTTCATCCGATCCGTCCATAAGAAATTTGGTTCCCGAGTCTTCGTGAACACCCTGCTCGGAAAATACCAGGACCCTAGGGAAGAAGATCTGGTGTTCATGTTCGTAGACTTGAAGAACTCCACCACCATTTGCGAAGAATTGGGAAACGTTAGATACAGTAATTTCATCAAGGACTACTACAAGCTTCTTTCCAACTGCTGCGAAGAAAACCATGGTGAAATCTACCAGATTGCAGGAGACGGAGCCTTCCTCACCTGGAAGACATCAGCTTGCAAGCACAAAGCCAGACCCCTAAACTGTTTCTACGACTTTAAAGAATGCCTCAAGAACACCCAACGCAGATTCCACAAACGCTATGGAGTCATCCCAGATTTTAAGGCAGCAGTTCACTGCGGGAAGGTAATCGCCACAGAGGTAGGAAACTTCGGAAGCGAAATGGCCTATCACGGGGACGTACTGAATACGACATCTAGAATCCAGACCTTGTGTTCCAGGCTGGGACAAGATTTTCTGATTTCAGAAGACTTCTTTGCAAAACTCCCCCTGCCGCTCCCCCATCAATTTATCTGCACCAAGGCAGGATCTTTTGAATTAAGAGGAAAAAAGAACGCTATTTTGATTTTTTCTCTACAAACCCCTTGACAACCCCAATATTCTTTTCTATAATTGGGTCACCTCGCGGGAATAGCTCAGTTGGTAGAGCACGACCTTGCCAAGGTCGGGGTCGAGGGTCCGAGTCCCTTTTCCCGCTCTAAAATGAAAAAGACACCTTTTTAGGTGTCTTTTTTCATTTTATCACTAGAATAGACTCGGGCGTGAGACCCCTTGGGGTCGAGGGTGCGACTGAATTTCACCGTGGGCGTAGCCCGTGGGTGGAATTCAGGACCTTGAGCGTAGCGATAGGCCCTTTAGGGTGAGGAGCCTGCTGAGCAAAGCTCAGAGGACAGGCGACGAATCAATCCCTTTTCCCTTCCCGAGATGAGAAACGAAACTTAAAGAGGGAATTTTTCGTAATGTTCGTAAGTATATGCTCGAGTGTAGGCGTTAAAATGCCACCATTCGCTTCCTAGGGGAACCCAGCCCGCTTTCTGCATGACACGACGCAGCTTATTACGATTTGCAACCTGCTCTTGCGTCAAGCGACCTGATTTTAACGCATCGGCTTCACCCACAGCACCGGCACAGCGTTCAAAGGAATCAAAATCGGTGCCCATATCCAGCAGGTTGCCATCCGCATCGGTAATACTTAAATCAAGTGCCAACCCAAAGTTATGAAGTCCGCCCTTTGTTGCAGAGGATACATACGCTGAATAGGCAGTACCTTGCACCGTCTTCTTTAAAGCCGCCTGGGCATATATTGGACGGGATGCATCAAAGATGACCAATACGGAACCGGGCATTTCTTTTTGCATAAAGGCAACCGACTTCTTTAACATGGCGTAAGCTTCCTTACGGACGAAAGCCCTTTGTTCGCCACAGTAAAGATCATGACCTGTTACGTTGTTAAAAGTTCCATAGCGAAGATCCATTCGAAGACCGTCCATGTTGGTAATCTCCACAAGGTCCTTGCTTTTTTCTGCATAGGCGATCCAACGTTTAACTTCTTCACAAAAGCGCTTTGGCTCGGCAGGCTTCGGCGGAACGAACAAGCTATCCGTAGGATGGGCAGTCAAAACACCTGCAAGCGCAAGGATTACAAGCAAAAAACATCTAGGCTTCATAACAAGTTGTCCAAGAATAAAAAACACCCTGAAAACAGTCATTCTTCATTCTTCATTGCCAACTAAATTCCAAGCATGACTTCCACGCCAAACTGGACGTAGAGCCCCATTCCCTTAGCAATAAACGGTACCAAGTCATAACCATTTGAGGCATTCTTGTCGTCATCTCTTGTGACCCAAGAACGTTCACGACCATTTTCCGAACCCAAGAACTTTAGGGCATCCACATCTAGATTTGCAAAGATGTTGTCAACTTCCAGGTAGAACCTAGCACTGCGGAAGAAGGACTTCGTCCCCACCAAGTCAAGATTTACACGAACATCGGTTCTGTATAAATCAGTAAAGTCATGATAATCTCTCAGGAGTCTCGTTCCGTTAGAAGTCGAAGACTTGGAGGGTGAAATCTGATAGTAGTAGAGCGGACGGTGCAAGGCCGCATGGTGCGTCAAGATTACGGACACAATGGAGTCCTTACGAGGATAGTAGCGGAAATGGGACACAATGTCGAGACGAGAATTTGCTTCCCAAGGCAAGCTTCTTCCACCCTCCAATTCGTATTCGCCATAAACAGAGCTCACGTTTGTAGCCATCGAGAAATGGTGGGATGTCTTAAATTCCAGATTGCCCGAAGCGCCCATGACCCAAGCATAATCCACAGGAGTAATATCCTTATACTGAGCGTAAGCCTTAGGCATCGGCAACAGCGGATTCATGTAGTAACGACCAAAAACAGAGCCTTGACCTACCAAATATTTGGATAGGTAACCCAAGCCTACCTTGGCAGAAGCACCGGATTCCAGGCGGCCAGTCAGGTCGCCATCATCAAAATAAGGTTTCCAGTCGCTACGGTAAGCGGCATTTGCAAAAAGACGCCAATAGGCACTGTCCGCCTTAGAAAGATTCTGGTCCCAATCAAAAGAGACTGTGGGAGCAGCATCATGTTCGCTCCAGTCCGCAACGGCACCGACCGAAAGAATTCTTTCCGTATAATCGCTTTTCCATTTAAAACGTCCAACTCCAGAAAGAACTCCGGTCTGATGATCATTGGAAATAACTCCACCATACCCCGGATAATCACGTTCCAAGATGTGATGTTCATAAAGAAGAGCTCCGCTCACTTTCGCTCCCAGCAATTCTCCCTCAAAGTTCTTGTCAGCACCGGCACTGAGGGTGGTATGGGTCTGTTCATAGCCATCGATAAAGGTTGCGTTTTCAGAATTGCGAAAACCGGTTGTATCCCGGAGGGAGTCGCTTAAATATTCACGAACAAAACCGGCATGGAAGCTAGTTCCAAAACGAGAGTCGTACTCCAGTCCCAAGACCAGGTAAGACTGTTCGCCTGACAAAATCTCGATGGAATTGACCTTGTCGTAGGCCGTAGAAGTATCTTGACGAATGGAATATTCATCAGAACTGTACAGCGTACGGATAGCCCAAGTATTTCCTAAAGAGTCAGAGCCGTTAAACTGGGCGTACACATCAAAGGCAGACAAATCGAAAGGATCTGACGACTTGACGTTGCAGTTATCCACACATTCACCATCGCGCTTGCGGAATTCCGTAAAGAACTTTTCCCCTAGGTTCTTAAGCATTTCACCATCTAAACGACGGAACGCAAAACGGAAACTATCCCAAAACATCCAAGGAGCATCAACAACCAATTCTTGCATGGTTATACCTGCGGCCCCTTTCAAGCCCCATTCCCCCTGGGTCTGTTCAGGAATGTATTGGACAGAGGTGGCCAAACCTTGCCCAATAGGACCGTCACCATAATGGTCGTGAATTTCAATGCCACTCAAGATGTGTGGATTGATGACGGACAGGTTTCCAGGAAAACCAACGTCTAGATGACGCATATTGGGAATACGAAGTCTACCCAAATGGTAAGCCACATCCCCCGCCCTGGAGCCATCGTAGTAAAGAGCGCTGCTGAAATCTTTCTGACCAGAAATACCAGGCATCTGGCTTAGGTGTTCCGTCAGGTCAAAACGCATACCTGCGGCATCTTCCAGCTTGTCCAGATTGATTTTACGTTCCACAGACCACTGGACCTTTTCATCTCCACCACCGACAATGGTGCTAGCCCCAAGATTACGCACATTGGTGCTTAAAGTCACCACCATATCAAACAAGTCTGCAAAATCCTGAAGTTCAACAAAGACACTGTCAAAGCCATCTTTCTTAAACACCAGGGAAGCATTGGAAGTGTTGACCGTATATTCAAAACGACCTTCGGAGTTGGTTTCACCGATAGATTTACCGGAGGCATAGGTGATGGACACGTCCTTAATAGGCAAATCCGTTTCCGCTTCAAGTACCACACCAGAAATCAAGGTGGGAGTTGCAGCAAAAACAGAGCAGGCAACCAGAACTAAAAAGAAAAAAATTCTGCGAAACATCATACTTTCAAATTAGAATTTTAACGATAAAGAATTACGCCGGGCAAATGGCGAACTCCGTATATTTTATATTTTCGGGGTATGTTAGACATTTTTCTCGTTCAAATGGAATCGGTTCCAAGTGAAGCCCCCCACTGCAAAGCCCAAAATTTTGCAAAAGTCAGACAATTGATCAATGATTCCGCAAAATTGTCCCTAGAGAACAAAGAATCAACCGCAAAGGAAAAAGTTCACCGCCTGATTATTCTGCCGGAGATGTTTGCCACAGGATACCTCCCCAAGAAACCCCAAGACTTCGCAGAAGTATTCAGCAATAGCGAACTTATTCTTGACGAAAAGCAATCAAGCCCACGCGCAACCCTTGGCGAGACCGCGGTGTTTTCCCATGAATTAGCGGTTGAACAAAATGCAATTGTTTTCGGAACAGGCATTACCATTGGAACAAAAAAAATACAAGACAGATGCGAAACGGTTTTGTTCAACCACTCAGGAATTTTTCTTCCCACTCAAATAAACCCTCAGTCTAAATGCAGCGAAGAGCTGGGCTACAATAAGATACATCCCTTCTTTCCTGAATTAAACCGCGGATTTGCCGCCGGCGGCTCCGTTACTTTATTTAAAATCGGTGATTGGAAAATTGCCACCGCCATCTGTTACGACTTGAGATTTCCTGAACTGTTCCGCGATGCCGTCAAGATGGGAGCCAACCTCATAGTTGTACAGGCTGCCTGGCCTAAAGTCAGAAAAGCCCACTGGGAAACACTCCTGAAGGCTCGAGCCATCGAAAACCAGGTTTATATTGCCGCGGTTAACGGAGTCTCTCCCAGCGAGAACAGCGACGACAAAAAATTGGGCGGAACATCCATGATTATCGACCCCAAGGGGAATGTCATCGCCTGCGGAAACGACCAAGACGAAGAAGTCGTCCATGGCACAGTCGCCCTAGAACCCTTACGAGAATACAGGCAAAGTTTCCCTGTTCTTGACGGAATTGTCTAAATATAGTGATAAAGAGCACACAATCAATTTTTCGTTAACTTCTTGATATTCAATACGTTAACAAAAACTCATTTTTTGACAGAAAAAAAGAAGATGTTTGCGTTATTGCATTCTTGCTAGATTAAACTATTTTAGGGAAAACAACCATGAGGTTTATATGTCTTCCCCTAGTAGAATCGCTTACGCCAAGGCTCTGATTAAGGCTGGGATAACCCGTGATTTTGTAATCCGGATTACCGCTATTTCAAGCTATCAGTATATACAGATTCAGCGGGAACTTGCGGCATAACCCCAAGGTTAATCCTTGAATATTATCGTTATAATTCCATCACAAGAAGCAACTCAAAATCAAGAGCGGCAAGGAGCGGTCCTTCGCTGCTTTAGAGATGGATCATTGCTAATTGATGGAAAAGACGGGAAAAAGCCGGCACAATTTTATTTGACCTCCAAGGACAAATTTCCTTGGGATCAATTTTTACCGAAAATGATTGCCGCATGGCAGCTGTGCGATTACAGCGGGCTGCCCAACGAATTCAAGCCCCTAAAAAGAATTCCTCTTTTTGTTACCGACGGTTTTCTAAGGGAATCTATCCCCAATCAAATGAAAATCCTCGCTACCCTCAGGCAGCAAGGATACTTCGCAACATTACCCATTCGAAAAGAAAAATAAAACCCTTGCCCTAGAAAAGTCCGACGGCACGGTCGTGCCTAGGAGCTTTTCAGGCCGGGGTGCTCGAGGGGGTGGAACCCCCTCGTTTATAATATCAGCATTCCGTCGCCGTAACTAAACAGTTTCAGCTGATTTTCTACGGCCATTTTGTATGCAGCCAGTGTGTTCTCGCGACCATAGAACGCGGATACCAGCAAAATCAAGGAACTCTTGGGCCAATGGAAATTGGTCAGCAGCCCATCCACAATCTTGTAGCGGTATCCCGGATAGAAGAATGCGTGGGTCACACCCTTCTGGGCACGAACAACACCAGCATCGTCTGCGATAGTTTCCACTACACGGGTGCTGGTGGTGCCCACTGTCACCACGCGGCCACCTGCAACCTTCGCTTTGTTGATGATGTCGGCGTTTTCCTGAGTCAGTTCGTAGTGTTCGCCGTGCATCTTGTGCTGGGTAAAATCTTCTACGGAAATATTCTGGAAGGTGCCGGGACCCACATGAAGTGTCACCTCGGCAACGTACACACCCTTAGCCTTCAACGCAGAGAGCATTTCTTCGCTAAAGTGGAGGCTAGCCGTCGGGGCGGCTACAGCACCGGAATACTTGGCGAAAATAGTCTGATAGGCCTTCTTGTCTTCTTCGTCATCCGGACGGTTTATGTAGGGCGGCAGCGGAACATGGCCCTGAGCATTCATGACCGCTTCCAACTCGATGGGTGTAACAGCAAAACGCAGCACGCGGGAACCATCTTCATTGATGGATTCCACCGTAGTCTTTACGCCGGCAATCATCAACTCGCGACCAAGTTTGAAAGCCTTGCCCGGACGGACCTGAGCCTCGTAGCGAGCCGAACCATCTTCAGCAGGAATCATGGCCTGGACCAGTAGGGTTTCCACATCCCCGTCGTGCATGGTCTTGCCGTACAAACGAGCAGGAATCACCTTGGTATTGTTCACCACAAGACAGTCACCAGGCTTGAACAAGTCAACGATTTCGGGAGCCTTCATGATGTGGCGTTCGCCACCATCTTTCGGGCAGTGCAATATGCGGGTCTTGCCCTTGCCTGCCGTACGACTGGCAATCAGTTCCGGCGGAAATTCAAAGCTGTAATCAGAAAGATTGTGTTCCATCTTTACGATGTCCTAGTCATTCATTTCAGCCAAAGTTTTTTTCATCGTTTCCTTGATTTTTTCTTTCAAGGATAGGGGCTTCAAAATTTTCACGTCCGGAGCAACACCCAAAAGCCAGGTTTCAAAATCCGGGGTAATTCGAATTTTCATATCCACAATCATGTTGTTATCCGCATCTATGCGGGTAACCACTTCCGGAGCGAAATGCGAACGTTCAAACTGAGTCTGGAGCCATTTGGACTTTACCAACAGAGAAACATCCTCCGGCTTGATTTTCGGGTCTGTATACTTGCCAAAAGTAAACTTATAGTGCAATGCGGCATCAAAGGAAATCTTTGTAAAAGGCTTGCTGCTAATGGTTACATTTCCGATATTTTCAAACAAGAAATTTTTGAAAATTCCGGTATCCTCGAATGATTCATCGGCGGCAACAAGATACAAAGTATCCATGCGCATAATAATCTTGATTGGGCGCAGTTCGATTACGCTGGGTGCCGCAGCATCGGAAGAATGAACGTAGGAAATCTTGATATAGGAGCGATCGTGGATAGCCTTCAAAACACGGTTTACATTGGTGGACTGCAGTTTGTTATCGCTAAAGGGACCATAATCCAAAATGTAATCTGGGTCTGTCGTGATTGCCTCGGGCTTAAAATCATCAGGATTGGTAACTTGCAACATCTCGATGATCTTATCAAGTAGCTTTGTATTCTTAATGTCCTGTGCATTGGCGCTAGACATATTTTTCTTGATTTTTTCAAGCTGCTTTACAATGTTCTGATTGAAGTTCGTTTCTTCTTCAGTCTGAATCACGTAGAACGTTGCACCACATTCCTTGGACCTGCGAAGACCACAGTTTTCCTTTTCCAAGACTTCTAAATGACGAAATACAGTACGTGTTCCACAACCAAGGGCTTTTGCCAGTTGATCCACTGTTCTCTTGGTTTTCAAGAGGCTTTTTATTGAACTGATTTTTTCATAACCTGTAGCCATAGAGATTCCTTATTAGATTATTTCTGCCTTAGACGATTTTCCACCATCGGCGTCTTGACCTTTCTTACGGTGGCCAAGAATGCGACCTGCTTTTGGATGGCAGACCGGACAAAACCTTCTAGTAAATATTTTTTATTGACAAACGACACTTTGATGCAAGCACCCTGCAAGAGGTTGTTTACCGCCAAATCAGTTTCGATTTGTCTACATACAATTTCGTTTTCTAAATCCTCTTCAGGAATTTGATTGATACAACATTTGAGATCAATGACACCAATCATTTCTGCAATGCGATTTTCAAATTCTTTTGAGAAATATTTTTTATTACAACTTGCAACTACTTCAACACGACCATTTGAAACTTGTAATCCGTAGTTAAAAAATCTAGATGACCGTGCTTCGATCAAATCTAGAATGGCACGTTCAATTTGAGCATCGGATACAAAATCTTCAGCCTGTATTCGAGAAAAATCAACGCAACCACGAACCTTAGGTAAACCATTAATGCAAGCTACAATAGCCCGTTTCAGAGATAGATTTCTGACAAAGCCTTTCAAGAAGACTATTCCCTGACCCACATCCAACGTAAGCCGAGACATTTCTTCAGGGAACACCTGCAAAAGTTTTCCTTTCACAATTTGTTCCAATTTGTCATTAGGCAAATTCTGAGCCATTTCGGGCAACGTAATAAAAAGCAATGTTCTGTCTTTCAGGAGGACAGCCAGCTTATCCTTTTCCCCATCACAGACTAACCCTACAGCCACACCAAACTGGTCGCGAATCGCATGATAGACGTGATCACCCATAAGCGTGTGGACACTTTGTGCCGGCAATAAACGGTACCCGCCGGGAGCATCCTCTTCTAGGATTTCAATTTTCTCACACTCTATTTTTTGAGCAGGTCCACCGTCATAGCTGATGTTAATGATTTCCTTGTCTGGGGCCTGGAAAATACTTTTTACAATGCCAGGTTTCTGGGTTCCCTTGAAATAAAGCCAATTTCCCGGAGTAATCCTATTCACCCCAAAAACCTTGGCATACTCATCATTGATTTTTTCCGGTCGACAAAAAACAAACTCATGTGAAAAAGCAATGAAGAGAGTTTTGCAATTGTCACAACAACAGAGCAAGGGAATGTGAGACTCCATTCCTCCGTAGGTCGAAAAATTCTCACGGGCAAAAATGCCGTGGTCCGTCACCTGTTGGCAACGGCGGCAGAAAAGCCTTTGAGTGTACAACCTATGAGGGAAAAGAGCACGCATTCTAGCCTAAAGAATAAAGTTTAAAGTTTAAAGGTCTCCGGTAAAGAACGTTCTTTTTTGAATCATCCTTTATACTTTAACCTTTCAGCTCTCAGCTCATTATCCCATGAGCGGGAGGGCTACGTCGATACGGCGGAGCGTTTCTTCCTTGCCGAGAATTTCGAAAAGTTCCCACAGGCCAGGACCTACGGTAACGCCAGAGACAGCCAGGCGGGGAGCGCCCACCAGTTCGCCCACCTTGTGGCCGATGCGTTCTGCCAGAGCATAGAATTCCTTTTCGATGACCGGGGTCTTGAAATCTTCGATGGAGGCAAGCATGTCGCGAACCTGCTGGCAGAGGGCCTTGGAGCCTTCGCCGAAGTGCTTCTTGGCACCTTTTTCGTCGTAGGATTCCGGAGCCTTGAAGAAGTAGGTGGACATTTCTGCCAGGTCCTGCACGAAGTGTGCGCGGGGCTTCAGGTTCTTTACGATTTCCAGGAGACGAGCTTCCGGTTCGTTAGAGAGGTCGAAGCCCTTGGCGGCAAGGCCTTCCTTCATGATGGAGAGGAGGGCTGCATCGTCGCACATGTGAATGTGCTGGCCGTTCATCCACTGCAACTTCTTTTCGTCGAACATAGCGGACTTGGGATTGATGCGTTCCAACTTGAAGGCATCGATCATTTCCTGCAGCTTCATGACTTCGCGGTCGTCGCCCGGATTCCAGCCCAGAAGTGCCAGGTAGTTCACCAGAGTTTCGGGCAGGTAGCCCAGGTCGCGGAAGTCGCCAACGGAAGCGGCACCCTTACGCTTAGAAAGCTTACCGCCGTTCTTATCGAGAATCACCGCCAGGTGGCACCATACCGGAGGTTCCCAACCGAAGGCCTTGTACAAAAGTTCGTGCTTGGGAGTGGAGCTGATCCATTCGTCGCCGCGAAGCACATGGGAAGTTCCCATCAGGTGGTCGTCCACAACGCTTGCAAAATGGTAAGTGGGATAGCCGTCGCGCTTGATGAGAACCAGGTCGTCCAGCAGTTCGTTCTGGTAGGCAATGTGGCCACGGATCACGTCGTCAAATTCGGTAACGCCAGTTTCGGGAACCTTGAAGCGGATTACAGCCTTTTCGCCAGCGGCAATGCGGGCTTCGGCTTCTCCCCGGCTTATGCTGCGGCAGTGACGGTCATAACCGGTCACAGAGACGCCGGCCTTTTCCTGGGCGGCACGGACTTCCTGCAAGCGTTCTTCGGTGCAGAAGCAGTAGTAGGCATCGCCGGAGTCCAGCAACTTCTTGATCTGTTCATTATAGATAGCCAGACGGTCGCTCTGGAAGTAAGGGCCGCAGTCACCTTCGCAACCCGGACCTTCGTCCCACTGCAGGCCCAACCACTTCAAGTCGCGCATCAGGTCGTGAAGTGCAGTTTCGTTATAGCGCTTACGGTCGGTATCTTCGATACGCAGGTAGAAGGTTCCACCCATGGCCTTAGCAAAGAAGTAGTTGTAAATAGCGGTACGGGCACCACCTACGTGGAGGTAGCCAGTGGGGCTAGGTGCAAAACGTACACGAACCGGGCGCTTATTATTGCAGCAATCGCACATATTGTATTCCTTTTTCGCGGCAGCCACCTTCTAGGCGGTTTTCCGTCTGAAAGGTTCGTCGCGAGATTCCGCGCGTTACGCGGGTTAAAATTTTTCTGTGTCAAAATTTAGCAAAAAGAAAGAAGCGTTGAATATCAGAACTTCTCGTCCCTAAGGGAAATCTTGCGCAGCCGGATTCGTGTCGAAGTGTTTTCTACAAAAATTTTCCAGTAATCGACTTCCGCCCAGAAGGTTTCCGCCAAATCAAAACGCCAGTAACTTAGGGATTTCTTGCGCTTGCCAAACCACCAGTAGAGCCATTTGAGGCGACCGCCACCTGTATGGCGGCCAAAGTTGCCGCCCTTCAGGATTTCCCGCAGGAGCCACCTCCCGCGGAATTCGTCGGGCTTACAGAGCATAAAACCATCATCAAGGCAAAGCGATTCACGAAGCAGCCACATGAGGGCCCCCGCAATTTTCCGCAATCCAAAGCGGTTCAAGTTCGCCATCAGTTCGCGGCGTTCGCTTTC
>JAZRXW010000029.1:0-4578 GCA_045600425.1 Fibrobacter sp.
TTTGCATTCTTCAAAATCAAGGTTGTGTTCTTTGCATAGAGCCTGCACTTCTTCGTTGGTAAAACCGATGCAGCTGGCGAGCCTGCCGGCATTCAGCATGGTGTATTCGCGGAACATGTTCAGCTTGCTCTGCACCTTGTCACGGACAATAGGCAGAATGCCCGTGATATAGGCAAGGGCGATGGCTGGGGCCAGGTTGACGTTCTTGAACAGTCCGTTCAAGAAGTCCAGAAAATGTTCAAAGTATTCACGTTTGGTTTGCGTGCGGACCAATACATCGTACTCGTCGATGATGATGACAAACTGTTCCTGGGTGGCGGAGTAAATTCGTCTGAGAGCCATCTCTAGGCGGTCAGATTCAATTTCGACGTTCGGAAACTGTTCCCTGAGTTCTCGACAAACCTCCGACTCTGCCAATGCGATGATATCTTCGCCCTTGTAGGTGGAACAAAGTGATCCCAGGTCAATCTGAATCACATTCAGCTTGTTCAAATACTTTTCGAAACTCGGGTCACTTGCAATCTTTAGGTCTGCAAAAAGGTGGCGGCTGTCGCAGCCCTTGCTGTAATACGCCGCGAGCATGTTGCCCACCGTAGTCTTTCCGAAACGGCGCGCACGAGACATGCAGACCATGTTGTTGGTTGTATTTACCAACTTGTTGATCTCTGCAACGACCATGGACTTATCGACAAAAATCGGTGCATTGGTTGCGCGCTCAAAAAGCATATAACTTGGATTGACGTAGTTACCCATATCCGGTAATATAATAAAAGGCGAACACTGAGACAACTGGCCTCATTTAACCTTGCGCTGGTTTGGCTCGCAGGTCTTGCTTGATAGAAACTTGGCTCAAATGATCTGGTCGCAAATTGCGACCGGTTTAGCCAAAATCTGTCTCTTGACAACTCCTGCACAAAAGTGTATGTTATTGAGTGACACTGTATACCCACAATGTTTAAATCCTACCCAAATGTTGCCCCAAGTTTACATTTAGACAATTTTGGGAGAATTTGCGCTTGAACTGACCCTGCTTGACCGCAGTTTGATTGCGGATGGTCATAAACACCCAAAGTATACAGTGTCTTTTGTGTGGACCTTGTGCTGGTTTGGCTCGTCACAGCCTAGAAAGCGCCGCTATTGGTATATTCTGTGATTTGTTTTTCGCTTGTATTGCAGAAGGCTTGTTATGCCAAAAAAGAATGTTTCGGCTGATGTCGCCGAGAATGTAAAAGAATTCGCTCTCGTTGATGAAGAAATGCTCAAGAGCAAGGTTTATACCGTCCGTGGTGTAAAGGTTATGCTTGATGCCGACTTGGTGGAAATTTATGGGTATAGTACCAAAGATTTTAATAGACAGGTTAAGAATAATATCGAGCGTTTCCCAGATTTTTTTCGATTTCAGTTAACTAATGACGAAGTCACTGAATTATCGAGGTGCAAAAATTGCACCTCGATGCAGGTCAAAGGGGTAAAAGGAGGTAGAGTCTATTTGCCCTATGCTTTTACGGAGCAGGGCATTTATATGCTGATGACTGTTCTTAAGGGGATGCTTGCCGTTAAGCAAAGCATTGCCATAATGCTTTTGTTTAAAGAAATGAAAGATTACATAGCCTCTGAAAATCAACAGTTGCTTGGCTGTTCTAACTGCGCTGAAATTGCGACTCTCGCGGCTCGACATTCTCATGAAATTGCCGAAATTCGTACCGATGTGCTTGGTCTGAAAAATGATTTTCGTGATACCCAGAAATCGCTTGGCAAGGTCATGGAGTATTTCCATGATCCATCCACATACAAGCATCACTTGATTCTGAATGGACAAATGCTGGAGGCCGATGTTGCCTATACGCAGATTTATGGGCTTGCAGAACGTTCTATTTTTGAGATTGACAACTATGTTGGCGTAAAGACATTGGACTTGTTGCGCGGTGTTGCTCAAAATGTGAAGGTGACTGTTTTCAGTGATCAGCGCAGTGGCCCTTTGACTACGGCTATGATCGCAGACTTTAATGCTGTGCGTCCGGATGTTGTTATTGATTCAAAGCCTACCGGAGGCAGGTTTCACGACCGCTATATCGTACTTGACTATGGAACTGAAAAAGAGAAAATATTTCATTCCGGAGCTTCGTCAAAGGATGCAGGCGGCAAGATTACGACCATCACCCAGTTGGAATGCCCCGAAGTCTATCACTCGTTGATTGATGGGATGCTGTAAAGCTTGCCGTCCAGTTCGCCATTTCCGTAATGGCCAAAAAATATAACCAGGTGTATCTGGGGCTGGCTTAAAAATTTTCAGCAAGCTCTTGACAAATGGTGCTCATTTGTTTATCTTTTGAGCGAACCTTGTGCTGGTTTGGCTCGTCACGGCCTAGAAAGCGCCGCTATTGATATATTCTGTGATTTGTTTTTCGCTTGTATTGCAGAAGGCTTGTTATGCCAAAAAAGAATGTTTCGGCTGATGTCGCCGAGAATGAAAAAAATATTCCGGTAATTCCTGGTGCTAGCATTGAAAATTTAATTTTAGAAGTAAATGGAACGCAGGTCTTGCTTTCAGCTTGAAGAAATAACTCAAAAAGAACTGGTCACAACTTGTGACCGGTTCAAAAGTTTGAAACATTCCTCGACAAGACCTTATGCCTTTACGGAACAGGGGGTTGCTATGCTTTCGTCTGTTCTTCGTAGCAATCGGGCTATCCAGGTTAATATTGCTATCATGGATGCATTTGTAGGAATGCGCAAACATTTTACTGTTAATGGTTTGTTAAATGAACGTTTCGACTTTCTTGAACGAAAGCAGGTTGCTCTTGAACAAGAAACATCAAGACGGTTTCAACATGTTTTTGATGCGTTGGATGAAATAAAGATCAACCCGAATTTAATTAAGCATCACTTGATTCTGAATGGACAAAAGCTGGAGGCCGATGTTGCCTATACGCAGATTTATGGGCTTGCAGAACGTTCTATTTTTGTGATTGACAACTATGTCGGTGTCAAGGCTTTGGATTTATTGCGCTGTGTAGCTCAAAATGTTGAGGTGATTATCTTCAGTGATCAGCGTGGCGGCAACTCTTTAACTGCGACCATGATTGCAGACTTTAATGCTGTGCGTCCGGATGTTGTTATTGATTCAAAGCCTACCGGAGGCAGGTTTCACGACCGCTATATCGTACTTGATTATGGAACTGAAAACGAGAAGATTTTCCATTGCGGTGCTTCGTCAAAGGATGCAGGCGGCAAGATCACGACCATCACCCAGTTGGAATGCCCCGAAGTCTATCACTCGTTGATTGATGGAATGTTGTAAAATGTGCGAATAGGTGGATTCAAATTACCTGATTGCGCTAGAGTAGTGTACGTTTCCAGATTCAGTTGTAAAGTATTACTTGACAACTGCTGCTGATTGTCGCCCTTTACTTCACGAACTTCTTGATTTCGCAGGTGTGGACCTTGGTTTCGTCGTCGTAATTCACGCCCACGAACAGAAGGTCGCCCTGGTACTTTTCGAGGCAATCAAAGTAGCGTTTTTCTTCGATTTGCGTGAGGGCTGTGCCTGCGCTCTTGTTGCGCTTGAGTTCGATGATAATCGCCGGAACATTGGGAACATACGGGATGAAGGCCACATCGGCGTAGCCCTTGCCGCTGGGCAGTTCCTTGACGATGGTGTACTTCAGATTTGCGTAGAAATACGCAAGGCAGATTACCGCCTGGAACGTTCCCTCGTTGTTGTAGTTCAGGTTGTTGCAGATCTGGGTATGAGCCTTGTCAAGCGCTGTTGCGACAGCATCCGCATCGCATTCGGCGGTTGCCTCAATCAGTTTCTTGGAATTGTTCACCAGCTCCATCACGCCCTTGTAATCGGGGGCGAGCTTGATGGACTGGATCCATTCGTCGCGGACCTCGCGGTTCGGGATGTAGCACTGCTTATTTACGCGGTCGTAAGCCAGATAGCCCAGGTGCATCAGGTAAGTGAAAACGTCATCCTTGCAGCGGAAATCTGTCAAGGTATTCAGATACGATAGCGTATCCACGTCCACCTTGCCGCCACCAATCATGAACTTTACATCTTCAAGGATTCCTTCAAAATCCATGAGGATGTAATCAAGTAAAATATTGAAGGCGCCGGTCTGGTTCCAGTTACCAGAAAATTCCTTTGCTCGCATCGCCTTGACAACGGAATTGGAATTGTAGATTTCCACACCATTCAAATTGTAGCCGTCGTACCAGCGCTTGCATTCTTCAAAATCCATATTGTGGTCTTCGCAGAGTGCTTGTACTTCATCATTGGTAAAGCCGATGCAACTGGACAAAGGCGCCGCACCCAACATGGTGTATTCTTCAAATATGTTCAGCTTACTCTGCACCTTGTCGCGAACGATTGGAAGAATGCCCGTGATATAGGCAAGGGCGATGGCGGGGGATAGCTCTGGATTTTTAAACAATCCGTTCAAGAATGACAGAAAATGCCCAAAGTATTCCTGAGAAGTCCTTTCGCGAATGAGCGCGTCATATTCGTCGATGATGAATACAAACTGTTCCTGGGTGGCTGCATAAATTTTAAGGAGACAACTTTCGATAGTATCG
>JAZRXW010000030.1:0-39952 GCA_045600425.1 Fibrobacter sp.
GTAATGGAAGGCGGCTTGGGAGGAGGCGGAGCCACTGCCACCGGGGCTTCCACAGGGGCGGAGGCAACCTTCACCACACGGGGCTTAGGCGGTGGCAAAATGCTTGTGGGAACCTTGAAGGGATCGCGCAAGTCATTTTCCGGCATTTCCTGCGGGTTCAAGCGAAAAAGCAGGCTCTTAAAATCCAGGCGGGTTTCAATATCCAGGGGCGTTTTACCAGACAAATCCTCAAACAATCCAGATTCACTTTGGCCTTTCTGGGAATCCACCTTATCAGACATCTTGAACAGGAATACACCCCAGATCATGAGCGTAACAGTCACCAGGAGAACAAGGAACTTATTCATCGTGACCTGCCTTGCTGAGGACCGACAGATAGACAGAAGCCACACCGGGGCGCATGTCCACATTAACGACCTTGACACTGTAGGTGCTGTTTTCCAAGGTGGTCAAGAATCGCAAGAACTGAGGGAATCCGGAATTAGCCTTGAACCTTACGGGGTATTCCAGATTCTCGCCACGCCTTGCCACCTCGCCGGTTGACAAATCCTGAAGAACAACCTCGTTTTGCTTGGATGCTTCCAGAATAAATGTCAGTATCTTGGAAGAAGACACCGATACATTCACGTAAGAATCCAGTTCCGATGAAATCTTTTTGTAGTTGGCGATTAGCGAATCCGGCGACGTTGTGCCGTTGTCCAAAACCGAAGACTCCCCTATTTCGGAACGGATGGCCACCAATATGCCACTGGCATCCCTCATCCTGGGGAACAAATACACTCCGATGATAGCAACCAGAGCCACGACAGACAAAACGGTAAGCAAGGTGTACTTGTAGCGGGCTAGAAATCCACTCATGGAATCACCTCCGCAGACAAGTCAAATTTCACTACAGGCTTACGCTTGAATGTGGTTTTTTCCGTAGAACGCAAGCGAACATTTATCAATCGTTTTTCATGTTCCAAAGTAGACAGGAATTCAGAAACTTCTTCGGACGTGGCAGAGTACCCCTGCATGGAATGAACGTTTCCGTTTACGGACCAATGGGTTATCCAAGTATCCGTGGGTAAATCCGCGGTAATAAGCGACAAGAAGGAGGAAGAGCGACTGCGATGGCTGAGGAACTTTTCTGTACCAGCCTTGTCGGCTTCCAGCTTTTTCCAAACGCGGTCCAGCTCCTTGCGAGTTTCGATTCTCTTTTCGATGGCAGCCACCTGGGTCTGAGTCTTGGAAACGTACCAGGAAACACCGCCCCAAAAAGCCAGGGTCACCAGCAAGGTGGTTACCAGTACGCCAACGCAAGCCTTGAAAGTCCTACGGAAAAGTGCGGCTTCGCGAATTCGGGCAACAGCCCCATTATCGGGCATCGTAGAAAACACCGGCAAATGATCCGTGCGGAAAAGCCATGCATCTTCAGCCACCACCTTGGTCATATCTTCGGCGCTGGGCGAAAATTCTTCGACGATTACAGATTTCTGGAAGAAACGTTCCTTGACAAAGTCCACAATTTTAACGCAATCCTCGCCTTCGGAAGATCCAAAAGCCTTGCTGAACCAGTAAAATTCACCCTGGTCAAAGTACCAGGCCTTGGTGACCCCATTTTCCGTATTCTTGAACAGCTTAGCCCCAGACAAATCCTGCTGGCGAAGCATTTCGATTTCAAAGAACAAAACAGGCAGGTGGGCAAAAATCTTGAATTCCACCTTTTCCACCTCTTCAACCAATTCCTCGAAGGATCGGCGAAGAGCGACCACAGCAAAATCACCATCAATGGAATTGACATATTCAAAACTTTCACGTTTGAATTCTTCGTCGCCGATTTGGACCATCTTTACCGGAGTTGCATCGTCAACCAAAAGGATGCCATCGGCAGAACCGCCATTGGCCACCTGAAAGCGGCGGCACTCCTCGAAAGTGCCGGAGTAGGACAAATCCACATAGCTATGACCTGCCCCTCGACCGCGAAGCACACGCAAAACCTGTGCGACACCGCCATTGGAGCCATCACGGGCTACCAGTACCCACCAGTACCGACCCGTTGATACACTCAATGCTGTGCGGAAAGCGTTGGCCACTACTTGCCCTCGGCAGGCTTTTCTACAGACTTTTCTGCAGTCTTCTCGGCGGTCATTTCCTTCACCTTGGCATCGACCTTCTTATCGTTCACCAAGGGCATCTTGGCGCGGGCGATTTCGTCGGCCACATCTACACTGCCTTCGGAACCGTAGTAAATATGGGGCGTCACGAAAATCAGCAGCTGGCTCTTGCTGTGAACACGTTCCACATTGCGGAACAACCAGCCAATCACGGGAATGGAACCTAGGAACGGTACCTGCCTATGAACATCGCTGACACTTTCCTTGACCATGCCGCCCAGCACAATGGTTTCGCCATCGCGAAGGCGCACAGAAGACTTGACATAACGCTTGTTCAACGTGGGCGGAACTTCGCTGCTAAAGCTACCTTCCGGTTCAGAAAAATCAGGAACAATTTCGCAGGTAATCTCCCCTTCGCCAGTCACATAGGGAGTCACAGTAATGTTGGAGTTGGCCTCGATCTGTTCAAAACGCTGGGTCGTCTTGGAAGTGACCGCATCGCCCTGGTTGTAATCCACTTCGGAAGCCATCATATAATACTGAGTCTGACCAATGGTAAGCACTGCAGTTTCGCCATTCAAGGTTGCAATCTGGGAACGAGCCTTTACATCCAGGATCTTTTCCTGCTCCATGGCATTGATCTTTGTAACAAGATCCTTGGGGATGCTGACAATTTCGCCAAGGCCAATACCATTGAATACACGCTGCAACTGCTTGGAATTCAAAGTCTGGTCAACACTTGGGAACAAGTTCTCGGAGCCAACACTCTTGGCGGCATTACCAAAGAACAAATTCAAGCCATGATTATGACCCTTTTCCAAATCCAGGTCAACCACCAGGACCTCAATCAAAATCTGGGCCACAGGCAAGTCCATCTTTTCTACATACTGGGAAATAGCATCCAGCACATCGTAGCTACCGGCAGCCATCAAGGCATTCTGGGACTTGACCACCTGAATCTGGGTGCCCTTGGTCAAAGTAGAAGGCAAAAGCTTGATCACATCTTCGGCCTTGAGGTGCTTCAACTTGATCAACAAGGAATTATCGGCAGTTTGCATTTCGTGAGGGCCGATAAAGTACACACCGTTACGTTCCCAGAAAGTATAGGCCGTACCGCGGAACAAGTACTTGAGCGTTTCGCGAACCGGAACACCGGACATATGGGCAGTCACCTGGCCATCCAGTTTGCCGTAGACCATGGCGTTCAACTTGGTCTGGGAAAGAATCTCGCTAAGCAAGGAAGCTAAGGGAGCCTCCACAGCCTCGATAGACAAAAGAGAATCGCTAGAGAGGCGGACCTTAAACTTGTTGCTGTTTTCCTTGTTCTTGCCACCAAGATTCCATGTGGACTTTTTGATGGTGACAATTCCCTCTTCGTCGTCATAGCTCAAGTCAGAAGATTCTGCCAAGTGGCGGACCGCACGTTCAAAAGGCATGTTCTGCACAAAAACCGTGACAGACTTGGAATTGCCCTGTTCCAGCAAAATGTTCTTGCCAGAAACTTCCACAATCTTGCGGACCACCTTATCCAGGGGAGCATCTTCCACATCAATGGTCAAAAGACCTGCATTCGTCGCACCATCCTTGTCACCCCGGACATGATCCGGGGTCTCCTTTGTCCACTCAACAACGAAACGTTTTTCGGGAGCCTTGGGCGGTTCCGGAGCCTTCACCACCGGCTTCTGCACGCGAATTACACTGCCGTCAAGAACATACTCATAACCATTCCCCTGCAAAAGCACGCGCAAGGCATCCTTCAAAGGCTGATTATTGAAGTTTACCGTTACAGGCCCCTTGACTTCGGGAGCCAGGAACAAATTCAGGCCATACTGAACCGCCATACCTTGCAGCAAGTCGCGAATTTCGGTATTCTTGACATTCAGATTCTTGATGACAACAGAATCTGGAATGGGCAAAGGCGGCAGCGCATTTTGAGACTGCTGTGCAAAAACAGAAACGCAAATAAAGCTAAAAAGGACTACAAAAAGTCTAAAACTAGTCGAGAATTTCAAAATAACCCCCGAAATACTCCATCATGGATATTTCGTCGCCAAATTTAGTAAAATCGGGGGTGTTTTTAAAGTTGTTTTTTTGTTAACAAAAAATCAGTCTTTTATACAACGCAAATACGCAAAGTGCTGTGTTTTAGGTTCTCTTCTTAAATGAACCGGTTTTTCATCGTGGTAGACAGCAATTGTGTAATTTTCGGATTTCGAATATTCCTCGATCATTATGAACTCCTGGAAATCCTCAACTTCATATCGGCCCAGCTGAAGTGAGAATCCGTAATCATCCGTGCCATCATAGCCATGCAGAATTTCTTTCCACTGGGTTGACAAAAGGCTTCCGATAGGCGCAGAACTGAATAAAGTAGTCCATTCGTTCAAGGAAGGAACATGCCATCCATCCGGACAAATCCCCTGGAGAGGTTCAACAATGACAGGAGTATCCGATGTACTGGTCAATACGTAGTCCCAATCGCAAGACAGCTGAGTGGCAACCATCCATGAATAATGTCGTCCATATTGAGTTGCAACAGAGTCAGTTATTTTCTTGTCCCAAAGATAACAATCAACCGAAGTTTCATTGTCAATGTATCTAAGGTTCTCGCCCATCCAAATCTGATCGCCAATTTTTGCGGTCTTGTATTTTTCACCATCGCGTTCATCGGTAAGAATTCCGGTAACCGGATCGTAGTTCGTATACACCTTCGCAGAACTAGAACTCTTAGCCTGTACGGCAGAAGAGCTGCTACGAACTTCGTTCTGGCTGGAACTTAGGGAAGAAGAAGATTCATCCACCGTTGCAGAAGACAGTTCAACAAGGCTAGAAGAACTAAGAGCACCAGTATCCTGAATAGAACTAGAGGATTTTTCACTCAAAGAATCGTCAGAAGGCTTCGTTACATCGTTACCATTGTCGCAAGCCCACAAAGCCGTCAAAGCAAGCCCAAGTATAAACTTACACTTCATAAATTGTTCTCCTATTTAAACCTTGGGTAAATATAACATTTTTTATGGTCAATTCAAAACGCCCACCTGTTTTGTTTTTACATCTTATCAAATCAAGTTATTCTGGACTTGTTAAGTTTTTTTTAGAATTTTTTCCTCTGTTCAAATCACGGCT
Source organism: Fibrobacter sp. (assembly GCA_045600425.1). GTDB lineage: Bacteria > Fibrobacterota > Fibrobacteria > Fibrobacterales > Fibrobacteraceae > Fibrobacter. The sequence continues at coordinate 5,223 of JAZRXW010000030.1, forward strand.
CAGTCCATCTGTAAAAATTAACCCGGAAGAGATTAACCACCGCTACTTGTTAATTTTTTTTCCGAACAAGAATCCGTTCGTGATTTTAAATAGCAAAAATTTCACACCAAATCCATACATGTCGCCTTTACATAAATAAAGATACTTTTCGTCTTCATTGTAAATCACCCAATTTTCTATATCATAATTTTTCTTTTGTAGTTCAGATTGCCTTATTGACTGCATTTCATTATTTTGAATTGCGTAAATTTCTGATTGTTGGGCCATCGCATAATTCAAGGAAAATGAAAATAAAAGCAAAGATGCAAAAGCGACAAACAAAAAAAACGATTTTAGCACACACTTCAACACTTTCTTTATTCGCATATCAATTCCCCATCTTTCACACCTAAATACACCAGGTGTTCCTTATCAGCAGGATTCCCGATAAACGGACCTATGTTCTCACCAAAGAAAACGTTTTGTTGAAGATTACCAGGCCTGTGAAATCCAACAACATATCCATTTGAATCGGTTACAAAAGAAGACACCCAGTTGTTTGTGATGTCCTCAAACACGAAGCTGTGTTTTTTATTAAAATTTTCATTGCACCATCGAGCCTTTTCGACAATAAACGAAATTTCTTCATTCATTTGCACTGATTTAAATTCTCCCTGTGAGGACAAATAAAAAACAACCATTCCTGCACAAAGTCCGGATAAAACAAACAACACAGTCTTTACAATTGTTTTTTTACCATCCAGTTTCTGCACCCCATCCTCCTGCCTTAGAAGAAATTAAAGAGCCATTTCGATAAGTATTCCAATTTCCATTATCTTTCAAATAATAGCCTCTTTTTGTGAACCAGCTTTTAAATCCGCCATCAACGACATTGGTTGTTGCTCCCATTACGTTAGTATTTGGCAATAGTTTGGATAATTCCATAGCAAGAGCAGCATTTTCACAAGATTGCAATTTTATGGCTTGACCCGGCTTATATCTAGGATCTCTTTTAATTTGTTCGGCCAAAGCCTCAGCATTTTGACCTTGAAGAGTTATCAATGCACCCATTGCATTATCTTTACTATACGGTATTCCATTTTCAGCCAAAAAACGTTTTTTATCATTCTCTGCTACAGTAATGTGTTCATTTCTAATAATTGGTTCTCCCGTAATGGCATCTTTGCCTCCATGTCCAGTAATCACATAATATCCTTCTTCATCAAATTTGCCTCTATCTGCAGCTTTAGCTAATGGGCTTCCGTCACTAGCCAAATTTAAATCAGAACTGAGAATTGTGCCAAATTGAAGAGTATAGCCCATTGTTTCGAACGAAATTACTCCTTCACCATAATTGTGCCAGTAAACTTTGGCAGATCCACCATAGCTCCAGCCACCATTTTCGGCCCAGTTTGCATAAAGGCTTGAACCATCCTTGTCCGCACTTACTCCGGCGTACAAGCCTCGACCTTCCATGCCAAGGAATCCAGCTTCGTACCCCCCATTAACCTTAGCAATGGGGGTTCCGTCGCTAGCTTGCAGCTGAGCAAAAGCCCCTGCATACGCTGTTGCACCAAGGAAATTACCATAGGCATCCCAATTCAAAGCTCCACCAGCCTCGAGACCTGCACAAGCTCCAGCCTCATCTTCCTTCAAGCCAACACAAACGTGTCCACCTGCAGACAAAGAATGACCGCTATAGGTATTATAGCTATACCCCAATTGCCCACCAAAGTTGAATATGTACCACTGGTAGCTTCCGCTAATTGAAACATCAAATGTCTTTGAGCCATCCTGGTGCCAGGTGTAAGAGAAAATACCCGAAGACACACCAAAGTTCCAACCACGGTTAGAGTCCCATCCAATGGTGAAAATTCCCGCATCAAAAGCCCACAAACCTGTTGGATCAACGAAATTCACCGGATCACCACCAAATGTGTAGGGGTTCATATACTGGCCAGCGGGGTCAGGGCTTGCCCAAATGCCAAAGAACGGATCAAAATAACGGGCACCAAAGTAATACTTGCCATGTTCGCCATCGAATTCTTTGCCTTGCCAACGACGATCATCAGTCAAAGCCGCAGAACCTTCTTCGATAAGTTCTTCACGACCAAACGGACGATAATCATAGGCAGACTGTACTCCTGAGCGGCTTATATACGCCCGAACATTTCCCTGAGCGTCTTTCATCGGATATACAGCCTCAGAGCCAACACCATTACGGAAGCCGCCCCCAACCAAATCAAGTCGATCAATTTTAAAGGGTTTCAATTGTTCTTTTTTATACACGCCAAGTCCAGGAATGTTGACAACACTCCATTCCAAGCCACCACTTGTATACTTACGTTCCCAAATACGATTTCCTGACTCGTCATAAGCCATTTTAATATTTCCGTACTCTTCGTCGTAAACACGTCCATTATTGACGTCATTTAATGTTAGAGACGAGGGTAAATTCTCTCCATACAACGCTATTCGTTCGGGCAAACCCTTAGAATTTAATTTATAAGCAGCCTTGTTGTAACCATCTAGCCAAATACTACCTGACTCATCAAATTTGAGGGCATTTTCCAATTCCACATCATTGGCGAATACAGATATCGGCCGATAACTTCCATCTTCATATGCATAACGAAGTGTTGTATCCTTTTCAAACTTTGAAACAAGACGACCAAAGATGTCATAACTATAAGATGCGTTACCAACATCTTCGTTATCTGTAGTAAAGTTTACAAGACGGCCCAAATCATCATACTCAAATTTTTCTTTAGAATCCGTTCTATTTTGGCTAGGCAACATCCATGAACGAGACTTTTCCCGAACTCTATTAACCAACGGATCTGCATATGTCAAATTTTCCTTATAAACAGATTTTCCCGCAGAATTTACGTAATCAATTTTTGTGGTTCGACCATAAATATCATTTTCAATACTTTTCGTAACAACAATGTCAGACTTTGAATTTCCATCTCTATAGGTAACACTTTCCAAAGTGTTAACATCATTCCTGTTGTAATCAACAAGTTTTTTGCTTGTTGATCGATTTTCATCCATAAGTTCACTTACCGACTCTAAAAGTCCAAATTTGTCATAAGAATAAGACTTACCGCTAATGAACTTCCACTGGCCGGCAGAATAATCCCAGTCTTTGATAATTTCAGATTCAACATCACCTGCAGAATTGTATGTATAATCAAATTCGACAACAGGAACTTGGTCTTCAACCAAATTTACAATCCAATTGTTTTTCACTCGATCCAGATTATCGTAGCTTGAGAATTTAATAGTATTCACCTTACCATCCTGGTTGTAAGACACTATCGCACCAGCTTCATAGGGCATAACACCTTCAATTCTTGAAGTGATATCATCCACAATTTTTGGATCAAGCTTGCTATCGTAATTTTTCATCAAATCCGGATCAGGCAAACCATAAATGGTTCTAGTTGTTGTATAAATATAACTTTCCAGATTTTGATCAGCAGACACATCAAAAGAACAACCACCACAATTTCCACGAATTTCACCCGTAAGAACAAGTCTATCCTCATCATCATATTCAAAAATGTCAAAATAATCTTTGCCCTTCGCAATTTGCCTTGCATCTCGAGTAAATCGAATCCTATTTTTTGAATCATATTTTGTCTCAGACCGACCTCGATCAGGAGACACAGAAGCAATGATTCGACCAACTTCATCGTACGTATATGAAGTTTCAAATCCATTGTGATTTTCCACGTAGGATTTCTGTAACAAAGTTGTTTTAGGATCGTATACGTTGCGAGTTATAAGGACTTCATCATCATGGGTCATCCATGCTGCATAGAGATTTCCTGCTGCGTCATGAATCTTTTGAGTAAAGACTCCATCAAATGATAAATTAATCGTCAAAACATAGGGATAATCAAATTCATTTTGTTCAAAATCAAAATCGTTACCAGAAATAGTTGCCAATTTATTTTTATAAACATTCTCAATTTCATTGCCGTTGGAATTGATTGTTTCTGTTAATGCATTTTCAAGTTGAGATTTTGTAAAAAACTCCTTAGAACTAGATGTTGCCAAAGGAATTCTCCATGACTGAGCAAACTTTTCACCCAAATCAAAACTAGCCTCGCCCATACCAGCTTGTTTTACTGTAATCGCAGAGTTCAAACCATAGTAATGCTCTGTTTCCGTATAAGGATGATTGTAAGAGTCGATCCTCTCCTTTGACGTTTGCGTATCTCCATTGTAATAATCTCTAGACTTATCTACACATTTTTCGCAGAACATATCTTCATATTCATAGGAATGCTTATTAGAAGAAACATACGGTAATGGAGCATATTTGGTATTACCAGCCTCATCCAGATACAATGCTGTAACCTTAAATTTACCCGTATTAATAGGAACTTGTGTTTGAACAACACGACCAAAACCATCCTTAACGGAGTACGTTTCTAAAATTTTCGTTCTGTCCGCAGGATCCAGGAACACTTCTTTCTTTACATAAGAAGGAACAACTTTTGGCAAATTTCGTTCTTGTTCTGAGCATTCTTCAAAAACAGCCTTAATAGTCATGTTGCATATAACAGCATTTGCTTTTACAACAGCCGTTTTCTGATTTACGTCGTAAACAACGGATATGCCCTCAAGTGTCAAATTTGGATTATCAGCGTTAAATGCTTCATGTCCATTAACAAAAACTTGTTTCAGAATATAGCCAGGGCCAGAATGAACGACTGCCTCAAACTTAGAGTTACCAACCATAAAAAGAGGTGCTTTCTGACCATTTACAGTCATGTAACCCGCGTTACCCTCATATTTTATGGAATAAGCTTTAGGAGGAAAGAACTGAATTGATCTTGGCTGTAGGGGTTTGAACGCAGCGTATGTAATGCGAATACGCCTGTTTTTTCCACCACCCCACGTCATCATTTTTATGGCAGGAGCAATAATCGTATCAGGATCAACTCCTGAAGTCTTTAAATATTCATCCCAGGTTGTCTTGTACGCGGCAGGGGTAATAGTAGTACGTTGCGGATAATCTCCCGGAGTATAAAAAACGCTATTTTCATTGACTTCACTTGTATATCTGAAGGAAAAATCTGATGAATTTAGGAAATACGGATAATTAGCGTTGTGAGCATTATTATTAAAAGATTTGTGTTCTTGAAAATACCAGAAAAGCACTGGTGTTGGACTTGTTGATGTATTTCCATCACCAAAGTTAACTGAATAAACCTTAAGCATTAGGCCATAAAAACTTCCGACAACAGGATTTTCACGAGCAAAATCATAAGCAATCACACCACCAGACCCAAGCGATTTCGATCCAAAATCGACATCAATTTCATCGTCAATTATCTGGAATTGTGCTTCATCGGTGCTAAAGCCTTTTGCAATCCAACCATCTCGCAATTTACCCTTGTTGAAAATTTCAATTGGTCCGCTAGCATAAATTGAATTGTTAGCAGCATCTGATAACGTAACTCTTTGAACTCCGGTATATACATATGGAGTCCGCATGTAATCTCGCTCCTTCATATATACGGAACCCGAACCCATACTCTTATACGCGTCAGAACGACTTCTATTCCAATACTGAACTTGGATTTCACCATCTTCATAGAACGACACCTGACATAGCAGAGGGTCTGTTTGACCAGCCACCTGGAAGGATCCAATCTCAATCACAGTAAAAACATCATTATGATCGTCAAATTTTCTCCAAGCAACGTCAATATGACTGTTTCCTACACTAGGAATGATGTTATTATCTATAGGCTTAACATACGGATAAACACCATCACCTTCTAGAGACGAAGAATTAGTTAATCGATGATCGCCTAGAAAAATTCTCCTATTTCCGTATATTGTAACACCATTATATGTTTGACCTCCATATTTAAATTCATGTTCAAATTCAATGTAGAGACGTTCATCATCAGCCGGCATTACATCCAAACTATACTTTTTTATGTAAATATTTGCATAACCTGGAATGCCGAAATTATACGGTTTTTCGTTACTAATAGGTCCCCTTTGATTACCTTCCAATTCACCATTAGGAGCAGCAAATACAGAAGTCAAACAAAAGACCAAGGCAACAACAATAATCTTTACACTCTTATACATATTTACCCCCATCCTATTCAACAATACAATCTGGTTGAACATCAAGCGACTGTGCATAAACATAACCGCGAATATGGCTTCCTGAGGAAAGACGAACATCCGCATGTGGTGCAACGACAACTGCATCCATTTGCACATTGGTTTCTACAGATACATCTTGACCTACGTAGATAAAGAAGTCTCCATAACGACTAGTTTGTTGCAATTTGTTATAATTTCCTATTCTAACATTTTCAGCAATCCAAATTCTTGTACCCGGTTCAAATTCCATTGTCACTCGGGAATCGGTGTAGAATGATTTGAAATAATAATCACCAGCACCAAAATGAATTGTCGTTTCGTCTCTAGCAACAAAATCCTTGTAACTTCCGCTAGAAATATTCTTATTTTGACGAGCATCAATAACGACATCCGTTATTCCATAATAAACACCGATTGTCGGAATTACTGGAATTCGCATTGAATTAAGTTTTGTAGCAGACTTATAAGACGCACCATCTTGAACCTCAAGGAAGTTCACGTAATAAACGTCATTTACATCAGCTCTATTTCTTAATACAAGCGAATTACCCGCATAAATACTTTTTCCATTGAGAGTAGCAACACCAACATTCACATTGTTACCGGCAAAAACATCGCCATAAACAGTTACACGATCTGCCAAAGTAACATTTCCTGTCGTATAAATTTTGGCCTTCGTAATAGAACGGAAAATATCCGGTACATTGTCAGAAATATCTGTATTCAAAGAGCCATCATTATTTCCGTTACCGGAATCTTCGTCTTCACTACCTTCATCAGAATCACCACCATTATCTCCATCATCTTTAGATTCTTCATCCGGAGAAATATACCATGGTAAATCTGTAGGATCAACATTGGGATTTACCGCAGTTCCATTCTTAATAACAACTTCATATTCCTCGCCATTTTCACTAACAAGTTTTGCGTTCTTCGGAAGTTCATCAAGGTTAAGTTCAATTGTTCCCGGCACAACATATTCAACACCATCAAGGATGAAAATCCACCCTGTTTCAAAATGAATGTCTACAACAATTTCATTTACACCAGATTCCATAATCGTCGGAACGATATCTAATTCAATTGTTTTATCGTCAGTAAACTTGGGACACCCAGACGCCATTGTACTTACGATGCAATTCATCGGATTTTTCGCGACTTCCTTAAATAAACGGAAGTTGTAAGAAAGGAAGCTGTCATCATAACCAACTAACCGAACTTCGATATCATTCCAATCTTCAGCAACAGGAACAGAAACATAACTATCATACTGTTTTAAAGACTGCACAGAACCTGTTGTATTGTTAAGGAATAAAATTTCCTTAAGATCCGAAGGCGTTCTGGGGGGCACCTTAAGCGTAAATGCATCCTGATTTTCCACCTTAGATTCGTAATTCAAGATATACTGTCTAAACGCACAAGAGGTATTGAAGCCGGCATCATTTGTTTCAATCGAAGACAGTGTTAAATCCGGAGCGTTTTTGGGATTGTAATGCATTCCAACGATCTTATTTTTCTGAGCAGCATTATCTGCATGGAAAATCACAAAAGGATTTCCCTTATCATTCACGCCCAAATCAGCACTTGCAACATACATTTGCGGTTTTGCAAATACTGGATTTCCCACAGAAAGCCAACGATTATTTCTATAAGAAATTACAGATATTTTATCATTATTCTCATGATTTCTAAACATTATGTAGGGAACCGTCGTGTTTGAAGTTTTGTCCACGCGAACTTCAAAATCAAAGTCATCACTATCATTCAAATAAGCGACAATACCTTGTTCTTCTTGGATTGTTTTGGCTCGATAAATTGTTTTAATACTATTATCCCTTATAGCATTCCACCTAAAGTAACGATCATACACCTGGCCATTTACATTGTGGTTCGTCTTAATTTCACCTTTAAATACAGTCAAAACCGTATACACAGCATTATCAGTATCTTCTACAGAGAAATCGACTTCATACATAACTGCAAGATATAAATCTTTACCATCCGTAGCCAATTTAATTCGCTTAACATTATCTATAGCATCATAAATGTCATCACTCCAAGACAGTACATCACCATAGCTAACAGGGGTTCCGTCTTTCTGGCTAACACCAGCCCAAATTTGCTTACCGCTCGGATTTTCAGTGGGTTCATACAGTTGTTTCAAATAAACAAATGGTACAGATTCTGCGGCTGCAATCTGTTCATTTTCCACGCTTACTGCCAGCAAGCCTAAATCATCGTTGCTCAGCATTTTAGAATTTCCAAGATAAGCGACATACAACTTGTTATTTGGACCCAAAACAATGTCAGATGCGAAAACTTCACCATCTTCAACAACACATCCATGATACTCCTTTGTGCTACCAAGAGTAACATTTACTGTTTTATTTGCAACATCAACACTTGTTTTATATCCACTATAAATAGGTGTAGAACCTAAATCAACAAAATCATTCTTTGACGGGTCCCATACCTTCGCACACAAAACATTACCCTCATAAATCGGAAGATTATATTTGTTTAGTAGAGGAACGCCATTTTCATCAGTCTTGACATGAATATAGGGGTCTCGATCATACAAAATCACAGCATTTTTTTCTTCGTTTTCAATAATTTTCACATTTTCACTTATAACATCATTTTCTGAGAAATTATAAGGATCCCATTTTAATCCAGACTTATTGAATACATTTGGATGTCTGTAACCATTATTTTCATCTTCGGGAATATATGCTAGATAAGAAAGTCCAAGTCCATGAGCAGGATAGAATGCTGATACAGCTTCAGAGAATAAAGCATCCTCACCAGCTTTCCAATTATTGCCATCATATGTAGCATCAAATAAATATCGTTTATTATCTTTGTATATGACTTTAGAAGAGTCAAAAGCATTTTGGTATTTTGGCATTTTTCCCTTAGCAAAGCCAAGCATATTGCCGTATTCAACCCAATCACTTTCTTTTTTCTTAATGACAAACTTATACACGTTTGAATCAAAGGGTTCAACATCAATCTTAAGAGTCCACGATTGGTATTCGGTAAAAGACGCAACTGGGTGAGTCAGTTTTGCGCAGCATGCTGGTGATTCCCAAACATCAGACGTATTTTCCGGAACGAGACTATATTTTACATTGTCATTTTGTCCCAACGTTTCAAATTCAACAGAAAAATCAACATCAGTCAAAGTGATTGTTTTAGACAAGTCAGCACCTGTAGGAACATCAACAAGTTCCCCATTCAATTTAAGAGATTTCAAGACATCGGAACCATCTGGGTACAAGGAGCAATTCCCATCTACCAACGTTTTTCTTGACGCAAGATAAACATCTCTTTCCGCGGTTTCAGAATATGTTTCAACTTCTCGTCCCATGTTGTCAAATTTTACATAGGAACCAATTCCTCGAGTGTTTACGGTTGCCTGTATTTTATCCCATTCTTCATTCCAGAACGACGCTGTAGACGTGGCCTTCAACGGGAGTAAACGAATATCCTGCAAGTAAACAGAAGACGTTGAATTTGTAGTCAAAACAATCTCTGTTTTGGCTATTCCTGTCATGTCAAAAATTTCTTCAATGTAACGCCACTTGCCCACTTTATCAATATTTTTGGACTTAAGATTCCAAGCAAAATTTTTACCATCAACAGAAACTTTAAGATCAACATCATTTGCAGTAGTTTGAACCCAAGTTGAGAATCGATACTTTTCTTTCCTAGGTGCATCTAACGTACCCGTCAAAGCAATTTGGCTATTTAATTTTATTGCCTTATTTGAGAACCTACCATAATCAGACAATTTGGAATCCGTCTTCAAATCCACTGCATAACCGACAAAGACTTCTCCAAACAAACAATTCTTCCAATTAGCAATATCGCAACTCTCACCAGAAAGCATCAAGCCCTCATCAAAGCCGCAATTTGCGGCATTTCCAAGCATTTTTCCGTTTTCTTTGTTTTCCAGGAAAGACGTAATCTTTATTTTTCTCGGGCCTTCCTCAGTTTCAACAACCTGTTTATGTTCATACCTAGAATTATGTGATTGAAGTTCCCAATTGTCACTTTTAAAGTTAGGATCATTAAAGAATATATTTTTTATGTGGCTATCAACGGTCGATTTGGAGTCTTTTGTCTTGGGAGAATATTTCCAAGATGTTGTAGAAACATAATTTTTACCTACTTTTTCAAGACCGTTTGCTGATGCAGCAACAACCATTCCATTCTGACAGTCTGGAATACAAGAATAACTACCAGCCAAAATATTGATTCTATTTTGTTTTTTTAGTGATTTGACAATTTCATTTTCATTTCCGACTGACATTAAATCATTTACATATGTAAATAACTCCTCTGTTTTTCTATCACCTATTTTCTTAGAAATATTTTGAATCATTCCATTCGTGGGTGAATACGTATTTTCAGTAACTGTTTTGACACCTCGAGAAATTTGGATTGTCTTAGAAGGTTTATCAACATAAACTGGATAAAGATCAGCAATCTTTCGATCACGAATATAAATCGTTCTCGTTTCAGAAATAATTCCAGAGCCTTGTTTACCCCTCATAATTTCTTTACACACATAGCCCACAGCAACATTTTCATCAACGCCATTATTTGGCGGTGTACACAAATAACGTTCATGAATACCAGCTCCATTAGGCATTTCGACTTTCATGACCTTCATCAAAGGAGTGTTAGACATTGCATCATATGCAATACCTGATTCATGATTTTCACTAGAAAGGAAAGAATACTTATAGAGGATTGTTTGATCAGTAACAGGTTCTAAAATTTTCTTTTCACGAACAAAATAAGTTCCAACTGCCTTTTTAAAAGAATTGTTTATCTTATAGAAAATTTTTGTTTTTCCATCTTTGGATGCAGCAAACGCATCTCCGCCAAGAGAGTATATGTCATCAGCCTCGTATCCTTTTAAATCATCAGAAAAGTCTTCTTTTACCCAAGACTGTCCATCCCAAATCCAAGCAAACTTGCTTTTTCTATTTTCTAAGAACCAGTCGTTTCCAACAATAAAGGATCTCTGATCAGAATTACCCAAGACATCTTCAAAAGAGACTGGTTTCCAAAAGCCTTCCTTTTTATGAATCACTTTAACACGAGATTCTCGATGCATGGTTTTATACCATGCCTTCTGATAAGCTCTTGCGGTAACAATAAAGTCATTACCACCAACACCAGCCCAATAATATTTGCTATTAAGGCTCCAGGATGTTAACAATTTTTCAAAATACGTTTCCGGATTCCAGGATTCGCCATCAAATTCAAAAATTCGAATAAATCGTCTATCGCCATAGCGAACAATGTAATAATCATCTCCAACAGCAGCAACATCTGCTGGATCTGAATTACTAAACGGATAACGAAGTTGGCGAACATATTTGGAGCCATTCCAACCGAACAATTGTACTCTTGATTTATTATAGAAGGAAGTACCTTCACCAGCATCTATCAAGCTAGAGCCATTCAACACAATACTATTTTCGGAATCATAGCCACCACCAAAGTCATGAACAAGTTGAGGAACGCCATCAAGAAGATTATAGACCTTATACCCCAAACAATTTCCCGTACAAGTAGAACTGCCATCCTGATAAGCAACTAGAATACGATTCTTCGCTGGCTGAATGACAAAGCCACTTCCATCATTATCATCTACACCATCCAACTTAATCAGTTGATTTGTTTTTCCTGCCCATTTAGTCCAAACAAGTTCAATCTCCAAATAGCCATCATTCCATCCCCACCCTTTTTCATCATCAAGTGTATAAGCCAAAACATAATCCGGACCGGCAACAAGTTTACGAACTTTCTGGTTATCAAAATCAAAAGGGGTATCAAAATGCATCTTATTTTGCGTGTCAGCAACATTGACCCATTTAATCCCGTCCCATTGACAAATGTATGCTGACGATTCTTTTTTATCATCATCTTTTTCCTTAGCAAGGAACCATCCAGCATCACCAAAATCAACTTCTTCAATACCCTTAACGTCTATTTTATTAGAAAATACCCATTTTCCCAGTTGACGAGTATAGACCTGAAGAACATCTTCGGAGGTTTTTCCAACCAGATAGGGAGTTCCATCTTCAAGATATCCTTGACCAAAAATTTTTTTCAAAGGCAATTCCTCTACATGATCATTTCCCATAGACTCATACCAATAGGTATATTCAACCCATCCACAGGATTTGCCCTTAATACTATGCAAAGCCCCTAAAGGGTATGCATTTTTTTGATGTTCAAAAGTCTTAGCTTTGTCTACATCAGTATAGTATTCGTAATTTTCAAAATCGACTTCTTTTTGATCCTTGTTAAAGAATCTAATAGACGACAACAACCGTTTTACAAGTGGAGTTTTTGGTTGCAGCGATGAATAGCAAAAGGTTACTTTACCTACATTCTTTTTACTATTCGCCTCTTTTCCTGGGGCAAACACCTCAACCTGGGACAAATATTTACGGACAATCTTCTCCTTAAACATGTCCACACCATTATCTTCTTCATATTCTTCACCAAGAATATCCTGATATTCACCTTCAAATTCTCCAACACCCTTATCCTCATACGTAAATGTAAGCTTGCCACCATCAGAAGCAACAACCTCGCTCAAATATGATTCTTTCGTATACTGAGATCTTGATGTCCAAGCAAACAACTTATCCTTTTCATCACGAAAAGTACCACTCAAATTTTCTACAATCTGAACATAGTTATAAGTAAGATTATTTTCATCAAGATCGGTTTCTTTAGAGAGATTCCATGCTACAGGATAAAATACCGTTTCTCCACCAAGACCTATTTCCATAAGATCGAAACGTTTTCCGTCATCATAAGACATCCACATAATGTCGTATTCTGTAGCATTATGCTTAGGGGCATATATTGGATTAACATCATCAATATCGCCGTACACATGAACAATGCCTTCTGTATCTGTAATTTTCCATCCCTTCACATACTGCCAAGAAATTCCTTTGTTACTTGGATCAACGTGTACACCAACTTCACGTTCTATATGCCAATAAGGATTGCCTTCAATGACCCAATGTTTCTCAGCGTTTCCATTATAATTGTTGTTCAAAGTCTTTCGCCATTGTTGTTCTTCAAAAATTTTATATCTGTTACCATCAGCGGTTATGAGATAATAAATATCATCATCTAAGAACGCATTATCCTTACAATCACAAACAATTTGAGTACGGCCCAAAGACCAACCCAAACCAACGATCCCTGAAGAAATCTCGATATTTCTTGTATTTGCATCTTTAAAAACGTTGCCCGAATAAGAAATTGCAAAGTTCGTAGACAATTGACCAACTGCAATAGAGGCTATATTTTTCTGTAACACAACCGTTCCTGACATAGGATTTATGCCACCCTCAGGAGACATATACTTGTTAAATGCATTTGAATTTTCTCCAGCTTGCACAAATGCAATCAAAGAAAACAAACAAAGAGAACCGATTATTTTTTTCAGCATACCATGCCTCATTTTGTTAATCCTACATGACAATGCACAAACACACATTACAATGCAGTTTCTTTTTTCAAACTCAAAAAACCATAATTCGCCTATACAGGCAAACTACGGGACTTGAAACACCAGTATTTTTTAATTAAGAGCCTAACCCCCAAAACAATCGGTTAGGAACCAACTAAAAAAACTTTCGTTTTCAATACGGCGCGGCAAGATAAAAATTTAAAACAGAATATCAAAGAGGTTGTTTGAAATTTTTTGAATTTATTTTTGGAAAAAATTTCTCAATTCCATTTGTTTTTTTTCTAAGTGTATGAAATTCACACACTTGCAATGAAGGATCAGCAAACGTAACTATAAATTCTCTTTTGTAAAAAAAAAACACACACAAACCTTTATTCATTGCTTTTTACTACATTTGGGCGCGAACGGGGGTTCCTATGAAGAAATTCATTCTTTCAGCTCTTTTTATTTCTCTTTCTACGCTGCTGTCTGCATGTCTTCAAGATGAAGACAGCGACAACCGTATCCCGGTGCGTTACACGGTGATTGTTACCGATAAAATCTCGGGCGAATCCGTCAAGGATGCCAATGTGGAATTGACCAACGAAGTGCAGGCCGCCCAGGATCTCAAGACTAATTCCAGCGGCACGGTCATCTTCCCCTCCGAAGAAAGCTACGTGAACCAGATCGTAGTCACCAAGGAAGGCTACTTCCCCAAGGACACGGTGGATGTGATCAGCAATCCCGATACGGCTCTAAGCATCATCTTGCGTTCTATCAGCGTTTACCTTGTGCCGGTCGACTCCGCCAAGAAAGATTCTGTCAAGTAATCACGCCCATGTCCTTCGAGCTTAAGAATCCGCCTCCTCAATGCGCCTTGCGTTACTTGACGCAGGAGCAGATGCTGCGGTTTTCCGCATTGCCGGTGGATTACGACGAAGGGTCCCGCATTCTTTCTGTAGCCGTAGCCGATCCCTACGATTTTGACTTGATCAACGATATCCAGGTTTGCGCAGGCGTTTTCATTCGCCCTATCCAGGCCAGCGAAGATAAGATTGTTCAGTGGATTGCCGCCTTCGCCGAAAGAGCTGTTCCTAATTTCGGTTCTGATTCTGCAACAAACAAGTCAAACTCCCCCGTTATCCGACTTGTGAACGAGATTATTTCCGAAGCCATGCATACTGGCGTTTCCGATATCCATTTCGAGCCGGGCGAAAAATCGTTCCTGGTGCGTTTTCGCAAGGATGGTGTGCTGAAGGTGGCCCGTAAGCTGCCTTTGCGTTCCATTTCCGAGGTGATTTCTCGTTTGAAGATTATGGCAAGCATGGACATTGCCGAGAAAAGACGCCCTCTCGATGGTCGTATTCATTTCGACGATGGCACCAAGAATGTGGATATCCGTGTTTCTGCACTGCCCACGGATTACGGGCAGAAGATGGTTTTGCGTCTTTTGGACAAGGGCCAGATTATCCATAAGCTGGATTCCCTGGGTATGAACCCGCAGCAGATTGCCTTGTGCGAAAGCGAGATTCACAAGCCCTACGGCATGTTCCTGATTACAGGACCCACGGGTAGCGGCAAGACTACGACTTTGTACACCTTGTTGCAGATGATCCGTAGCCCGGAACTGAATATTTCCACCATCGAAGAGCCTATTGAATACAAGCTGGATGGCATTACCCAAACAGCAGTCAACACCAAGATCGATTTGACGTTTGCCGCGGCGTTGCGTACTTTGTTACGCCAGGACCCCGATGTGATCATGGTGGGCGAAATTCGTGACAGCGAAACGGCTGAACTGGCTATTCGTGCAGCCCTTACCGGTCATTTGGTATTCAGCACCTTGCATACCAACGATGCCCCCTCTGCGGTGGTGCGCTTGATCGACATGGGTATCGAGCCGTTCCTGGTAGCATCTGCGGTGAACTTCATTATGGCCCAGCGCCTGGTTCGTAGGGTTTGCCCCAAGTGCGGCGGTAAGGATCCCCAGTGCCTGACTTGCGGCGGCAGCGGTTACAAGAGCCGCGTTGGCCTTTACGAAATGATGCCCATGTCCGAGACTTTGCGCGAAATGGTTCACAAGAACGCCACCTCGGCGGAGCTCAAGAAAAAGGCCATTGAGCTAGGCATGAAAACCTTGGCTGTGGACGGTGCCGAAAAGGTGGCCGCAGGCCTTACCACCGATGCGGAAGTTTCTGCAGAAGCCATTGTGTAGGCGAAAATGTTTGGCAGCAAGCAAGGCTACACTCTGTCACTGACCATTGTCATTTTGCTCGTTATCGGGTATCTTTCCTTTTCTTTCTATGAAATGGTAAAGCAGGAGCGTCTGGATTCCTTTAGGCGTTACAAAAACATCCAGGCGGAGCTGGAGCTGGAATCTGCAGCCAATTATTCCTTTTACCGTATGGCCCAAGAGGGCAAGCCCTGGCGAACGGACTCCTTGACTTACTCCTCCAAGGACGGATCTATTAGTTTCTTTATCCGGCATTTTCAGGATGGCGCCTTTGCCAGGTTATATGCGCAGAACAGGGATTCTTCCAAGACGTTGTCGGTACGCACCGGCTTTATCCCCAAAGCTCGTCCGGCCCTGGTGTTAACCGCCCCACAGTCATCCATCGCCTTAGTGGGTGACGCACGAGTCGAGGGTGGTACCGCCACAAAAAGGGGCAGCGTTTCTTACAGCACAAACTACAAGATGAGAGCCTCCAAGGAGGCTTTCTACGACACGGTTTATGTGGGTGACACCCTCCCCTATTTCGACACCTTAAAGTACTATCCGGAACTGAGCCGCAAGTCTTTTTCCGAAAAATTCAAAGAGCAGAATTGCGTTTTTGACGGAACTGATTTTGTACCAGAAAAACTGAATTGCGCCACGGTCGTAATGCAAGGGGATTCCCGCTGCAAACAATGCAAAATTGTGGCTGACAGAATCTTTATCAGAGAACGAGCCCGATTTGACCAGGCGGAAATAGTCGCAAGAAACATTTCCATCAAGGAAAATGTTTCCCTGAACGGAATCTACTTCGCTCAGGACACTATCGAAATAAACGTCAATAACATTCAGGAAAAGAAAAATGTCTTCATTCTGCAAGGCCACAAAACCAGCGACGTTGATTACATAGGCAAACTTTCAATCCAGAAGTTAAAGGCAAAGGATGCAGCCGTTCTCTTCCTTGGCGACAACTGGGATGAAACCTTGAGAGGAATCCCTGTGGAAATATCCGAAAACACAGATATCACAGGAACGTTGGTGGCTAACGGCATCGTAGATTTTAGAGGCAAGCTAAAGGGCAGCATGACCGTTTCCAATCTGTCCTTCTACGAAGGGGAAACGCTTTGGCGTGGATTCATGCGCGGCGGACAAATCAAGGGCGACACATCGGTCCATGTGATGCTTCCTGACAATATCTTTTTTGGAGGAGAACCAAGTTATGAATAAACGCGGATTCTCCCTGATGGAAGTTCTTATCAGTTTTGCCATTCTTGCAACAACAGGAATGCAGCTTTCTGGATTTCTGTACAAGAGCCCTGTTACACAAAAGGCACGCACTGAAAATTACGGAATGGAACTGGGAAAGATCTATCTGCAAGCCGAAAGCAAGACTTTGGTTTCTCATACAAAAGACACGACATTTATCCACGATGATGCAAAGGGCAATCACTGGGAAGTAATTATCAAGCAAACCAAGGATGGCGACGAAATCTGCGACAAGGCCATTCCGGTCCGTAACAAGATCGACACCACCAGAACTCTATATTATTGCCGCTATGGTTCGTAAAAACGGATTCACACTGATCGAGTTGATCGTGACCATGGCTGTGTCTGGTATTTTCTTTACGCTGGCCATGAACATGTTCAGCACAGCCAACGGTTCCTTCGTAAGTTACAGGAAATCCCACGAGGAATACTTCGATTACAATGTCAAGAAGGCCAAGGCCAACAGGATGCTTCTGGATAATACAGGCTCCTGCCAAGAAAATGGCGAATTCCATTTCACTGGAGATTCTGCGGATTCCCTGAATATGGAGTTTCCTTTTCCTCAGCCAAAGTGCAAGGATGTAGACCGCAAGAGAACCTTGGTCTATTTCCTAGGCGCCACCGATTCTACCTCAAAAGAAATCGTTGGATATAGCCACTTCTATTTAAAATAAAATTCAGAACGTAAGAATAAGGCGAAAAAAACGACGCAGCCCGAAAGCTACGCCGCTCTTTGTGGTCTCCTAACCAACAAAGCCCCTAACCATAAGCTTCATTAACCACAATCATTATACGCAAAAACAGGAGAACCTGCTTTAGGCAAAC
This sequence comes from Fibrobacter sp., assembly GCA_045600425.1. Classification (GTDB taxonomy): domain Bacteria; phylum Fibrobacterota; class Fibrobacteria; order Fibrobacterales; family Fibrobacteraceae; genus Fibrobacter. The sequence continues at coordinate 23,141 of JAZRXW010000030.1, forward strand.
CGATAACGACAATACACCAAAATGTCAAGGAAAAAACAGGCGGATTAACCACCTTCCAAACAACCCGCGGCAAAGGAAGAAAAAAACTTTGTTTTCTTCAATAAAATCCGGGCGTTAAAAAAAAGTTCCATGGACAAGTTGTCTATGGAGAATACCACAAGTGTTCTTTGTTTGGATTGAACAAAAAAAATCCCCCGCATCTCTGCGAGGGATTCTTTAAGCGTTTTGCCTAGAGGCTATTACTTACCAATGGTGAACAAGGTAACGGTACGCTTGCCAACCTTAACCGGCTTGGAAACGTCAACGTCCTTAGCCTTCTTGGCAGGATCATTTGCAAAGCCTTCTTTCAGTTTTTCAGAAGACTTGTCAAGAACCTGCATCTTAGCCTTACCCTTGAAGCCAGGGATATCCAGCTTCAGTTCGTAATCGCTGTAGGGGCTCTTGTTGATGACCATGAGGGTCTTTTTGCCACCGTTTTCGGTGTAGTAGGTGGTCAGGAGAGATTCCTTGTCGCCCTTGATTTCGGTCTTCAGAAGCTTGCCGCGGAGAGCGTCAGATGCCATCTGGAATGCCCAGTAGCTGGGACGCGGGCAGTTCATGCATTCTTCTGCAGAACGAGTCAGGTAACCATAGTCACCGCCTTCCGGAGTGATGTCGTTATGGATATCCCAGTACTGAGCGTTGTCAACATTTTCAGTAGCGAGCATACCGAGATAGTCAGCAACAAACAGACCGTTTTCAAGAGCGATGGTCTGGGGACCCGGGTTGAAGTCAACAGAGTTCCATTCGGTGAGCCAGAGTTCCAGCTTCTTGTCCTTACCCTTAGACCACTTGTCAACAACCTTATGGAGACGGCTGTAGATAGGAACGAGGTCCTGAGGTGCGGAAAGCATAGCGAAGTCATTTTCTTCACCGAAGTGCTGCGGATAGTGGTGAACGATGATACCGTCAGCAATATCAGCAGTTTCCTTAAGAACGTTGTCGTTCCATTCGCCATCGAGAACGCCGAGCACAGCAACCTTAATGGTCGGGTCAACCTTCTTCATGGCTTCGATGAACTTACGAGCGCGCTTACCATAAATGGTACCGCCGTCCTTACCATACTTTTCGTAGTAGGGATGCCAGTTACCATAGACTTCGTTACCCACTTCCCAGTACAGGATGCCGGCCTTCTTGTCGATATTGGTATGCTTAACCCATGCTGCAGCTTCTTCCGGAGTACCGGAACCGAAGTTGACGGTGAACATTGCGTTAGAGCCTGTCTTCTTCAACCATGCGAGGAATTCGTCGGTATCGACCATCCAGTCGTGGTTGTCGAGGATTTCCTTCCAGTGGTCGTCATCAGCACGGAGACCACCCGGATAACGGATAATGCCGTGGTTGATGCGCTTTGCAAATTCCCAGGTCTGGGTCTTGAACTTCGGATTGTCCAGCATGTCGCCATCCCAAAGGGCAGCGTTGATGCCGAACAGGCCACCAGAGATGTTCGGGTTGAGAACATCAGAAGTACCCTTCACGTCAACCTTAACAACTTCAGGACGCTTTGCCTGCTTGACTTCCTTCTGGTTGGTCAACTTGATGTTGTCAATTTCGAAGGAACCGTTAGAGCCTTCTCCACCCGGCTTAAAGTCAAGAGAAACAACACCCTTCAGGTCGAACACACCGTTTTCCTTAGCGGTAGGCGGCTGGTAGTACGGGAACTTGCTGAAGGTACGGAACGGAACGATCACAGTGGTACGACCGCGAGGTACACCAGTGTTGGAAACGAAGAGTTCGTTACCAGCATCGCCGATCTGGACGGTGATGGACTGCCATGCACGTTCAGAGTAGACATCGAACTGAATGCCCCAGTGGTTGGTCCAGTCACGACCCTTACCATCGTGGTTTGCACCGTTCTTGGTGAAGTCGAGAACGAAGTCAACCCAGTCAGACATTTCGAAGTGCTTGATCCACAGAGAGTTGCCATCGAGGTTGGCAGACTTATGCGGCATTTCAATTTCGGCCTTAGACTTAGGACCGAAGGACGGTTCCCAGTTATCCTTGGTGAACTTGCCTTCGAAGTCGGAAATGACCATGTCAGGAGCAGTGGACTTCCAGTTATCCCACTTGATATCCGGATCAACCCAGTCAATGGTTTCGGTAAAGGTGATCTGGTCCACAAAGATGGTCACAGGAGCCGGCTTACCCGGTTCACCCTGGTTTTCACCCTTGCCCACAGAGAAACGGATTTCCTGGATCTTGTCCCACTGGATATCCTTGGCAACTTCGGCCTGCTTGTTAGCGTCCCAAGCCTTACCCTTGTCACCGAACTTCTTCAGAGGAATCTTGACCAGCTTCCAGTCGGTACCAACCTTGGAGCCTTCGATCCAGTCGTTCAGGCTAATCTTGGTCTGGCTCTTGATATCGTTGCCCTGGTTATCCAGGATACCAACGTATACCTTTTCGCCACCCAGCTTACCCTTGACCCAGAAGTAGAGACCGCCCTTATTGCGGACATTCTTCAGGTTGACATACTTGCCTTCACCCAGAGAATAGGTAACGCCGGACCAGTCATTGTTATCAATGTACATGGCCAGAACGTTCTTGTTGCCCGGAGTCTTGGAAACAGCTTCGCGCTGAGCAGAGAGACCACCGTAGCTGTAGGAGAAGCCCTTCAGACCGTCAGAGTAGAACACGCCGTTTGCAACAGGCTTAACCTTGCCATCCAGCTTTTCGGCATTCTTCGGACCGTCGATAATGTCTTCGTTTTCATCCCAGTAGACAATCTGTGCCTTGGGTTTTGCCTTCTTGTTACCCTTCACCACTTCGATGTTGTCAACCCAGACTTCAAAATCGCTTGCACCGCTCTTGTCGATGGAGAAACGGATTTCAGCAATCTTGTCCCAGTCAATACGAGCGGGGAATTCAGACTTACGAGTGTTGTCCCAGTAGAGACCACGATCCGGGAAGTCAACCAGAGGAATGGAAACCTTCTTCCAATCGGTAGTGACTGCACCACCTTCAATATACTTGTTCATGGGAAGAACGACCTGAGTCTTCTTGCCATCAGAAACTTCTTCATCAAGGAGACCGATCTTGAGCTGTTCGCCACCCTTCTTACCCTTGATCATGAATTCAATCTTGGAATCGAGCATGAACTTATTGAGGTCGAAGGTTTCGTTGTACAAGCAAACAGAAGCACCGGAATATTCGCTGGGGTCCAGCTTGATATTCAGTGCGGACTTGGACTTATAGCCGCCGTCCTTAGTAATGGTGATACCCTTGCTCTTGCCGCCGTATGCGTAGTCAAAGCCACCCTGACGATAGGCATCGTCAAAGAACTTGTAAGGAACTACACGCGGAGCTTTCGGCTGAGCCATTGTAGCTGTTACACCGAAGCCAAGAACGGCGACGGTTGCAGCAGTCAATGTACGCTTCATCATATGTTGCATCCTTGTTTAGTGTTAGTTTTATTTGAAAATAAATTTTATAAAGACCCTTCAGGTATACGAAAGTGTGAACTCTCGTACACAAGAAGAACCAATTCTTACTTAGCTTCCTGCAGCATCTTTTCAACCAGTTCGGGGCTGAAACGATCCTGACGCTTGCCATTGATATAGAAGTTCGGAGTTCCCTGAACGCCAACCTTGACACCCAGATCGAAATCCTTCTGGATACGAGCATTCATAGCGTCATCCAGGACGCGGTCCTTCTCAAACTGTTCGATGTTCAAGCCAACTTCCTTAGCCACGGCTACGTAAATGGAGTCGCCCAGTTCACGAGAATGAGGTGCCAGGGCGTAGCGGTATTCCCAGAACTTGCCCTGCTTCTGTGCGGCAATAGCAGCTGCTGCAGCCGGACGAGCATTCGGATGGAAGGACAGCGGGAAGTTCTTATAGACAAACTTGATATCGTTAGGATACTTCTTCATGAGATCTTGGACCACCGGTGCGATACGAGAGCAGTAGGGGCACTGGAATTCGGTAAATTCAACGATGGTCAGCTTGGGCTTATCGGCGCCAAAGTAGGGGCTTTCATCAACAGGAATATCCCAAACCTTGTTTGCAGCTTCCATTTCAGCCTTTGCTTCTTCGATTGTCACTCCAGCCTTCTTTTCCAGAATGTAGGCTACAGCGTCAAAATCTTCCTTCAACTGCTTGTAATCCTTTTCAAGGGCTTCAAGGCGAGCAGAAGCAGCATTGGACATTGCACCGCCTGCGGAAGCCTGATTACAGGCGACGAGACCGGCAGCAAGAATTGCAACAGCGGCAATAGAGAATCGTTTCATGATATTCCTTTTAATTGGTAAAAGTCTAGCAGGCGTAGTCCGCCCACATTTTCAGTGAAAATATATATAATAGTGGATAGTGAAAAGGTTACAGATTAGAGAATAGACGAGAAAAATAACGATTCAACCCCATGAACTCAAATTTTCACAAAAAAAGGTATGCTGAAAAATCCAGCATACCCTTTAACCTTTAATCTCTACGCTAGATACTAGCCTTGGGAAGTTTCCGCAAAGGTCAGGTTTTCATAATTCTTCATGGCCAGGTTCAGGCGATATTCGTTGGGGAACAGACAAACTAAGTTGCGTTCCTTGTCGAACATACAGTCCATGGCGTATTCGTCAGCAAACTTGGCCACATCCTTCTCGGGACCGTTCACCCAACGGATGCCGTGGGCAGGAACGCGGTCCAGGGAAACGTCAGCGCCGTATTCGCTCTGGAGGCGGAACTTCAGCACATCGAACTGCAACTCGCCCACCACGCCAATAACGGGGATGGCAGACTTCATAGGTTCGTAAAGCTGAGTAGCACCTTCCTCGGAAAGTTCAGCCAGGCCCTTGGCCATCTGCTTGGACTTAAGCGGGTTCAGCAATGTGACGCGGGCGAAGTGTTCCGGGGCAAAGTCAGGAATGCCGGTGTAGTTCATCTTTTCGCCATCGGTCAAGGTATCGCCAATGCGGAACAGGCCCGGGTCGTTAATACCCACGATGTCGCCAGCCCAGGCGTGGTCGATGACTTCCTTATCCTTAGCCAAAAAAGCTGTAGGAGCGGCCAGGCGAATTTCGCGGCCGGTGCGGACGTGGAAAACCTTTTCGCCGCGGGTAAAGCTACCGGAGCAGATACGCAGGAAGGCGGTACGGTCGCGGTGCTTGGGGTCCATGTTGGCCTGAATCTTAAAGACGAAGGCACTGAAAGGTTCCTCATTAGGATCCACCGGGCGCTTATCCGTATCACGAACCAGCGGCGGAGGGGCAAGATTTGCAAAGGCATTAAGCAACTGACGGACACCGAAGTTATTCACGGCGGAGCCAAAGAACACGGGGCACATCTCCCCCTTCAGGAACTTTTCGTGGTCGAAAGGATCCATAGCTCCAGTGACCATTTCGTATTCTTCCTTGAACTGTTCCACCCAGTTCTCACCGCACATTTCCACCAGGCGAGGATCGTCGGGGCCGGTCATCTGGATAAGCTGCTGCTCCCCTTCTTCCTTGTTGAAGGTGTGGAAGGTGTTGTCGGCGATGGAGTAAACGCCCTTGAACAGCTTTCCCACGCCAATGGGAAGAGTAAAGGGTGCCACCTTGATCTTCAGGATGTTCTCGATTTCATCCAGCAGGTCCAGCACATGACGGCCATCAAGGTCCATCTTGTTAATAAAGGTAATGATGGGAGTGTGGCGCATGCGGCACACGTTCATCAGGCGGATGGTCTGCTTTTCCACACCGTTCACACTATCGATGAGCACCAGGGCGGCGTCCACTGCGGTGAGGGCACGATAGGTGTCTTCGCAGAAGTCCTGATGGCCCGGGGTATCCACCAGGTTGAACATGCAACCTTCGAAGGGAAAGTTCAGCACGGAGCTGGAGACGGAAATACCACGCTGCTGTTCGATTTTCATCCAGTCGGACACCGTATAGCTGCGGTTGGACTTGGCACGAACGTGACCAGCCTCGCGGATCACATTACCGTACCACAGGAATTTTTCAGTAATAGTAGTCTTACCAGCGTCAGGGTGACTTACAATAGCAAAAGTGCGGCGCTTAGAAATTTCTTCATTCATATTTTAGGCTCCAGGTTCCAGGCTCCGGGTTCCAGGTATAAATCCCTGTCCAAGGCCAAGATGACCAGGTTCAAATTTTTCGACGCAAAAGATAAAAAAAACACTGAAGAACAACCTCCAGTGTTTTTGCAATTCTACGAAATATGTTAAAATCTAAGTTTCGGAATAAATCTGGAAACTATTTCTACCGCTATTCTTGACTTCGTACAAAGCCTTATCTGCACGATCAAAAACCATTTCATAATTCATGTCCAGGTCATTGATGAAAGACGCACCCACGGAAATTGCAAGTGTATTCAACTTGTCGTCCCTGGAAAAAGATTCTTCGGTAGAGGCAAACAGCTGACTCATCGTCAAAGACAAGGCAGATACGGTCTGTATCCCCGGAAGGAGCACAACGAATTCATCGCCGCCGAAACGGCAGACTGTTGCACCCACGGATTTGTTGAAAACCTTCCTAAGCAGGTCGGCAAGAATCTTCAATGCGCGATCACCTTCCAAATGCCCATGAGTGTCATTGACATACTTCATATGATCCAGGTCCACAATGATCAGGGCGCCAACATTGCGCTGCACCACCACGTACTTTTCAAATGCGCGTTCAATATAGCGACGATTCCAAAGCCCCGTAAGGGAATCCGTATAGGCCTCGTGTTCGCTCTTGCTGATGGCGATTTCATCGCAGTACATTGTCTGCAAATGCCGAATCATAAGCTTGTTGATCAGCAACCCGCAAACAAACATCACGATAAACTCGATGGTCTGGCCACCAACGATTCCAATGAACCAGGGAACCGTATCGATGTCTGAACGAAGGCTTGCGGAAAACTCCGCAATTTGCCAGTTACTGAGCAAAAGAACGAGATACCCCGCTGTGCTCATGGCTATATAGGTTTTACGGCTACAATATAGCAGGCTCGTCATGGGCACAAAGAAATAGCTCAGGTAAATGCCGATATGGTCAACACACATAGTAAAGATGGTAATGTGCAATCCGGCAAGTCCAAGGTACTTGATCAATGAACTTTCGGGCTTGAACTTGTACAGGACCGAATGTCCAATAGCAAAGGCCAATGAAATCAAGAAAGTCTGTAGACACGCCCCATAGGTTACATCGGGAAAGGCTTCGCAAAGAACACCTACGGCAATGGCCGGTCCCACAAAGCAGCAGTACCAGAGAAGGCGACGGAATAGGCCGTTTACCTTACGTTCGTTTTTGGCTAAAAAATACTGAAAATGTTTCTCAAAAGCTTCGTTTTCCATATGATAGACAATATAGATGAAAAATGGAACAATTGTTTAAAATTTTTCAGAAAAAAGGCGTGCTAGAGCCGAACACATGTAACTTCTTGATTCTAGCACTAGCGGTGATGATAAGGATGGTTTTGCATGACCATCTGAACCCTGTAAAGTTGTTCAGCGGTAATAATTCTTGCATGGTCATGTGTAAAAGTAAGTGGAGAAAGCGACAACAGCATATCGGCAGATTTTTTCAAATTTTCATCGATACCGTAGGCAGAACCTATCAAGAAAACCACATTTCCAGGAAAACGGTCCCGAAGTGTATCGGAAAGTTTCACCGTATCCATCAGTTTGCCTTCTTCAGACAAAATAATGCGTTTGAAATCTCCCTTGGGAAACTTTTTCTCAAAAAGGGCGGCTTCCTGAGCCAAGGACTGCTGGCGGTCATCCAGTTTCGATTCTTTTAATTCAACAACTTCCAGAGGAATGGCTCCCCCACGAAGACGTTTGACATACTTGTCCACCTCATCTGCAATATAAGCAGAACCTGCCTTACCAAATACAGCTAAAACCCACTTCATATCAATGAAAAATGAATAATGAACAATTAACAATGTAAATAAAGGCGCTTCGCGCTATTTTGATGAGCGGCTTCGCCACCATTTATCCCATTTTTAATTTTTCATCCTTTATTCTTAATTGTTAAATGTTCATTGTTTTTGGTGAAATGAATGAAGGATGAAAGATGAACAATTAACAATGTAAACAAAGGCGCTTCGCGCTATTATGAAGAGCGGGCTTCGCCACCATTTATCCCATTTTTAATTTTTCATCCTTAATTCTTAATTGTTAAATGTTAATTGTTAACTGTTAATTACCTTCCCACTGCCAGTCGTTCAATAAGAAAATCCGGCATACCGGCATTACGCATACGTTCCTGAGTGAGGGCGATGTCATAATCCACACGAATCAGCCGAACACATTTTGTCTCTGTATCCAATAGACACCAACAAGAACGAGGATCTCGATCGCGAGGTTGACCAACACTCCCTACGTTCACCAGCAGTCTTTCGGTGTCCTCGATGGTGTATTCGTACTCGTCCAAAATCTTAGGAATCGCCATAGGGCGACTAGCGACAATCACAGGACTATGGGTATGCCCCACAAAACAGTAACGTCCGCTAAAATGATCAAAGGCATCTAAGGCATCTTCCAGGTCGGTGACATAAACCCAGTCTGCCGGACTCAAAGGAGATGCGTGTACAAAGCAAATGTCATTTTCCTCATGGATATAGGGCAACGTACGCATATAGGCGATAGACTCGGAAGATAAATGTTCCTGAGTCCATTCAATGGCTTGCTTGGCATAAGGGTTAAAGCCCGCACTGGACTCGTATCTGACGGCAACACTATCGTGATTCCCGATCAAACACGCATCCATATTCTCTTGGGCAAGGTGCACGCATTCGTCAGGTTCAGCACCATATCCAACCAAGTCACCTAGACAAATCTTTCGATCCACTCCATTTTCTTTCATGGACTGTAAAACAGCCCGAAAAGCGACTGCATTGGAGTGGATATCAGAACAAATTCCATAAAGCATAAGCGTAATTTAATAAAAGTAGGAAGTAGGAAATTGATTGTGCGAAGTTTTTTCATCGATTCTAACAAGAATCATCCACCAAGAATTGAACTAAAATTCTATCTTTACAACTGTATGGAAACGATTCAAGACAAGCTGAAGATCAGCATTGCCTACTCGCTAATGGAACTTTCAGGAAAAATCCTTGAAGAAGTTCCCTCAACGCACCCTTTTGCCTACATTCACGGATACAACAATATCATTCCAGGATTAGAAGAGGCTCTTTGTGGTCGTAGGCTTGGGGAAAAATTCTCGGTTCAGATTCCTGCAGAACGCGGTTACGGTCCTTATAGGCAGGATCTAGTCTTGGAAGTACCCAAGAATGAACTGAAGGAAATTGGTGAAATCTGGCTAGGAATGGAACTTGAAATGTGTCAAGACGACGACATTCGTGAGTTCCAGATGCCAGAGACTGCTGACGAATTTATCGAAGGACTGAACCTGGACAACGACGAAGAAGACTCCGACGGCATCTACATCATCAAGGAAATCAAAAGAGAATCGGTTGTGGTTGACGGCAACCATCCTTTCGCAGGAAAGGACTTGATTTTTGAAGTGGAGGTGGTAGCCATTGAAGAAGCTAGCTTTACAGAGCTGGAGTCTGGCTATCCAGACAAGTCCGAAGATGATTTTGACGATTTTGAAGACAGCGAAGGCTTTGGCTCTGGTTATGGTGACCAAGACTTTGACGACTACGGACACAATCCCAACAATCACAGGAGATGGAGATAATGGCATCCATGGATGACCTTAAGAAAGCTGCGGGTGTAAAAGCCGCTGATATGATCGAAGACGGTATGACCGTAGGTCTTGGTACAGGCAGTACAGCCGCCCATATGGTGAACCGTCTTGCCGAACGCATCAAGACCGAGGGCATCAAGGTTGTTGGCGTGTCCACAAGCTGGAGCACCACCCTGCAGTGCCGCACCTTGGGAATTCCCCTGAAGGAAATGGGAGAAGTCTCCCATCTGGACATGGTCATCGACGGTGCTGATGAAATTGACAACAACCGCAATCTGATCAAGGGACGCGGAGCGGCACACCTGCTGGAAAAGATTGTTGCCTCCATGACAGACAATTACGTGATTATTGCAGATTCCGGCAAGAAGGTAGACGTTCTTGGAACCAAGTTCGCTGTACCTCTGGAAATTATCCCGGGAGCCATTGCAGTGGTAACCGAACGCGTTGCAAAGCTGGGTGGCGAAGTAAAAGTCCGTATGGGAGCTCCCGGCAAGGACGGCCCGGTAATCAGCGATTCCGGCAACCTCATTGCCGATGCAAAGTTTCCTCCTATTGCCGATGCGGACAAGCTGGCCCGGGACTTGGAACACATCGTTGGTATCGTAGGTCACGGTCTGTTCGTAAACATGGCCACCAAGGTTATTCTTGCTGACGAAGAAAAGGGACTCATAGAATTCTAGCAGATAGCCGAAAGGTTAAAGGAAGTCGCGGTTAAGTTCCGCGGCTTTTTTTTGCATATAAAAGAAACCCCGGTCCTTACGGATCGGGGTTTCTTTAAACTTTACGCTTTAAGCTTATTAAGCTTCTTCGTCGGAAAGTTCGGGAGCCTTCTTGATCACGTTGCGGCGGCCGTAGCGAACCTTGGACGGATCGAAGGTGGTTTCGATGGGAGCGATGTCTGCATCGTCAATGCTGGTAACTACAGGAGCTGCGGGAGCTGCAACAGGGGCAGCGGCCGGAGCAGCCGGAGTTTCAACCGGAATACGGGGAGCCAGGGGGCGACGGTCGCGAGCGACCTGATCTGCAGCAGCAGGAGCGGCCGGGGCAGCTTCAACTGCGGGAGCAGCAGCAGGGGTGGATTCAGCAACGGGTGCAGCATTTGCAGCAGGAGCTGCGTTATTGAATTCACGGCGAGGACGTTCAGGACGGCCTTCGCGACGGTCACGACGGTTGCCGCGGTCATTGCGCTGTTCGTTGTTGCGTTCGCGGTTTGCAGCAGGCTGCTGGGCAGCGGGCTTTTCGCGATTGTCCTTGGCAGGACGATCCTTGTTTTCCTTATTTTCCTTCTTCTGATTTTCCTTGTTGATCTTTTCACCGCGCTGAGCCATTTCCTGTGCACCAACGGGGCGACGGGAATTGGGCTTCAAGTTCATGTCCGGTGTGAGCTTCTTGAAAATCGGAGTACGAAGCATAGTAAGGAGCTTGTTAACCTTAGTCAGGATAACGATGCTGAGCACGACGGCAACGATGGCCAGTGCTAGAGCGATGTGTTGTTCCATTCGGGGCACCTCATAAGTAAGGGTTAACCACACTGGTAGGCTGGAAATAGACCTGCAAGCGGGGTGACTGTAGTGTGTTTAGGGGATCGGCATATAGGGTCAACGGCGTATGGTGGTCGGAGCATCTGCAGATGCTTGGACCTTGGAGCTCGTTGAGTCTCCGATCTAGCTTAAAGCCATCTTAATAGCGCCTCCATAGAGGCTTGACGGCCATAAGGCTCCGGGCAAATTGGGCCTGCGAAGCTTTGAGAATTTGGTAGCCGCCTTGGCGACGTACCTGTCAGTCACGGGCGCAAATATACAAAATTGATAAGTACACAAATAAAAAAACGACCCTTCTAGAGCCGTTTTTTAGGGTTTTTGCCAAATAGAAACAGTAACAAATGATCCGTTAGCATGAATTATGAATCTGCTGCTAAAGGGAACTTCGAGAACAACGGAATTCTTGCTAGTCTTATTGTTCTGGATAAACATATTCCTGACTAGAACTGCTGAATTAAACATTTATTCCCGGGAAAATTTAAAGTCCCATATCCAGGCTTTCAAGGGATTTTCTCACAGAATCCCCATGGGCGTTTAAAGCTTTTAGGGTGTTCTCTAGGGAATCCGCCTGATAACGAAGCATTTCATTCTCCGTTTTTAGCTTATCAATTTCAGCCAAAGCCTGTTCATCCGTACAAGCAGTCACAACTGCACACAGAGCAAGGACAATAAACACAAGTAAAAAAGAAAGGCGGGATTTGTTAATCAAATTCATAACACAATTTTAGAAATTTTTATTTCAGACCATATTACCAACATGTGATTTTTTATTTTTGCCCCAGAAACTTAGGTACCGCCATGAAAAATAAACAAGAACTTTTATTACCCGTAGGAACTCGAGAAATGCTGGAGGCCGCCGTAAAAAACGGAGCCGACGCAGTTTATTTCGGGGTTCCCTACTGGAATGCCCGCGGCCGTACCGAAGACTTTTCCATGGACGATGTTCGTGACATGATCCGCTATGCCCGCCTCCACGGGGTACGCACTTATTTGGCCATGAACATTTTGGTATTTGAGCGGGAACTGCAGGATTTGCCAGACTATTTGTCTCAGATTATCTCCATGGAACCCGACGGATTTATTATCCAGGACATTGGCCTTGCCCGCCTGATCCGAGCCATCAGTCCCACCCAGGAAATTCACGCCAGCACCCAGATGACCTTGGCCAGCGCCGAGGGCGTAAACCTGGTAAAATCCATCGGTTTTAACCGCGCTGTGCTTTCTCGCGAACTATCCGCCAAGCAGATCGCAGCTGTAAAGGCTGGCACCGACCTGGAAATCGAAGTTTTTGTTCACGGAGCCCTTTGCGTTTCTTATTCCGGGCAGTGCCTGACCAGCGAGAATTTCGGTGGACGTTCCGCCAACCGCGGCCAATGCGCCCAAAGTTGCCGCCTACCCTACAGCATTTACGTAGACGGCAAGGAATATCACGACACCAACGCCATGTACCTCTTTAGCACACACGATCTGTGCGCCCTCCCCAAGCTGAAGGAACTGACCGACATGGGCGTGGAATCCCTGAAGGTGGAAGGCCGTCTGAAAAGTCCCGAGTACGTGGCAGCAGTCACCCGCGCCTACCGCAAGGCATTGGACAATTCCGTCGCGGACCTAAACGCCAAGGACTTGGAGCCGCTGGAAGTACTTTTCTCACGCGGTTTAACTACCGGCTGGCTGGACGGCGATAACCACCAGGAACTGGTTGATGGAACCTTCAGCAACCATCACGGACTTTACCTGGGCCGTGTGGCCAAGGTGGAACGCAGTTCTATTTTCGTGGAACTATCCGACAAGTTCATTTCCAAATTTCTGGAGGACGGCCTCCCCTATCCCGGCGACGGCATCCTCATTGAAGACAATACGTTCGGCATTAGTTTAGGAAGTCGCCTCTACAGCGCAGAGATTGTGAAGAACGCCCACAACAAGCGTGGTGACGGCATGCGTGGCCTTGGCCCCCTGCTGCGACTGGATTTCAGCCGGGATTTCGATACCCGAAAGATTGCCAAGGGCATGGACGTTTTCCGCAACGACTCCCCCGCCCTTGAAAAGGAATTGCGAAAGACCTTCACGGACCGAACTCAGGAAGTGAAGACTCCTATTAATATGGTGCTGGAAGGTGCCGTAGGTAAACCATTGAAACTGAAGGTTTGGATACCCGGCAACCCGAATAATTGCAGCAAAGCCTCGTCGAGTAAGTGCTGCGTCGAAGTCCAGAGCGAAGCAGTCCTGGAGCAGGCCAAGAACGCCGGCGATATTGAAGGTCTTGCCAAGAAGGAACTGGGAGGACTTTCCGCCACCGCCTACGAGCTTGGACATCTGGAAATTGCCCTCCAGGGAACGCCCTTTATTCCTGGGAAGGTCCTGCGTACATTGCGACAGCAGGCCATCCAAAAGCTGGACGAAGCGCGCCTTGCCTGGCACGACCTGCAGGTGAGCGCCACCCGCGGGAAGCAGTTCCTACAGGATATTTCCGTAAGGTTTAATGCCGACGAGAAGCGTCCCTCCTCCGAAAAGAACGTCGGGAAATCTCCGGAACTAAACGTCGGGACGTCGCCGGAGTTCGGCATTTCCGCCCGGGTGGAACGTCCCGAAATTTCAGTTCTTGTCCGCAACCCTCAGCAGATTTCCGCCCTCAGGGGGCTTGCCATAGACAACGTCATCATGGACTTCGACTGGGGCGTTAAATACGACGAACCGCTCCAGCAGATTCGTGACCTAGGGTTCAAGGCGGGTATGGCAACCCTTCGCATTCACAAGCCCGGCGAAAACCATTACCTCAAGAAGATTCTGGAACTTTGTCCCGACTTTGCGCTGGTCAGAAACCTGGGGTCCATCTCAATACTTAAGGACAGCGGCATTCCCCTGAAGGGAGACTACAGCCTGAACGCCGCCAACAGCGCAAGCTACGACTGGCTTTTGTCCCAAGGCCTCGACACGTTACATCCCTCCTGGGACTTGAACAGCGTGCAGCTGTTCGACTTGCTGAAAAACATTGACGGAAGCCGTCTGGAACTGACACTTCACCAGTACATGCCCGCATTCCATTCCGAATATTGCGCCTTCGCCCGCAGTTTAACCACGGGACGCCGCTTCCCGGAATGTGGCAAAATCTGCACCCAGCATAAGGTGGAAATCCTGGACCACAAGGGAGAACGCCACTTCCTGCAGTCCGACGCAGAATGTCGCAATACTTTGTTCGTAGGCCGTCCCCAGTCAGCCCTAAAACTGTTACCGCAGCTCCGGACAAGCAATGTAAACCATTTCCGACTGGAAATGTTACAGGAAGACGCCGAGACAGTTCGTCAAAAAGTTTTAATTTATACTCAGGCCATCCGCGGGAAGATTTCCATCGAGGATGCCATCCGTCAGGCAGGTATACAGGAAAAGTATGGCTTAAGCGAAGGGCAGCTCTTTAACGAAAACACCTGGCAGGACCGCAAGAAATAGAGATAGAAGGTTAGGAGAATATGAAGTTTTCACTTTTTCAGCTTGCAGCATCCATGTTTGCAGCCTATGCATATATAGGTTGCTCCGATGCTGGTTTCAGAGATAATCCTAATGATCCGGGGGCCGTCGGTTTCGAAGACGGAGAAGTCACCGGCGACATGGGCAATTATTCCGTCTACGACAGCCGCGACAAGAGGTCCTATAAAGTTGTGAAAATCGGCAACTACTTTTGGCTTGCCGAAAACTTGAATCACCCCAGCAGCGACAGTTTCTGCTATGACGGCGAATCATCAAACTGCAAGACTAATGGCAGACTGTACCGCTGGACCACCGCCAATCCCTGTATGGAAGGATGGCGAAGGCCAAACAAAACCGATTGGATCAATCTTTTCAACACCGCCAATGGAATAGCCAGAGCATTCCTAGCAGACAACAGACTTTGGGGTATGGATGTGGACTTCAGGGATAATCATGGTTTTTCCATCTTACCCTCGGGCATCCGTAACTCAGACGGTACATATCTGGGACAGTCCTCCCTTGCAGGTTTTTGGACAATCACCCGCGATAGCGATAACGATGAGAAAGCCTATGCAGTCTGGGTAACAGGCCAGGATCTTTATCCAGACATTAGCCCTTACAGTAAAAAAGCGGCCCTTTCCATCCGCTGCATCAAGGAGAAATAGTGAAATTATTTCGTATTATTTTCCTGATGCTCTGTATGCTAGCAGGTTCTGCGCCGGCAAAATACGTTGCAATTCTCGAGACCATAAGCTATCCCGACGCACCTGTCACTCAAGCGGAAAAACTATTCATCACCGATGAACTGCGATCCGACGCACTGTCCGTTCTCAAGGACCACGACTACGATCTCATGAGCAGCGAGAATATTCGTGAAATGCTTCCTCCAGGCAAGAATATCGAAGAATGCGAAGGGGAATGTCTTGTGGAAACCGGTCGAAACATCGCCGCCGATTACGTGATGCAAGGCCGCGTGGGAAGATTCGCCGACGAACTGACCCTGACCGTAGAACTTTACGAAACGGCTACTGCAAAATTTTTAGGAAGCATCACCTGCAAGCACGAGCTGATCCAGGGACTTCGCCTAGAAATGAAGGCAAAGACTCAGGAACTTTTCAGCAAGCTTCTCCCAAAGGAAGATGTTAACGAAGAGGCCAGAGACGATTCCTCAGAAAAGGATATAAACCTGAAGGATGTGGACTACACATATAGCGACGATGACGATGTAGTCATTACCTATGTAAATGAACATTTTGTCCCGCGTTGGGTAACCTGGACTGCACTTACCCTAGGTGTTGCCGCCACCTGGCTTGGATTCATGAACAATTTAGATATGGAATATACACGAAATGAATATGACGATATGGGCGCAGGTTATTCCATAGAGGATTTCAACGACAAATGGCGGGATGTGGAGTATTGTGAAAAGAGCCGAAACATACTTTACGGCATAGGAATCCCCCTTCTGGTCACCAGCATCATCCTATTCATCTTTGATTAGCAGGGCTTTTACGACTTCGTTACGTTAATAATAAGCGTCATTTACTATCTTTACCGCGTAAAATTTTTACTTAAAGGGTAATACCATGAAACGTACTCATAACTGTGGCCAGCTCCGTAAGGAAGATGTTGGCCAGACCGTAACTCTCTGTGGTTGGGTGGACCGTCGCCGCGACCACGGTGGTGTGATTTTTGTAGACCTCCGTGACAAGTACGGCAAGACCCAGATTGTGTTCAATCCGGACTACAATGCCGACGTGATTAAGAATGCAGAAACCCTCCGTAACGAATACGTGATTTGCGTTACCGGTAAGGTCTATGCTCGTGAAGAAGGCAACACCAACGAAAAGCTGGCTACAGGCGAAATCGAAGTGAAGATCAGCGAACTTGAAATCTTGAACGCTGCTCAGACTTCTCCCCTGGCCATCAACGACCCCAACGAAGAATGTAAGGAAAACGACGACCTCCGCCTCCAGTACCGTTACCTGGACCTCCGTCGCCCCTGGATCCAGAAGAAGCTCATGCTCAAGAGCCGCTTCCTCCGTGCCGTCTACGACTTCTTCTACGAAAACGGTTTTGAAAACATCGAAACTCCGGTGCTCTGCAAGTCCACTCCGGAAGGCGCTCGTGACTACCTGGTTC
>JAZRXW010000031.1:0-6363 GCA_045600425.1 Fibrobacter sp.
GTCGGCCCATTCCTCGAAGGTGTCATCGGCGATGTGGGCCTTGACTTCTTGCATCAGCTTGACGTAGAAGCGCAAATTGTGAATGACGGAAAGGGTCCAGCCTAAGGGTTCTTTGGCTTTGTGCAAATGACGCATGTAGCCACGGGAATAATTGCGACAGCAATAACAATCGCAGTTGGGGTCCAGCGGGGTGTCGAAATCGTGGGCGAATTTCTGGTTCTTGTAACGGAGAACGCCTTGGCTGGTATAGACCAGGCCGTCCTGGGCGTTTTTATTGGGCAGGATGCAGTCGCACATGTCTACCCCACGCTTGATCAGTTCCAGCAGGTTCCAGGGAGTGCCCACCCCCATCACGTAGCGGGCGCGGTCTTCTGGCAGCAAGTTGGTGCAGAAGTCTGCTATCTCGTACATGGTTTCCACAGGCTCCCCCACCGAGAGGCCGCCCATGGCGTAACCGTCGGGGCCGATTTCCTTAAGAGCCTCGATGGACTTCTGGCGCAGTTCCTTGTGCATGCCGCCCTGCACGATCCCGAAGAAAAACTGCGGGTAGCCGTGAATGGGCGGATTCGCCTCCAGCCAATCCTTGGCCTCGCGGGTCCACTTCAGCGTAAGGCGTAAGGATTCGTCGGCCTCTTCCAAAGTGCTGGGGTACGGCGTGCATTCGTCAAAGGCCATAATGATGTCCGCACCGATTTCGCGCTGGGCCTGCATGACGCTTGCCGGCGTGAACATGTGCATGGAACCATCCTGCAGGCTTTTGAATCGCACCCCTTCTTCTGTAATCTTGCGGAACTGCTTTAGACTCCACACCTGGAATCCGCCGCTGTCTGTAAGCATGGGGCCGTTAAAGCCCATGAACTTCTGGACGCCGCCAGCCTCCGCCACGGTTTTCGTGCCCGGACGCAGGTACAGGTGGTAAGTGTTTGCCAGGATGATTTCCGCTTCCAGCTCCTTGATATCGCGGCTGGTAATTCCCTTGACTGTGGCGTTGGTGCCCACCGGCATAAAGATAGGCGTAGTCACATCGCCGTGTGCCGTGTGAATCACCCCAAGGCGGGCCTTGGACTTTTTGGACGTCTTCTTCAGTTCAAAGGGATTTGCGTTCATCAAGGCGAAAGGTAGAAAATTACTTGGAGGTAAAAATTCCTTCCAAGTCCTGGCGGGTCAGCATCGCCTTTTCGATGAGCATGACTGCAATTTTCTGAAGCGGTACGGCACAGGCCATTAGCACGTTATAGACGCCCTCCACCACTTCCGTTTCTGCAAGCTTGTAATAATAGCAGGCTGCCTGAAAACTCTGATAGTCAGGATCATTACGGTAAAGTTGTTGCGGCAAATCCTTCATTACATCATCCAGGGTACATTCAAAATTCCTACTGAACAGAAATTCGGACATGTGCCCAGCCATGGCGATGTGGGCGGAACCTTCCAGATTTTCACCGGGAATATGGGTAATGCTCGGACGTTCCTTGGAGGCAGCGATTTTCACATAGTCAATGGGAGTCTTGAATAGAAATGCTATAAGAGCGTGGCCCGCCTCATGACGACAAAGGCGGCCATACTCCTCTTCACCAAAAAATTCCATAAGAGACTGTCGATTTTCGTTCTCAGACATTATCCACTCCGCAATTTGATTTAACCTCAACAAAGATAGACTTTTTGCAAGCAGAGAAAATACAACTATTTCACGTTGACTTTCTGCAGCTGGTTTTGTTGGCGGATAAGGTAAACGCCGGAGTTCTTGAATTTTACTCGCAGAAGGTTTTCTATGGATTCTCTATGCAGTTGATTCAATTGCAAGGTTCCAAGGTAGCGGCCCTGCAAGTCAAATACTGTTGCCGTATTTAATGTTCGCGTTGTAAATTCAAAGCTTGTTGCGATTATGGTAGTACCACCTTCAGAACAGGAAGATTCAATAGGTTCCGCGGCAGAACTGCTAGAGGCAATGGAACTACTTGAAACAACGGAGCTGCTGGACTTGGGCATTCCGTATTCATACGCACCAAGATCCGGAGCCTTGCCAGCAAAAGGCAAGCCCACGTCTTCGCCCTTGTCGATGGCGAGGCTTCCTTCTTTCAACTTTAGGAAACCCACATCAGGAATGCTTCCGTCAGCATTGCGGGGGCCAAGAATTCCAGGAATGGTAGAAAGGTCCTTGCCGGTAACCGTCATGCTGGGGTCCTCAAGACTTACGAAGTCGTCTTCAGTCAAATCCAGCTTCAGGTTCCAGGTGTTATTTTCGCCTGAGGTGCAAGGGACGTATTCGTCAACAGTATCGGTCTTGTGCCAGCATTCTCCAATTTGAGAATTCTTGTTGGGGAATGCGATGTTGTTCTTAAGAACATGGGCGTTATCCCCTGTCAGCGGAGCTACGGCTGCTGTACGGTGGCCTTCGGCATCAAAAGTGGTGGACGCCATGTTGAAGGCTCGGTCCTCGTTCATGTAGGAGGTGTTGTTCAGCCATGTGCTGCCGGAGCCTGTGTAGTTGGCGTAAAATCCAGAGGATTTGTTTTTCCAGGCCACGCAGTACTTGATCAGATGATGGCCGCCACCCTTTGTGCTTTCGCCCATCTTGATTCCGTAACCGTTTCCGTTAGGCGGATTGTGGAGTCCGAAATTGGCGTAACCGTTGCCCATGGCGTAGCAGTTTTCCAGTATCACAGGGAATTCCTGGTTGATGAAATCGAAACCGTCGTCGCTGTTCCACCAGGAACGGCAACCTATAAATCTGGTAGTATCGCCGTCACCCGGTTCCTGATAGTGAACGCCAAAGCCATCGGCATTTTCACCGTCGCCCTGCCAACCCGTGGGGTCGTAATTGTCGTGGGCGTCGCAGTTCAAGACAAGATGGCCTCCCCCATTGGAAACGCCATCATGAATAAAGATGCCCGGGCCAGCGTTGTGATGGCTGTCGATTTCTTCCAGAATGATATGCTTACTTGCGTAAAGGAAAATGCCGGAATTGGAATTGCATTTCATAGGGGTGTTGCGGATTTCAAAGCCCTTCAAATGCAAGTATTTTGCTTCCACCACAATGGGGGATGTAGTCATGACACTATCGATGGTTCCCTTGTGCCTGCAGGCTTGCCCAATGGGGAGATTTGCCCCGTCAAAAATCGGGCGCTCACCGGGGTATGCGAAATAATAAATGCGCTTGTCGTCACTTTCGCCGCTGATGTTCAAGTGGATGCCTGCGGTCATCTGGTAACGTTTGACATAAACCGTGTCGTTCAAGTCGTAGACTCCCCCGCGCACCCAGACCGTATCGCCGGCTTGCACTACGGCATTGGCCTTGTTGAGGGACGCAAAGGGCTTTTCCTTGGAACCAGCTGCGCTGTCGTTTCCATCAACGGCAACGTAATAGGTTGCGCCAAAGGCCTGGATGGCTGCGTACAATGCGAACCCTGCGAAAAGGAAACTCTTGTTCATAAACACCTCTTACATTCATTTATAGTAAATAAATGAAGAATCATCAACGAGGAACACTGCATTCAACTCCATTGCGAACCATTTTGCCAATGCCGGCAAAATGATCATCCTTATCTTTTTTAGCCATAGTGCCACCTGCGATTTGTTCTTGTTTGGAGCAATGTAGGTTGATTTCAGAATGTTGGAAAGATTCTAGTTGCTAAACTTCGAATTTATCAATTTTTCAGTTTCGCCTTCGACATATTTTCCATACAAAAGAGAAGCTATATCCGCAGTATTGACTTTTAGCTTTTCCTCTTTGACACCAGCTATTAAGCGATCTAGCATTGCCTTATCAATTTCTTTCCAGTATTGATTTGTGTTATTTACTGTCCATAATTTTTCGTTTTCATTGTCACTGATAGCAATTAATTTTGCCTTATAAAATATGCCAAGAATTCGATTTATAATTCCACTTGTTGTTCCTGCAATATTTTTTGAAGTCAAATCCAAAACAAGATTAGCTTTGCTTTTTGGAGTCTTAACAGTTTTATCACAAGCCAGTCTATATATTTTCCGAATCATTCCCTTAGAGAATAAATCCCATCCCTTTTTCTTCAAAATTTTTGCAAGAACAAGTTGTACATCCCCAGTCACTTCAATTTGCTTTTGCACATAAGAAACAAGAATCGTTCCGTTTCCATCGTCTGCCACATCGGTAAAGTCTGCTGACTGAACAAAGTCCTTGAAGGTCTTGAAACCAAGACGCTTTTCACTGAAGGCGTTATCAACCTGCAAAATTCTGGATTTCAAGGAACTAAGGTGAATCGGACCATCTTCCTTTTGCGAGATGTCGCTCAAGATTTCCATAAAGTCAATTTTTTCAGACACACGGGTTAATACGACCGTATCTTCATCTTCCTCGGAATCTGCGGCTGACAAGTCCGTATAAACATATCTGGAACAGGAATTCTTGACACACTCACTCAGAGGCGACTTAGGACCAACACCAATCACTTCCTTACCCTGTTCGCGAAGTTTTCTGAACAATGGGGAGAAATCAGAATCACCCGTAGCTAGCACAATCCACTGAACCTTGGAATCCAGGGCGACTTCCATTGTGTCCACGGTCATCTTGATGTCTGTTGAATTCTTGCCACTCACCGGGTGAAATGTGTGGATCAGTTCAAATCCATTCTCATTAAGCGCAGACTGCAAGGGAATCAGGTTAGGCGTAGACCATTTACCATAAGCCTTACGCACGACAATCTGTCCTAAAGGAAGCAACTCCTCCATCAAGGACTGAACACCATCATTCTTGATCCAATTGGTCAAGTTCTCTGCATCAATGAAAATTGCGATATGATTTGACATATTAAGAAATATAGCCTTTTTATATGATTTATGCTTTATTTTTTAACATATACCCATTCAGTTTTCGTCGTAGCCCCCTCAGGCATCGTCATCAAAGAAAGCGGCAATGGCAAAGTAGTGATTCAAGAAAGCAGATAGAAAAAAGGAAAAGTGCAACAGTTTGTTGCACTTTTTACTAATTCTAAATGATTTATTTTTACCTTCTAGGGTAATTTTGCAGGATTGAGCGTATCTTTGGGATCAGCAATAGGCTTTTTGATGCGTGTTATCGATTCTTTAAAAGTCTCCGATTCATCACCGCCAGTAATTATGGTCACAGGCTCCATTACAGAAGTACCGTTTTCTAGTTCTTCAATTTTTCCTTTGAAGGAAAATCATCGACCAGCTTAAAGCCTTTGGGCATTTTCAT
Source organism: Fibrobacter sp. (assembly GCA_045600425.1). GTDB lineage: Bacteria > Fibrobacterota > Fibrobacteria > Fibrobacterales > Fibrobacteraceae > Fibrobacter. The sequence goes on from JAZRXW010000031.1 coordinate 5,192, forward strand.
GAGCCCACCTTCATAATCCTAGCCAAGCGATACTGCTTGAATTTGAGTTTAATTGTGAACACACTGTATTCACAATTGGGTAAAGCGAATCATTTTGTTGACGCCAACAAAATGATCAAAATTCAAAGAATATTGACGGGTCGCATTCAAAAACCTTGCCAAGTTTCTCTGCCAGTGCAGATTGAGACCAGCCGCGCATATCACGACTGGCGAAAATCATTTCACCGGGAGTTGATTCCGCGAAACGATTTTTAAACAAGTCCGTATCTTCCCAGGAATCAGACTCATCGTCCTTAATTACAACATTTTCTGGCTTATACATATCTTGCATCCTTCATGCCTAGCCCCAAAATTCCAGCTCAACTCGCTACACAGTGTGTAGCTTTTCATTATTCACGAAAAGTCATTTCAAGGGGTCATATAACCAACGCCTTATCAATAAACTTGTCCAAAGCATCATGCATATGCTTTCGGTCGCTTTGGGCAACAATCAATCCACGATATCCATTCCACAATGCATCACGACCTCGCCCATCTTTAATGCATTCGACTTTAGCCGTTTCATAACGCCAAAGGAATGCGATACACGGCTCTTCTACGCCTTCAACCTCAACAACACTTATTCCCATAGGCGGAACAATCCCCGCCTGAACAAGGCAAAGGTCTGTTCCAAATTTTTCCTCTAACATTCCGTGAAGATACACGAACTGCAGCGAAAGATATTCCGGCAAGTCATACTGATCTGTAGCTGGTGCAATTTTCATTTTTTCTCCATAACTGACTTCTATCGTTAAAGTTTTAGATTGTCACATATTTCACAACAAAGAGTTCTTGCTTCCGATAGGCGTTTCATTGCGTCTTCTTTTGATATAATGCTGTCTATCGAGGAACAATAAACGTCCAAATCATCTTCCGTCATACTTAGGTTACATCTGCTATAGCCTAGCTTCGAAGAAAAATCAATTTCCCATTGTTTTCCTTTGAAACGGAAAAATCCAATCCCGATGAAATTAACAGATTCAACATAATGAATCACTAGTGTCCACTAAAAATTTAACTTAAAAACAGGCTGTCAAACAAATCAAGTGTGATTTTGTCTTCCTTTTCCGATTTTTCGGTCTTGCCGACCGCCAAAAGCTCGCAAAGGGGAGTCTTGTCCGTTAGGGATATTC
>JAZRXW010000032.1:0-8819 GCA_045600425.1 Fibrobacter sp.
CCAAGGAACGGGCAACCTTGCCCTTAGGTCCACGGAAAGAGGACATATTAACCTCGTAAAAGGAAGCTCTTTGGTTAACACGTATGCAGGTAGAGCTTAACACAACATACGCTAAGTGTGACCCATATATAGAAATTCTCGCAATGGAATTCAAGTGCCATGGTATTTCTCGCAACGGATTTTTGTTATCGATGGGGCGACTTCCACCGGAGGAACGGATTTTTTTAATGAACAATGAACAGTGAACAATGAATAATGCTAATAATGGCGCCTTCGGCGCTCTGTTTAGAAAGCGGCTTTGCCGCCTTTTTTTCAAATTGTTAACTGTTAACTGTTAACTGTTAATTCATATATTTACGCCATGAATTGGAATGAACCCCAGCTGATAGACATCCCCATTGTACACGATGAACGCGGCAACCTGAGCGTTGTGGAAGGTGGCGAATTGGTCCCCTTTGACATCAAACGTGTGTATTACCTGTACGATGTTCCGGGCGGTTCCACCCGTGGTGGGCATGCCCATCGTAAGCTCCGTCAGCTGATTTTTGCTGCCAGCGGAAGTTTTGACGTGGTGCTGGATAATGGCAAGACTCGTCAGAAGTTCCAGTTGAACCGTTCTTACAAGGGTTTGTACATTCCCACCATGACCTGGCGTGAAATCGAGAATTTCTCCTCTGGTGCGGTCTGCATGGTGCTGGCCTCGGAACATTACGAACAATCCGATTACATCTACGAGTACGAAGATTTCCTTAAGGAAGTCAAGTAAAAAAAGGCCCGGGCGCAAAACCCGGGATTTTTTCAATTTGTCGTAAACTGACTCTAGAATTCCTTAGAGTAGGTGACGTTGACGCAGGCCTTGGCTCCCAGGGATTCCTTGTACTTGATCAGGTTTTCGTTCAGGTAACTGCCGCCGTCTTCGGTGGATATGCCCCAGCTGAAATTCCTGAAACCTTCCTGTGCGGCTTCTCGCATGGCATTTACATACAACGTTGTGGTGGGGTGGAATTCCTTGAAACTGTCGTCGGGAGCGATGTACTGGGCGTGAAGCGTTCCTGTTTCCGGGAATGCGAATAGCATCATGGCGGCTACGTAACGTTCGCCTTGCCAAATGCCACGGAAACGGAGACGTTCCAATGGGCGGCCGTCAGCGGTTGTATCGGCAGTTGCGGCAATGTTCAAACGCTTCTGCAAGTCCTGCAGTTCCTCGATGCTGTGGACAGGCCTTACATTATGCTTGGCTTTGGAAATTTCCAGGAACCTGTAGAAATCCTGAAGCTCCGTGGAAGCCTTGCCGTCCATATCAGATGCATTGAAGGCTCGATAGGTAACATCGAACTTCTCGGAAATACGGAAAATCCTACGGCAGTCCTTTTCGCAGTTGACCAGGGGATCCTTTATGGGATTTCCGCTTACGTCAACCAGTGGGGTATAGGAACTGAGTTCCGTATGGCGGGTGTATCCCAGATGTTCAAGGGCGTACTCGATCAGGTCCGGAGATTCCTTGGCGAATAGGGCCGGGGTAATCTTAAGACGGACTTTCTTGTATTTGCTGGCGAAGTATTGGTCTGCAAATTTCAATGCTTCCATCACTCTGCCTGCAGAGTAGAATGCTCTGCTGAAAATGGGGCCGCCGAAGGTCGATCCCTGATGGGAGACGAACTCGTTTTCGGATGTGACATTTCCTGGGAAGTAGGCTGCGATGGTACCGCTGCGTTGCAGGGCGAAGCTTTCGTCCTTGAAACGATTCTCGGGATGGTAGTTCAGAAACAGTCTGCTCTGCAGAAAAGTTCCGTTGACAGATTCCTGGAAAACAAAGTTGTCCAGTCTGGAGTCAAGTTCTTTTTTGTAGGGCAGCAGTTCAAGCATGTCCTTAAAGTAGTAAATCTTTATGGTCAAAATTTGCGATTTCATCATCTTTGCCGTAAAAAACGTTTTTTAGGGAATGGATATTTACTACTTTGAATTTTATGATTCAAGTTCCTTACTATCCCTTGAAACGTGTTGTGGATTCCTACGATGGAGCCTTGCAGAAGGCGGCAAGTCGTGTGGTGGAATCCGGCTGGTTTATCCGTGGAAAAGAGTGCGAAACCTTTGAAAAGGAATTCGCGGATTATTGCGGTGCCAAATTTTGCGTTGGGGTAGGGAATGGACTTGAGGCCTTGTCCCTGATTCTGAAGGGGTACATTGAACTTGGTCGATTGGAACCGGGTGACGGTGTTATTGTGCCAAGCAACACTTTCATAGCAACCTGGCTTGCTGTCAAGGCGGCGGGATTGATTCCCATGCCTGCGGAACCGGATGCACAAACTTCTGTATTGAGCTTGGATTCGGTACATGACGCCCTTATCCATGGTCAGTACAGCGGTGTTCGTGTAAAGGCAATCTTGGCGGTGCATCTGTATGGCCGCCTTTGCCCTATGGATAAACTTCGTGGATTTGCAGAAGAACGAGACCTTCTTTTGCTGGAAGATGCCGCCCAGGCTCATGGAGCCGCCATGATGTGTGGCGCAGGCGAAGATGGTGCGAAAAAAATGTGTCGGGCTGGCAACCTGGGTGATGCCGCAGGCTTCAGCTTCTATCCTGGCAAGAACCTTGGAGCTCTTGGGGATGCAGGCGCCGTCGTCACCTCCGACGAATCCCTAGCCCGCGTTGTGAAAATGCTTGCCAACTACGGTTCCGAACAGAAGTACGTCCATGAGTATGTCGGGGAAAATTCCCGACTGGATGAAATGCAGGCCGCCATTCTGTCTGTGAAACTTCCTCGACTGGAGGCGGAAAACGAATGCCGCCGTAAGCTTGCGGAACGCTATTGTCAGGAGATGAACAATCCTCTGGTTCGCCTTCCTGTGGTTGCTCCCGAAAATAGGGCCTCCCATGTCTGGCATATCTTTGCAGTCCACTGTGAACGTCCTGACGGTTCCAGCTGCCGTGATGAACTTCAGAAACATTTGGCGTCCCTCGGTATTGATTCGTTGATTCACTATCCTGTGCCGCCCCATAAGCAGAAGGCTTTCGCAGATACCTACGGTGTGGTTGATTATCCTGTTGCCGAAAAGCTGGCCGATGAAGAGTTGAGCTTGCCCTTGCATCCCTACATGACAGAGGCTGAAATCGCTGCTGTAATAGATGGTGTAAATAGTTTTGAGAGCCCTTGATGATTAAAAAGTTCCATATTCATTATTTTTTCGGCTCTATCTTTAGAGCAGGTGGTGTCACTCTTTGTAACGCCTTGAGAGCTTTTGCCGTCAATAAATTGCTGGCTGTATTTTTGCCTCCTGCCGCCTTTGCCTGCGTAGGCCAGTTCATCAATTTGATGACCGTGGGGCAGGCGACTTCCAGCCTTGCCTTACAAAATGGCTGGACCAGCTTGACTGCTCAGAACCTCAAAAACGAAAAGCAGTTGCTGGGACTTTGGCGCGGAGGACTCCGTGTGACTACCTTTGCCACAATTTTTACATGTGTGGCATTTGCTCTGTTCTGCTTTATCGCTCCTCTAGAAAACCTGTTCCCGGGGATGCCATCTCGATTGGTCCAAGCCGCTATTCTTTTTTCTCTACCAGGCATTGTTGCGACAAATGTGATTACCATTTGCAGTTCTGTTTTTTTGGGAATGGGACGGCAAAACCGGTGGATGCTGATAAACATTGTGGCCTCCGTATGGCAGGTCTTGTGGGTAGCATTTTTCTTGTATTCCGGACGTTTGAGCGTTCTATCTGTTGTGGCTACCCAAAGTATTGTGGCGGCGATGTTTGCGGCCGTTGTGGCGGCACGGTCTGGTTTTACTCCAAAGCGAATTTGGTCTACGGCTGCAGATATCCGCGGTCCTTGGCGTTCCTATGCGTTGATGGGAATAGTTCCCATGATGCTTACCCCTGTGGTAATGACCATCATTCGATGGAGTGTCGATGCCAATTTCGGACATGATGCCGCCGGTATATGGCAAAGCATTTGGAAAGTTTCCGATTTTATTTTTATGATGGTTTCTGCTGTTTTGACAGCAGTTCTCTTACCAAAAATTTCTTTGGTGCAGACTAAAAAACAGTTTAATAAACTGTTCTATACCCAATTCTTTTTCGTGGCGGTACTGGCGGTTGTTGCTATCTCAATATTGTTCTTTGGCCGTTCTATTCTTGTCCCCGTTCTGTTCTCCAAGGCTTATTTAGGTGCCGTGGATTATATGGGCTTTCAGCTTCTTGGTGACTTGTTTCGCATTGGCGGATTTGCCTTGGCACTCGTTTTGATATCTCGTCGAGAAACTAAAAAGTTTTTGACTATAGAAATTTTAGGCGAAACGTTTTTGGCTATTGGAGCCGTGGTTGGAATGAAGTTGCAAATGATGGAATTCCATGCTCCCATGATTGCCTATGCCGCCGAAAATATTCTTTACTTTGTAGCTATGCTTGTGGTGGTTCGGAGGCTTAAGTGGAATACTCCGTAATGAATGTTACTGCTTCAAATCCCTTTGAAAACATATACGCAAAGAAGTTTGCGCAAGGAACAGAAATGGAACAGCGGGAATTGCCGCCAGTGGTGTCTGTTTTGCTTGCAAGCTACAATCATGAAAAATTCATAGAGACCGCCGTGCGTTCTGTGATGGAACAAAAGGGCGTGCCTTTTGAACTGATTGTCCTGGATGATGGTAGCTCTGATAATTCCCCAAAAATACTTGAAAAACTTTCGGACGAATTGAAATTTAAGTACATCCATCGTCCCAACAAGGGTGTGATTGCAACCCTAAATGAAATGCTGGAACTTGCCCGGGGGAAATTTTTCTGCACCTTTTCCTCTGATGATAAAATGCCTCCTGATAGGCTATACAAACAAAGTCATTATTTGGAAACTCACCCTCAGGCGGTATCCTGCTTTGGACAGGTAATTCCTATGAGTGCCGATGGTGAAATCGGCAAGGACATGGACCCGCAGTTTCTGAAGGCGGTTCCGGAAATATCCTTTGACGATTTTTTCTTAGGCTTGAAGGGACTTCATGGCTGTGCGGAAATGTTTGTGACGGAACAAATTCGAAGACTCGGAGGCTATGACTCTCGATTCTTCTTTGAAGATTATCCGCTGTACTTGAAAGTCCTGTACGAGTTCGGCCCTCAACCGGTTTTGCCAGATGTGGTGTGCTGCTACTACCGGGATCATGGCGACAATATGCACTGTAATCACGACCGGATGTACGGAGAGATTTTAAGGATAATTGATCTTTATAAAAATCATAAACTCTATAAAACTGCAAAGAATAATTGGAATGCTCGCTGGTTTTCTGCCTTGGCTTATGCCCAGAAAGCAAAAGCTCTTAAACGGTTGCCCCAACTGGCTAGCCTTAGTCCCCAGTTCTTAAAACGCTTGCCCAAGTTGTTTATCCCTAAAATGTTCTTGAAAATGTAAGGGCTAAAGGCTTTGTGATGATATCGGTTTGTCTGACAACTTATAACGGAGAACGTTATGTGAAACTCCAGCTGGAAAGCATTCTTTCCCAGTTGCCGTTGGATGCAGAAGTCATTGTGGCAGACGACTGTTCTTCAGATAGTACCTTAGATATTGTACGCAGTTTTTACGACAAGCGAATTTGCGTTCTGCCAGGTGAGAAACGTCTAGGCCCGGTGTACAACTTTGAACGGTCCCTTCAGGCGGCCAAGGGCGATGTGATTTTTCTTTCGGACCAAGACGATGTTTGGCTTCCTGGTAAAGTTCAGCACCTGCTGGACGCATTAGAGTATAAAGACCGCATTCCCAAGATGGATGCTCCTGTACTTGCGGTACATGATGCTGCGTTCATTGATAGCAATGGAAATAAACAGCCTCGCCAAATGTGGATGGAACGTCCCTATAAACCGGGAGTGTTCAATAACTGGTTGAAAAACACCTACACAGGATGCTGTATGGCGTTTCGCCGCGAACTGCTTCAGTACGCTTTGCCATTTCCAAAGAAGCTTCCAATGCATGACCAGTGGTTGGGACTCCTTGCCGAACGCCATTTTCGGGTGGTGGCTGTACGGCAACCGTTAATCCAATATCGTCTCCATGAAAATAATGCCACCCATCTGGTGGGCGGCAAGTCTTCGGGCATCATCCAACGTCTAATATGGCGTTTGAATTTGCTGAAAAGTCTTATTTCTGCGGGTTAGCGTCTGCAGGAGTCTCGACAAAAGCTCCTGCGTTTACGAATTCCTGCCAACCCATTTGAACGAAAGCGCCTGCCCTGGTCAAGTTTCCCTGGGCGGTTTCATAATCTTTCAGGATTCGACTCCATTCAGATACGTCTCGCTTGAATTTTACATCCTTGTGGATTCGCTTGTACAGCATGTCCTGCTTCCACTGGGCGGCTTCTGCAAGGTGCTTGCAGGATACGTCCAGGGCTTCGAGGTAGGCTGGAACTGCATTTAAGAAAGTCTTTTCGAAAGCCTTTGCCCGACCTTGGGCTTGTCCTACCAGGTTCTTCTGGTTGATGACTGTCTTACGCAGTTCGCTCATCAGGCGAACAATTCGCTCGAAATCCACCTGAGGCCAAATGAGTGAAAAGGGCCACATTTTTTTCCAGTGGAATTTAAACATAGATTCATGAGCCGTGTTTTTGGCTCGCATGAGCTCCCTTAGGTTCTCAAAGATAATCTGTGTAGGTAATTTTATTTTTTCAGCGGTTTCACTCATGAGCCATAATATAGAAAAAGATGCTTATTTCACCCTATTTTTATAAAAGTTAACTTGCATTTTAGAAATAAGGAGTTAAATTCTATGAAAACTCTCTTAAAAGGAAGATTATGAACACAGAAGAACAGGAAACCGCAGTGGTGGAAACCGAGTCTGTAGCCTCAGAAGCTCAGGCCGCCGCCAAGATGAAGAAATTCAAGATCTTGCTGATTGCCGACATCGTCGTTATTATTGGCTTGTTTGTCTTGATGATGTGCCTCAAGAGCTCCTATGAGGAACAGGCAAAGGCTTCTTATGATACCCAGATTACCGCTTATCGAAGCGATGTCGATGCTGTTCGCTTTGAACTGTGGAAGTCTGTGGACCAGTACAACATGGCTTGGAACCTGGTGTACGCCACTTTCAACAGTAACAAGACTGTAGCTGCTTTCGATGAAAACGTCAAGGCTATCGAAGGTAATAAGGATGCCCGCCTGAAACAGGCTACTTATATTTACCAGAATTCCTTGATCAACATGTACAATTCTGAATCCGTCCTGAACAAGGCTTTGGCAGAATACATCGAAAAGGGTCTTGCAGAAACCTTCTTGGTAAAGAACGAAGACAACGTGAAGGAAGTGGCTTGCGGTAAGAACTGCGTAGTGACTTTTAACTTCGAAGGTAAGAAGCTGAAGTCCGTAGATTACGAAGCTCTCAAGAAAATCAATATTGCTGAAACCTTTAAGGTGGGCGAACCGGCCCCGTTCCGCTTCGAATAGGAGATTGTACAATGAACGCAAAAGTATTTTCCATTGTATTGGCCGTTGTGGCCGCCTTGCTTCTTGTCATGGTCTTGGTGCAGAAGAACGGTTACGCTTCCCAGGCTCAAGAAAACTACGAAAAGAAGAGTCTTGAATACAAGAAATATGGCTCCAGTGCCATTGAGTATGTGAACACGAACATCATGCTTTCCAAGCAGGCTTGGGCTGTTGCTTGCGGTGCTGCAGAAAAGGGTGTAAAGACCTCTAGCGACCTTAGGGCTATTGAACGTGCCGAAGCTCCCGCTGTAAAGGGCGCTGACAATTTCAAGAACTTCGTACACCGTTTTGAAATTTCCTCCAACTACTTCATTGAAGCTACCTTCAAGAAGATGGAAGAAGACAAAAATGGCTTGAAGTTCCTCACAGGCTTTACCTCCATGAACATCAACGCTCTCTTGGGTGATCCTTCTGTGGCTGCAGAAGAAGATGACGAAGATGAAGATGAAGCCGAAGAGGTTGAAGAAGCTCCGGTGAAGAAAGTCAAGAAGGCCGCCAAGAAAAAGGAAGAGCCTGTAAAGAAGAGCAAGAAAAAGAGCAAGAAGAAACGTTAATATAGCGCAGAAAATCTAACTCTTTGATACTCAACGAGTTACAAAATTTTTCAAGAATCTCGGCCTTCAGGTCGGGATTTTTTTGTTCCCGCCTCCTCCTCCTAACCACCTGAAAGCACCGCCAGGTGCGTCCTCACACCCCAACTACCTACTACCTACTTCCTACTTCCAACTACCTACTACCTACTTCCTACTTCCTACTTCCAACTACCTACTTCCTACTTCCTACTTCCAACTACCTACTTCCTACTTCCTACTTCCAACTACCAACTACCTACTTCCAACTTCCTACTTCCTACATCCAACTACCTACTACCTACTTCCAACTACCTACTTCCTACTTCCTACTTCCAACTACCTACTACCTACTTCCTACTATCTACTACCTACTTCCTACATCCAACTACCTACTTCCTACTTCCTACTTCCAACTACCTACTTCCTACTAATTACTATCTTTCCCCTCGTAAAAATCAAATAACACAAGGTGCCGGCTCAACCCCGGCAAGAGGTAAAAATGCTCATTCTTCGTGGCACTCCGGCTTTGTCGGATTTCCGTATTCAAAAACTCATGGCCGACTTCAAGAAAGAAGGCCTGGATGTTGCAAGCGTCTATGCTGAATTCGTTCACGTGGTGGATCTGTCTGCTGACCTGACTGCAGATGAAAAGGTCACCTTGGAAAAGGTATTGCATTACGGCCCCATGCGCGAAGTCAAGGCTTTGGATGGCGACCTCTTTGTGGTGGTTCCCCGTCCTGGTACCATCAGCCCCTGGAGCTCCAAGGCTACCGATATCGCTCACATCTGCGGTCTG
>JAZRXW010000033.1:0-35914 GCA_045600425.1 Fibrobacter sp.
GGTGTTGGTGATTTCACCAGTGACCTTGTCCTGCGGAACGTTGAAGTCGACACGGATGAACACGCGCTTGCCAGCGAGTTCGAGATCTTCAATAGAAAGCTTTGCCATGATTAGCACCTTCTGGTTAGAGTTAAAATTTACGGGCTATAATATAGGAATTGCGAATCGTTATGACAATTCAAATCCCCTGTTATTACATACGCCGGTAAAAACAGCGAGTATACTAAAAAACACCCCCAACCGCCACCCGCAGACCCCGACCAGCCGTAAACCATTGAAAGTCAACAAGTTAGCGAAATTTCAATGCAGTATTGTTTGTTTTACAGCACTTTTTTCCCACTTGTAATTTTTCGTAGGAGATATACGGAAGTTTTTTTTATATATTTCCCAAAAAATAGTTCTATGGAGATCTAAATGAAACGTTCTCTTTTGATGGCAATTTGCCTTTCCGTGGCCGCAGCATTTGCAGGCCCCTATGACATTAGCGAATTTGAAGCTAAGGACGCAGGTTCCCCCGATAGCTACATCACCGCGGAATTCGGTGGTGAGCTGAAAACCGTTCCCGCAGACGAAGTAGAATCTCTCCAGGGCGGTCGACTCGTGGTCCGTCAGAAATTCCAGGATCCCTTTGACGCTGACGCAACAACTTACCAGTTGTACCAGGGCGGTGCAGGCGACCTCAGTTCCATGACAGCTCTTACTGCAGAAGGCACCGATTACGGCAAACTTGTTACAGCAAAGATTTACGCACGCCGCGGCATGCAGCCCGCCGACGATGCAGAAAAGGTTTATTTCGATGGCAAGTCCGTCTACGTTCCTGGTCTGACCTCCGCCATTGCTTTTGTCGATGGCGTGCCTGTCAACCTGAAGGGTGACGCCCCCGAAGAACCGGTTGCCGCCGCAAAGCCGTCCTCCAGCGACGAATACTGCGACGACGACGATGACGATTGCGAAGATGAAGACGAAGACTTGAGCAAGTACAAGACCACCGCTCCGGTGGGAAATGCCGAAGCTGACGCACGCGACTATGCCGCAGACGACGCTTCCGGCGTGGACCGTTTCGGTATCGCAGACGAAGTCCGTTTCTGGAGTGCAGTCGGTCTTTCCGCCCTTGCAGCAACCAGCATTGTTCTCGGCGTTCTCCAGCACAAGGAAGCCAAGAAGGCCAAGGATGCCTACGACGAACTTTCCGACCTGAACAGCAGCCTTCTCTCTATGTGTGCAGGAATGGAAAACCCCAAGGGTTGCGAAATTGCAATGAGCGACAAGGCTGGCACCACCCAGTGGACCATGAAGGACCTGCAGAGCCGCATGGACGCCAACAAGAAGACTCAGGACTCCTACTCCACCGCTCGTAACATCTGGTTCGGCCTTGCCGGTGCCTCTATCGCAGGTGCAGTGATCCTCTTCGTATGGTAATTGAAACTGGCAAAATCACCCTCAGGGACCTGACATTCGACTGTATCATCGGAACCCTCCCCTCCGAGAGAACCCATGAACAAACCATTGTGTTGAACGTCTCCCTGTGGCTGGATTTTTCCCAGGCAGCTTCTAGCGAAGACTTGAATTATTCCATAGACTATGCAAAATTGGCGGAAGACCTGAAAGGGTTCGTCCGCCTTTCTTGTTTCCAGCTAGAAGAAACCCTGGTTGTTAAATCCGCTGAATACATCCTGGAGCATTACCCCAAAGCAGAGATGGTAGAAATCTCCGTACGCAAGCCACAAGCTCTTAAGGATTGCTTCGGTCCGGAATCCACAGTTCGGGTTCGACGCTAACCGCCTGTACAAGTTTGAAAAAGACGTCATCCTTGCGGATGGCGTCTTTTTGTTTTTGCGAGGTTATATGAATTTTAAGAGCGAAAAGATCTGTAGCGAAGCGCTTCGGACAAGTCCTGCACCTCTACACATTCTGACTTTCGAAGGTCGGCTATTGTGCGGGAAACCTTAAGGAGGCGATAATACCCGCGGGCACTAAGCCCCATTTTGTCGGCGGCAGAAATGGCGAACCGTTCTGAGAACGCAGACATCCGACAGGAATCCTTTGCAAAATTCGAAGACATTTCTGCATTGGATTTAAAGGTCGTTCCCTTGAACCGTTCCCGCTGGATAGTCCGAGCCTCTAGGACACGCTGCCGTATGGAGGCAGAGGGTTCTGCCGTACCCGAATTTGCAAACAAGGACGCATCCATCGTAGGAACACTAACCTGAATATCAATGCGGTCCAGCAAGGGCCCTGAAATTCGTTCCTGGTATCGCTTGCGTGCTTCTGGTAAACATGTACAAGCACGTTTCGAATCCATTGAGTAACCGCAGGGACATGGATTCATGGCCGCCCCCATCATAAACCGAGCGGGCCACACGACCGTCCCGCTAATACGGCTAACGGAAATGGAACCATCCTCCATAGGCTCTCGAAGAGCCTCAAGGACACAGCGGTTAAACTCAGGAAGTTCATCGAGGAACAAAACCCCATTATGGGCGAGACTTGCCTCCCCGGGCTTAAGCCGACTACCCCCACCCACAAGAGAAACCATAGATGCTGAATGATGGGGCGACCGGAATGGGCGAACTGTCACAGGACGAAAGGCTCCCAAGTCTCCAGATGTACGGACACAAGAATGAATTCGTGTGGTTTCCAAAATTTCTTCATCAGTCATCTCGGGAAGAATTCCCGGGAGACATTTGGCACACAAGGTTTTGCCGGCGCCCGGAGAGCCAACCAGGAGAAAATTATGGGCGCCGGCGGCAGCCACTTCCAACGCACGCTTGACGCTGTCCATGCCCACCACATTTTTAAAATCCGGAATATCACAGACAAATAAATCTCCGGCATTTTTTTGAAAGGTACGAAACTTTAATCCCGCAGCATAAATGGAATTCTTTTCAGCACCTTGTTCTAGCAGTTCCACACATTCCTTCAAGGTGCTAGCACAAACGTAACGCAAGCCTTCCACCAAAGAAACCTCAGGTTCATTGCCACGAGGGAACACCAAAATGTTATTAGGATTTTTTCCCAAATCCATAGCGATTGACAGAGCTCCTCGAACTGGTTTCAATAACCCGTCTAAGGAAAGTTCCCCAACAAAGACAAGCTTATCCAAATCAGGAATTTCAACTTCACCAGTTGCAACCAGAAGGCCTATAGCCAAAGGCAAATCCAATGCAGAACCTTCCTTGCGCAAATCCGCGGGTGAAAGGTTTACCGTAGTACGAAAACCGGTCACCACCTTGTCGATTGAACGTATGGCCGAAACCACACGCTCTCTCGACTCCCTTACCGCATTGTCCGGCAATCCAACCAAAGTAAAACCGGGCAATCCCTGAGAAGCGTCGACTTCGACACTAACCGGAACAGCCTTTATTCCAAACAAGCAATAAGAACGGATTCTGCGAAACAAGGTTTACCTGCCTATGCTACAGCTGCCTGGTACTTTTCCAGAATGCAATTTTCAATGTGTTCACGAAGTTGACGTGTAATGGGATTACAGATGGTACGGAAATCTTCACCCTTGTAGAACGGATCGTTAGGGTAACCCACAAACAGACCGTTCTCGCCGTCCATCACGCGAAGGCCGCGAATCAACATCTGATCGTTAAGGACAACTGTTGCAAGTCCCTTAATATGTCCTAAACTCGGACCTTCCTTAAAGGGATACACATTTACACTGGTGACAGCGAGGCAATCAAATGCGCTAGATGCCGCTGCTTCTTTCTTTTCTTCAGCCATAGGGCCTCCTATTTATTTTTGACGTTTACATTGTACCCATCCAAAATGGTTACGGGTATCCAATGACGATCGCCCTAATGCAAAGGTTGTGCCAAAAAATTGAAATAGCGAAAACAGGCAAAAAACGGCAATTACATTACTTTGTTTAAATTTTTATTTACTGATTAAAGTGATTAATCAGTGATTAAACCATCATTGATCACTGAAATTTCGATATGTTTGCGGTTTGGTTTTTGCTATCATTATCAACATGATTTTAAATGCAAACATGGATTGGTTAAAGAACCAGGGAATACAACTTCCCACGGTCCTTGCAGAGGTAAACATTTCTGCTGAATATTTCGAAGTCAATTTTACCGTAGAAGAACCAGACAAATGCTTCCGTGCAGAAGTTCGCGAGGACAACGGTCATAGCTGGGAAGATTCCTGCGTCGAAATTTTTCTGCAGAACCCGGCAAATCCATCGGAGTACTTCAATTTTGAAACGACTTGCCGTGGCTTTTTGCTGGCCGCTCACGGACCTGACCGCAATAGCCGTCAGATTCTACCGCAGGAGACTTTAAACAAAGTAATCCGTACCAAACAGGTGGCAAGTGTTGCAGGCAACCTCATTTGCTGGGGAATGACCGTACAGATTCCCGCCAGCATTTTTGGATTGTCTAGTTTTGAGGGTGTGACTTTGCGCGGAAACCTCTACAAATGCGCGGACAAGGCAGAAACTCCTCATTACTTGAGCGCCTTCCCCATCAACACAGAAAAGCCGGACTTTCACCGTCCGGAATTTTTCCAGAAATTTTAGATAATCTCTTAAAAATGAAAAGCGCGGGCATTGAAACCCGCATTTTTTTCAAAAATTATTTCATCTTGATTTTCATTTCGAAGACCTGGCGCCCCGTTTCGTCTTCGATTTTCATATAGGTGGCGCCCTTGCGATCCGCACGGAAAACCTTCAGAAGCATTCCCTCTAGGGATTCGCCTAGGAAGTGGACTTCCATTTCCGATGGAATGCAAAGTTCCCAGTCTACTGACGGAAAAACATTCATCGCCAATTCCACATACTTGATGTTGTTCATGTGGTGGGACATATCCAAGTGCTGCGGCAAAACACGCTGCTGGTACACTTCCTGATACTCCTCGGCGGAAGGAGCGAACTTCGTAAATTTGTCATCAAGCACTTGCTCCGGAAAACCCTCTGTTGGGAAATCCACTGCAGAAAGTTTCATTGGGCGATGGCGATTCAAATCCAGACAGCAGGCTTCCTGAACTGCAAGGACAATGGGTTCCCCCTCCACCGTGGTAATCGCCGTATTTTCGTAAGTACGAATGAGGCCGTTATTTGCGGGGAAGGATGTAGTTACCACCTTGTCACCCCAGAAGGGACGTTGGAAGAATTTGAACTTGGCCTTGGTAATGACCCAATAGCCGCCCTTTTCCTTCACAAAGAAGTTGTCCTGTTTGATTTTTCCAAAGTTCTCGGTAAAATTATCCTGAACCATGAGCACTGTCTGGGCAACACCCATCTTTCCGGATACATCAATATAAGCCGACGTAATGGTACGGGGCTTCTGGAAAACAAGAGGATTCTTGGAGAGAGAGTAGATGTCGATCATAGCAATGAACAGTTTACAATGAAAAATGAAGGATGAAGGATGAAGGGTGTTTTTTTCTTGGGGTCATTCTGAGCGAAGCCGGTGAGGCGAAAGCGAAGAATCTAGCAATTAACAATTAACAATGAACAGTTAACAATGAAAAATGAAAAAAGAAGGATGAAGGATGAAGGATGAAGAGTGAAAAATGAAGAGTGAAGGGTGAAGAGTGAAGAGTGAAGAGTGAAGAATGAAGGATGAAGAGTGAAGGATGAAGGGTGAAAAATGAAAGATGAAAGATGAAGGATGAAGGATGAAGGGTGAAGGGTGAAAAATGAAAGATGAAAGATGAAGGATGAAGGATGAAGGGTGAAAAATGAAAGATGAAGGATGAAGGATGAAGAGTGAAAAATGAAGAGTGAAGGGTGAAGGATGAAGTTTAGATTATAAACTAGAAATTAGAGATTAGGGGTATTGAGAATACTCTGCAAAAAAAGACGTAATTGGCCAGAAATTATAAACACTTGCATCCATCTGCCCTAGCCCCTATCCCCTAAGACTCGTTCTAACCTCTAGGAGCGAAGCTCCGACCTCATACCTCAAGCGAAGCGTACCTCGCAAGCCCCTAAAATTTTAGTCGCAACACTCGGACAGGGCGATTCTCGCCGCCATATAGTTCAGGGCAAAAACGTTCCTCGCCGGTGGCCACAAAGCCGCATTTTTCCATGACGCGCCCCGATGCTAGATTGTCCACAAAATGCCCACTGATAACGCTTTCGCATTGGGCTTGTTCGCGCATAAAGTCAAGCATCAGTTTCAAGCCTTCGGTGCAGTAGCCCTGATTCCAGTAGGGTTTTCCTACCCAGTATCCAACGGTCGGTTCGTCGCCAATAGCAGGCAGTCCGCAGTCGCAAAAAGGTCCGTAACCCATGGCGCCGATAACGTCACCAGATTCCTTAAGGACGATGGCCCAGGTGCTATCGTTTCTAAAAACATTCTGGATAATGCTCAGGCTTTCTTCCACCGATTGGTGAGGCTTCCAGCCGGCACGAAGACCGATGTCTGGATCTGCAGCCAACTCAAATAGGCGGGAGGCGTCACTGTCTTCCCACGGGCGCAGGAAAACTCGTTCCGACTGTAACCGCAAAAATTCAAAACGATATTGCTGAGGAACACCAGGATACTTCTCCCGGTCCACTTCGCTTAGGAACATTTTCTTTTCGCGAATCCAGCGACCTCTATCTCCGTACATCTTGCGATAGACTACATAGTCCTCTTCAGTTTCGGAATGTTTCGCCACAGCCTCTACGCAGTAGTAGAGATTCTTGAAATGACGGTAAATACCATTGACAACAAGTTCACGAGTCATATTTTAAAAATAAGAATAAAGAACGCCGCGAGCCGAATGCCGCGACGTTCTTTTTTACTAATTCCCTAAGAATTCTTCTTAAGCGTAGATTAGATGCGCTGGCGCTCTACGAGCGCTAAAGATTACGGCTCGGTCATGGAAATAAGCAAGCTTATTTCCGCGACACTCACCTTAGATCTTCTTAAGAACCAGGAGATGGCCAGGAGCCTTGCTCGGATCCAGACGGACAAAGTTCTTGTTGCCGCGCCAGACGAAGGATTCGTCGGTGATCAGGTCCTTCAGGAAGAAGAAGCTGTCGTTGTCGAGGCCAAGCTTTGCCATGTCCAGTTCCACCATGCCTTCCTGGGCGTTGTCCATGTCCATGTTGCAAACGAACAGGAGAACGTCTTCGCCAGTCTTCTTGGAGTAAACCATGAGCTGGTCGTTGGCGCAGTAGTGGAAGTCCAGGTTGTCGTATTCCTGGAGAGCCGGATGTTCAAGGCGAGCGGTGTTCACGCGGCGGACGAAGTCCTGGATGCCAGGGCCAGCCCAGTTGTGAACCTTGTACTGGTACTTTTCGGAATCCTGCAATTCTTCCTTGATGGGAGACGGAATGTTTTCGCAGAGTTCGTAACCGTTGTACATGCCGGTAAGACTGCTCAAGGTGCCTGCCAGGAAGTAGCGCTGCTTGAAAGCGTTTGCGCCCTTGTAGGCCAGATACTTGGGGAAGATATCCGGAGTGGTCGGGAAGAAGATGCCGCGCATGTATTCCTTGGCATCGGACTGGGTCAGTTCCTTCAGGTACTGTTCGAATTCCCACTTGGCGCTACGCCATGCGAAGTAGGTGTAGCTCATGTCGAAGCCAGCCTTGGCCAAGCGATGCATCATCTTGGGGCGGGTGAAGGCTTCTGCCAGGAACACCAGTTCCGGACGTTTTTCCTTGACGTCGGCGATGAGCCATTCCCAGAAGGGGAAGGGCTTGGTGTGGGGATTATCGATACGGAAAATTTCCACGCCCTTGTCGGCCCAGAACAGGATGATGTTTTCGATTTCCTGCCACAGTTCCTTGTAGTTCTTGTTGTAGTAGTCGAAGGGGTAAATGTCTTCGTACTTCTTGGGCGGGTTTTCTGCAAACTTGATGGAGCCATCGGGTTCGTGGTAGAACCATTCCGGATGTTCCTTGACGTAAGGATGGTCCGGAGAGCAGTTGAGGGCGATGTCCAGAGCCAGGCGCAGACCCTTGGTGCGGGCAGCCTTGGCAAAGTGTTCAAAGTCCTTCATGGAGCCGAGCTCTGGGTCAGTAGCGTAGTGACCACCGAACTTGTTACCTACGGCATAGGGGCAGCCCGGTTCCAGGGGTTTGCCCTTCTTGTCGGTCTTGGCGTGGAGGGCGTTGTTTGCACCCTTACGGTTGGTAACGCCAATGGGGTGGATAGGCACCAGGTAAACGGTATCAAAGCCAAGGTCAGCGATGTAGTCCAGCTGCTTTTCGCAATCCTTCCAGGTAGCGCTCTTGGTGGGGTCTGTGCCCTGGGACTTGGGCCACATTTCATACCAGGTACCGGTACGTGCGTAAGCCGGGTCCACGCGGAGTTTCATCACCGGACTTTCGGTAGGAACGTCCTTAGGTTCCTTGGTCCAGGCACAAATCTTGTATTCGTAGTAGCCGATGTTATTGACGGTAAAGGAGCCTTCCCAAAGGTCGTTATCCACGAAGTGCATGGGAGCCTGTTCCCACTTGACGGCAGCGGTCTTTGCGGACTTGGTAGTCTTAGCAGTCTTCTTGGCGGGAGCCTCTGCGGGCACATGACGGAAGAAGATGGCGGCATCATACTTCTCGTGGCTGTGACGGAAGATGTCTGCCTGCACGGTCACGGTGTCGCCCGGTTCGCGCTTGATCATGAAACGGCCGCCCTCGATGTTTGGGCGGATATTCTCGATAACGAGATTGTCTTTGAGAGTAGGAATTTGTGCCATACTTTTTTACCTGTTTGTTTCAGTGTAAAAATAGAAAAAGGCACCACAAGTGGCGCCTCTTAAAATTTATTTCGTGAGCCTTAGGACCTTAACTTCCTTGATCCAGAACTTGCGTTTCTGCTTGCCCAGGTTCAGTTCGAAGCGAGCGAAAGGTTCAGTCACTTCGGGAGTAAAGGTTATGGCGTGTGACTGACCCGTCTTCGTAACTGAAACGTGTTCGGAGAAGCCCACCGTCTTGTAGGTTGCGTAAGAACCGATACGAGCGGTAATTTCACCTTCCGCGTCAGACCAGATGGTGAACACGCACTGGTACTTGACGCCGGCAATGAGAGCCACATTTTCTTGAATGAGCTGGACGCTGAAGGAGCTGTCGCCACCCGCGATCACGTTTACATTCATAATGCGTTCACCACTCTTTTCAACAACGAGAGACGTATCTGCCTTGCCGCCAAACTGGGTCACCAGAATCCAATCGGTCGTAAAGGGAGACTGGAAGTTGCCGTTAATCAAGGTGTTCTCGTTAACGTCAGCAGCAATACCCTTCCAGATATCCTTCACATAGGCCATGCTGTCCACACCAGCCACATTAGTGAAGTCATAACGCAAGGGCTGGAAGCTTGGAACAAAACGCTTATTCAGGATTTCCCACAAGTCAGAATTGTTCTTCATGTCTATGTAGATGGTTCCATCTTCCGACACCGACGCCTTGGAGAAGTCAATTCCATCAGCAAACAACTTGGCACGGAACACCACAGACAAGTTCGCCTTCTTTGCCACAGAGTCAATCTCTACCTGTGAATAATGGTAGCGAAGTTGCACCGTGCTGAAATTAGACAAGTCATACACAAAGGGCACGTACTCACCATCAATCATGACACGGCCATACATATGGTCTGCAAAGTAGGGTTCAAAGGAAACGCCGATTTCCTTCAGATAACCACCATCCAGGAGTTCAATGTTCTTGAAGGCATCATCCACATAAGACTCATCCGTAAAGGAAACCTTCATGGAACAAGACTTATTCAAAGTATCGCAAACAGAAGTGTCTTCTGCATTGTCTGGCCAGACCTGCAAGCCATCTACAGCGCTGTAACCAGGCATGTAGGTGTAATAGCTGGCATAGGTGCGAACGCCAGTCAGCATCATGTCAAAAGAATCCAGCACAAAGGATTCATCCTTTGCCGCAGTCTTCTTCAGGACGGTCGGTCCAACATTGGCATAATCAACAGAGAAATCTGCAGTCAAGGCCAAAGCAGGTTCAACCACAACCGGCCCTGGGATCGTTACAGTCGTATCCTGAGCAACGGGGTCAATGCTGGGGTTCCCGATTTCAATGCCCGCAGTATTCTCACCTTCGGAACAGCCCAAAAAGGAGCTAACCGCGAGGGCTAGACCAGCAAGAGCTGTACAGGAGAATTTTGGCAAAAAGAATTTCATCACACTCCTCGGGTCAGAGGGAACAGCTGTAGGTTGATTTGAACAACTTCTTCAGCTTCTCCAGCTTTTGCAGAGAAATCTAGTAGTTCTTTTCGCATTAGTTGTAAATGTTTTTTCAAATTGGGGAAATCTGAGCGCTTAATTCCAAAAGTCAGCGCAGAAACATCCCTTTCGGCCCCAGGAAGGTCGTCCAACATGCGGGCAGAAAGAGCCAACATCTGGGAATGATACATTTTGACCATAATATCCTGGACTTCATCATCGGTTGTAATCAGGGGGTTGCTCTGACGAAAGCCGTTTGCTGTCTTGACCAAAAGCCCCAACTGCAACAGCAAATTAAGAGATTCAGTCACCTGGGCGGGAGTCACAAGACCACGGAGACGTTTAGAAATCTGGTCAGGAATCGGGCGGAAATCCTTAAGTCCCACCATTTCAAGAATTGCAGAATGATGCCATTCCTTAAAAATACGGAGCTGAGCCTGGTCCATCTTATGGAGCTTAGAACGGGGGCTAGCCTTGATCAGCTGGGCGTAATAGGCCTTTTTATCTTCATCCGTAGTAGCCTGGTTAAAGAACACCAAGCTTTCGAAATAGGCGGCACGCTGATTTTCAAGACCGAGACCATGAATCAACTTGGTCACGGTGTTCTTGGTAATATTGCGCTTACCATCGATGGTGAGCTTCAGATGGGCGTGACTGGAAAGTCCGGCCTTTTCAGCAAAGAAACGCAAACTGAAGGCAGCGGTCGTAGCCTTCTTGTATTCGTAATAGTCACGAAGATACACGCGGTAATTCGTGTACTGAAGCACATCGGGCTCAGTCAAAACCTTTTTTTCTCCATTTTCCATAACTTAAAAGATAGATGTTCGGTAGCCCAATTTGAAAAACTAATTAAACATTCTCGTTTACCCAAGTAACCATTTGCAACCAGAGATTCTACCAAGGCCGAGAATCCCGAGCCAGGAGCGAGAATCGGCGATGATTCACAAAAATCCCGTTTATTCGTTCAAAATCGCGACTTATGCCCTCTTCTATGAACCCAGCGCGGGTAGCCACCGCTGCAGATTTTTCGTTCATCACTGATACGGAAAGTTCCAGACGGTTCAGCTTCAGGACATCAAAACAGAACCTAGAGAGGGTTTTCAGGGAGTCCGTCATGAGTCCTCTGCCAGTAAACCTCTGGGAAAGCCAGTAGCTGAGGGTTGCAGACCGATTCTTCAGGTTGAATTCCGCCATAATAAAGCCCGCCAAGAATCCTGCCCCAGGATTTTCGCTGGAGGCAAGGTCCTCGCAGTCACAATCCGTCGGGAAAACGCCCCAGCAGCCGCCTTGAGAGTACTGTTCCGCAAATATCCAGCTGCGCATTCGTTTGGCGATCTCGGGAGCGGTAACGCCCCGCACCCACGGGAGATGAGCCGCCAGGAAATCCTCTGATTCTTGCACCAGCTGGAGGATTGCTTCCGGCGACATCTGGCGACTGTCCGCAGCCCCATCCAGCAAGGCGCTTCCCTGCATTTCCGCATCGGAAGAAGACAGCCCCACCAGCCTTACGCGATCCCCCTGCAGCGTCTCCGTAGAGAACGCCTGGACGAACTCATCTTCAAAATTATCTGCGGAACAATTCATGTGCAAAAGCTAGAAAAAGAAGGAGGCATAGCCGCGAAAAAGTTAAAAATCAGCAAAAACTTGTCACTAAACAAGCAAACAACTACGTCTAGCGACAAAAAATTTAATTTGTCTACAATAAAAAGGTCGTTCTGTACCTCTTTTTCGGCTTTTGACAAGCAAAAGCATGATGAATCAAGCAAAATCGCAGCATTCCACCCTCATTTACAATTACTTTATTCAAAATTCTTATCACTAAAACCCGAATAAATCCCCTTTAGTGACAATTTTTCAAAAAAAGAATACGACTGACCCAATCATCACCAATCGATAAAAACCTATACTGGAAGACATCTTCATCACCATAATCTATGGTCATTGTTTCGGATGAAAACATAATCCGTATCGTTGAGTCTGTCACTACTATTTCATTGTTTGATACGGTAGCAATGTCAAAGGTTTCACTGGGCATAACCAGTCCATATCTACCTTTATCCAAAGCGTAATTTATATACATCGTATTGTTGTTGATTTCAATGAAGGCGGTAAAGTGCGTTTCTTCACATTCTTCATTTTTCTTGCACCAATACAATCTAGCACTAGATGATGGCAACGCAATACTCGTCAGCACCAACAGGCAAACAATTATACATTTTATCATACTCATAATAAAAAAACCTCGTCAATTTCTTGACGAGGCTTTCAGTGCGGATGAGAGGACTTGAACCTCCATGCCCTTGCAGGCACTAGAACCTGAATCTAGCGTGTCTACCAGTTCCACCACATCCGCGTGGGGTAGCCCAAATTTTGAAAATTATTCTGTTTTTGTCAAGGGATTTTTATAAAAAAAGTTTTAAAATCCAATTTTTTCTCTTTTTATGCCAGTAAATCCAATCGTGTTCCCCCTCGGAATCAAATTCCAACTGGCAGGACGCTTCTTTGCCAGAGGTTTTCGAACCGCCCTGAACAGACTTGCAAAAGCTTTGTATCCAAGGCACAGTAGTTTCAGCAGGATAAAGCCTATCCTTCCCGCCTTGAATAAACATCCAGCGGCCAGTCTGAAGTTTAGGCTGGGTAGCCAAAATTGAAGCCTCCCCCAAGGACGCTCCATAGGAACTAATCAGGGTACGAGCATCCACGATGCGACGTCCCCATACAGAATAGGCAATCACCCCCAGCGCCCCATCAGAGATTCCTATAACCTTCACGCTATCTATGGGCTTACCCCATCTTGTAGCCACGGAGTCCAAGGCACCATCCACCCACTCCGACGTAACCGGATTCATCCAATGTTTTTCACCACAGGCAGACACGCTGACTACCGTAAATTTCGGAAGCAGAGCGGCAAAAGCGCCTCCGGCTTCAAGACCCTTCTGGCAGTTGGAGCTGGTCATTCCACCATGAAACCAAACCGCCACAGGCTTTACACTTTTACCTTTAGGCAAATTCCAAAGGCCCACGGCACTTCCCTCGCCACTTTTGGAACGCACCAAAAGTGAATCCTGAGCAGGCTGGCATAGCGCCACCGACGCAAGGACGAACAAACTCAAAAGGAAAACCTTAGAGCGAGTCATAAAATTAAATGCGGCGTTTTTTCACTAGCCAAAGGATTAAGAAAATGAACCCGACCAGAGCAAGGAAACCCACAATACAGGCATCGATAAAGGCATAGTATACCTGATAATCCAGCACCAGGGATTCAAAATCCAAGTCTCCATAGGTCGAGGATATGGAATGGACGATGAACTGATTTCCTTCCAGGCGCACCGCCTCTATTTCCAACGGCACAGATCCCGCATCCACAGCTCCAAAGCTGAACCAGTCCGACATTTCGTCTAACAGTTCCTGAGATGCATAAAGAGTAAAATTCGCATTTTCATCTTCGTTGATTTGGAACTTCACCTTGTCAAAGAAAGGAATGTCGGTTCCACCAAAAATACTGGGGACAGAAGCCCGAGTTACCGTGCCATACAAGGTGAGGCTTTCGTCCGAATGCCACAATCCCTTGACCACAGGGGACACATAGGAAAAGATCCAGCCCGCTAAAAAGAAACACAACAGGGCTAGATTAAAAAAGTATGATTTGCGCGACTTAAAAAAGCTCAATGATAACCTACCGGCGGGCGTAAAGAACAAAGAAGAATGTAGAAAGCAAAAGAACTAACGACAAGAAATAAAACGCAGTGGGAATCTTGGAAGTTTGAGACATTTCACTCATGCTCTCCTTCAAAAAGAACTGGGCAAGGTCTTCGCTATAAGCTATGGCCATATCATTGCTAAAGCCCTTCCATGCCAAGGATAGTTCCTCGTGCTCTTTCAAGAGATTGACAATGGACGCCTTTAACGTATCCGGCAAAACATCGAGAGCGGCAGTTCCGTCCGTAAACACAATATCGTACCCCTTACGGGACGCATCAAGAATTCCCCAAACTTTCATCCGGCTTTCCCGGTCCATTTCCATAACCTGCTGTACGCACTTTTCGTGGTCTTTAAACCAAGCGAAGCGAAGCGCGGTATAACGTCGCATTCCAGCGACCTTTCCAACGACTTCTTTTTCAAAACGATTCACAGCGGCAACACTGGGAGCGGGATCGCCTTCATTGCGGATGTCATCAATGTCTCGTGAAATCGCCACAGCCATTTCCCGCAACGTAGTCAACTGAGCCAACACCGCTGCAGAGTCCAACTCCACACCCAGGCGGACACGGTCCATCGATCGCATCACATTGGTTTCTTGCAAGTGATAATCGGACAACGACTTGATGTAGCGGGCGTATGTTACCACCTGCTGTTTCTGGGAAAAATAAAACAAGACGGTAAGCCCGATAGTCATAGCAAGGACCATCCACACCCAAGATGTTCTTACCTGAGTGTTGAACGTACTTGCTATAGATTTATTTTTTTCTTCAGCCACGACTAGAAATTAATTTTTTCTACTTTCGTTGGTATGAGGTTTCCATTTTTTTTACCCCTATTTTACGTTTTATGCACCCTGACAGGCTGCACTATTGAACGCGCACAGGAACAGGTGCTGGAAACCTACGAGGACGGAAGCAAGAAAACCTCTATCTGGATTTATTCCGACGGAGAAATCCTCAAGAGAAACGAATGGTTCAGCAACGGTATTAAAAAGCAGGAAGTGGATTTCAAGGACAACCAACCCCACGGCCTAGTAAGACAATGGACCTACTTAGGCGATGTTATCCTGGAAGGCAAGTACGAGAACGGCAAGCGGGAAGGCGAATGGACCACCTTCTTTAGCAGCAAGAAAAAGCAATCCACCCGTTATTATAGGGACGATCACGAAGTCGGCGACTGGTACGGCATCTTTCCCAACGGAGCCCCCGCCTTTGAAGAACATTATAACGACAAAGGAGATTCCATTGGGGTCTGGAAAAAATGGTTCGAAAACGGAAACCTAGCCGAAGAAAACAGCTGCTTTAGTACGGTTACGACAGGAATGCAGAAAGTTTTTCGGCTCGATGGAACTTTGGAGTTCGAGAAGCAGTGCATCAATGGAGTCCTTGACGGCAGACAAGTTCATTATTACAGCGACGGGAAGAAAATCCTTTGGGAAGACCAATTTCGGATAGACCCATTGGGTCGGCCCGACACAAACACCATCTTACGAACGTTCTACTACGGAAACGGCAAGGTCCAGAAAGAAGAACAATGGGAGACCTACATTAGCGAAGGAGTCAAGAAATATTCCCGCAAAGGAATCTGGAAATGGCTCGATTCTAAAGGAGAGCTCATCAAGGAAAGCCTTGTTCACAACGACTCCATTTCCCTTCCCCACCAGATTTTTGAAGACAAGAGGACCGATTACGGAATGTGCGGTACCGCCATCAACGACACTCTAATCCAATATACGGTCTGTGCAGAATCAACATTCACCCATAACATCGATTGGCAACTTCACGGCACACTCTGGTATTACAAACAAGGTCATAATTTGCGATACGAGGAAGACTGGGAAAACGGTTCTCTGAAGGAAAGCCGCAGCTACTATATAGATTCCCTAGACGGAAGTCCCACAGGAGGAGTATTGGCAAGTCAAGGCTTCTGGGCTTTTGATATGGCCGACCAGAAGGACAAGCGTAACGGTCCCTGGCGAAACTGGTACAAAAACGGAATCTTGAAAGATTCCCTCACCTACGTAGGCGGCGAACGCGTTGGCGAGCAATTCGGCTATGACTCCACCGGAGTCCTCACCATCCACAAGACCGAAAACGGGAAAAACAAACCCGTCATCGTCCACATCCTAGGCGCCAACTAAAAAATACTCCGTACATAAACATCCCGACACTCCCTGCACATCCCCCACCTAACGCGCCCCGTCTTCTCGGGAGCGCACAAAACGTTATGGCAACTCCACTCATAGTGAAACAAACAGAATGTTTGTGGAGGGTAAGGAGCTGGGAACGAAGTGAGTCCGCCCAGGCGGGCGAGACCCGTAAGGGGCAAGTCGAACGTAGTCCCAGTTCCTGTACCCGGCAAAATTTTCTACATTTTGCCGCACTATGAGTGAAGCTATTAATAACGTAAAACAGGCCTTTGATGCAGAACTTGCACAAACGGACCTTACTAATCAAGAAGCCGTCAACAACCTCCGCGTGAAGTACCTGGGCAAGAAGGGTCTCGTTACCGACCTGATGAAGCAGATGGGAACTCTTCCTCCCGAAGAAAAGCCGGCTTTCGGCAAGCTCGTCAACGAACTTAAAGTCGCCGTCTCCGAAGAAATCGAGAAGGCCATCGCCACCGCAAACGAAGCAGCCCTCCAGAAGAAACTTTCTAGCGGCAGTGTAGACGTAAGCCTCCCCGGTGCAGGTATCCCCTCCGGTTCTACTCACCCGCTGTACGACGTCCGCGAAGAAATCATCGACTTCTTCAGCCAGATGGGTTTTGAAGTGGACTTCGGTCGCGACATCGAAACCGACTGGTACAACTTCGAAGCACTGAACACTCCTCCCGACCACCCGTCCCGCGACATGCAGGACACCTTCTACGTGGACGACAAGGTGATGCTCCGCACCCACACCAGCGGTACCCAGATTCATTACATGGAAACCCACAAGCCGCCTTTCCGCATGATTGCTCCGGGCCACGTGTTCCGCGTAGATAACGACGCCACCCACGCTCCCATGTTCCAGCAGTGCGAAGGCCTCGTGGTAGACGAAAACATTTCCTTTGCAGACCTGAAGGGTGTTCTTCAGGTGTTCATGAACAAGCTCTTTGGCGAAGGCGTCAAGACCCGTTTCCGCCCCAGCTTCTTCCCCTTCACGGAACCTTCCGCTGAAATGGACGTGAGCTGCGTATTCTGCGGCGGCGAAGGTTGCCGTCGTTGCAAGGGCACCGGCTGGATGGAAATCGGCGGCTGCGGCTCCGTGGACCCCAACGTGTTCAAGAACTGCGGTATCGACGGCGAAAAATACACCGGCTTTGCATTCGGCTTCGGTCTGGACCGTATCGCCATGCTGCGCCACGCTATTCCGGAAATCGGCTTGCTCACTGGCAACGACCAGCGTTTCCTCGACCAGTTCTAATACAGACCGCAAAGTTCTAAATGCAGGTTTAGAACATACGATTGAACTTTGCTCTCACTACAAAGCCTCGTTAATGCGAGGCTTTTTCGTTCACGGACTGACCGCAAAGTTCTAAACGCTAGTTTAGAACATACGATTGAACTTTGCTCTCACTACAAAGCCTCGTTAATACGAGGCTTTTTCGTTCACGGACTGACCGCAAAGTTCCAAACGCCAAGTTTAAAACATACGAATGAACGTTGCTCTCACTACAAAGCCTCGTTAATACGAGGCTTTTTCGTTCACGGACTAGCATGAATTATGAGTTATGAATTATGAGATTGTAACTCAAAAATTTTGGGCCCTGCTTTGCAGGGCCTTTTTGTTTTTGAGATTCTCTATAGCACATTCTTATCGAGAGAAGGTGCTTCCTGCGTCTTAGGCGGTTCCAGGCCGCCGCCGAACCAGTAAGTGAATCCACCCATAAACTTGAAAGTTTGAGAAGGTAGCTTATAGTCAAGTTCATCGTCATCCATCATATCGGTTATGATGTAGGACGCACGCAGACTCATTTCCAGATTATCGGTCATCTGCAAGGCAAGGCCGGCCGTAAAGCCAAATTCAAAAAGACTTGTTTCTTCCAAATCCACCCAATCGGAATTGAAGGGACCGTAGTATTTTGATAGCACGTTGAAACCGATTACAGGTCCACCTTCAATTACAACGGTAGGAGAAGCATTCGTTCGAAAATAGACCGGAATTTCCAGATAAAGTAAATCTACGATAACATCGTCGTCCCAAGTTTTATTTTTGCAACCTTCGCAATCCAAAGACATGGAGACAGTCTGATGGCCTCGGAAATCACGAAACTCCAAGGATGCCCCCACGTGTAAAGAAAGATCGGACACAAGGGGGAACATTGCGTCAACACTTATGGCACCGCCCATCCCACCTTCGCTAGGAACAATCTTTGGACCTTGGGCATCATCAAGACCGAACAAGTCAAAGATACCGCCTACTGCACTAGCGCCTACGTTCAAGCCACTTCCATAAGACAGTCCCACAAGAAGACAACTCATCGTTAAAACTTGTACAATTTGCGTCATCATCACACATCCAAAACTTTTTTCTAACCTACATAAAAAAGGGGTGCCACGGAAAAAACGAAAGAAAAAAGTATTCTTCAGTGTTTATATATCACAAAAAACCCGCTAATAATAGCGGGCCTTTTTATGCAAAACGTTTATGGTTAAAACGATTTAGTTTCTGTGGAAGTCGTCTTCTACGCGGATGATGTCGTCTTCGCCAGTGTATTCGCCTACCTGGATTTCAACGATGACCAGCGGAAGCCTACCCTCATTCTGCAGGCGATGAACTTCGCCAACGGGAATGTAGGTAGATTCATTGGGACGGACGTAGAACACCTTGTCGCCCACCGTAACCGTTGCGGTACCGCTGACAACCACCCAGTGTTCAGAACGATGCAAGTGCTTCTGAAGGGACAGGCGCTTGCCCGGTTTCACCACAATACGCTTCATTTTGTAACGTTCAGAGTCTTCCAATACGGAATAAGTACCCCAAGGACGGTTCACCGTCTGAGGAACGTTGATCAAGTCGGAACCGCGGGTTTTCAACTCTTCTACCACCTGCTTTACCTTCTGGCTGCTGCTAAGAGGAGCGACGAGAAGTGCATCCGGAGTATCAACAATAAGCATCTGATCCAAATCGATGGTTGCGATTGCACGCTGGGAACCCATAACCAGAGAGTTCTTGGAACCAACAGCAATGTGACGAGGGTTCACGTTGTTGCCGTTTTCATCGTGAGGATATTCACCGTAGAGACTGTCGAAGGAACCCAAATCGCTCCAACCGATATCGCTGGGAACCACTTTCACCTTATCGGACTTTTCCATAACGGCATAGTCGATAGAGTTAGAGGGAATGGACATCATGTCGTCCATACCGATACGAATCGGCTCGTCGGCATCAATAGCGGTATTGGCCAAAGCGCTCTTGGCGGCAGCAAGGATATCGGGAGAATATTTCTGCAGTTCATCCAAGAAGGTCTTTGCAGTAAAGCAGAAGATACCGGAGTTCCAGTAGAAGTTACCAGCCAGCAGGTACTTTTCTGCAGTGGCACGATTCGGTTTTTCTACAAAGCGCTTTACATTTCCGGTATTTTCACCATCGGCCTCGATGTAGCCGTAACCAGTTTCAGGACTCGTGGGAGTAATACCAAAAGTCACCAGGAAGCCTTCCTTAGCCAATTCCTGAGCACGGAGAAGCACCTTCTTGTATTCATCCTTCTTGCGTATCACGTGATCCGAGGGAGAGACCAGGACAATTTCGTCCGCCTTCATGGTAAGACATGCAAGAGCGATCGCAGGAGCGGTGTTGCGGCCCACAGGTTCAAGAAGGAACTTGCATCCCTGCTTGCCTTCGGTTTCCAGCTGGTCTTTTGCCAAAAAGAACTGATCAGCGTTGGAAACGATAAACTGAGCGTCGCAAACTGCGGAGTTGGTCACCACGGTCTTGCGGAAGAGGGACTGTCCGTCAAACAACGGAGCAAACTGTTTGGGCATGAGGGAACGACTTACGGGCCAAAGACGCGTGCCGTTACCGCCGCAGAGAATCAAGTTAATCATAATTTCTCCCAAAAAGCCCCGCGAATAAAACGCGGGGCGTTAAAAAATTTACTTGGCGAGGCTGTTAACCTTGTCGTAGGTCTGAACACCGTAGTAGACAGTCTGAGCAGTGGGCAAGATCAAAGAAATCAGACGAGCCCAAGTACCAAGACCAGAAGCATCCACGTAAACTACGTCGCGAGAATTCATGTTGAAGCGGCCTGCCATAGCCAAAGACATTGCATTCTTTGCGTTAAGCTGGAACACATCGATTTTCTTCCCTTCTCCATTACGGATAACATAAACGCTGGAAGAAGAAGCGTAAAGAGCTTGCAAGCCACCGGAAGAAGCCAAGGCTTCGGCAAGGGTCAAATATTCGCCACTGATGTTTACCACACCCGGTCGTCCCACTTCACCCAAGACAAAGACCTTCTTTTCCTTCTGGGTTTCTGTCAGGGAAGGAATGAACAGCTGGTCATCAGGCTTCAAGACAATTCGGTCCAGCGGAAGATTGGCCTTGAACGCATCCATGTAGTTGATATCGTAAACCTTGTCACCACGACGGAGTTGCACGCTTGAAAGATCAGCTGTTGCAGCAAAACCACCAGCAGCTGCTACCGCTTGAGGAATGGACATCGGAGTTTCAGAGAAAGAGACGAAACCAGGTTTATTCACTGCACCTGTCACAGTTGCACGGAGGCTATTGTAACCGGTCACGCGGACATCGACCTGAGGATCATTCAAAATCTTGTTAGAAAGACGCTTGGTAATCTCTGCACGAAGTTCCTGGGCAGTCAAGCCGGCCACCTTGATTTCTCCTGCGTAAGGATAGAAGAGGGTACCATCGGTGGTCACCTTCTGACCAGCAGGCTGATACTGACCCATAGGAGAAGTCAATTCCGGATGTTCCCACACAACCACTTGAACCATGTCCAGAGGTCCAATGCGATATTCGAGAGAGGGCAAGGAATCTACGATCAGATCCTTCAAGTCACCGAAATCAGAGGAGGTAGAACCCTCAGCAACGGCACCGGCGCCATCACCAAACTCCCCCTGATCAATGGAATGAAGCTTTACGCTATAGCCATTGAAATCGCCATCATCCCCGGGTACGCTCATTCTCATCTGAGGAGCTACAAAGCAGCCGCTCAAGAAAAGAGATGCAACACCACAAAGAACAAAATTCAACCCTTTCATATTTTTCCTTCTTTTCAGGGGTTACTTTTCGCTTTCTTTAATTTTTTCAACCCAATACGGAGTCAACTTGGAAATGAAGTTCCAAGCCAAAACAAAGGCACTCTCCGGACGACGGTACGGGTCAGGAACATCCACTCGCTGTGCTTCACCATAACGGAAGACCTTCCCCTCCATAAAGGGGTAGCGGGCAAGAATATCCATCTTCTGGCCGTTTTCCATGGTGAGAATCAGATCGGCCCATTTTACGATATCCAGATTGATCTGACGAGCATGATGGGCACTCATGTCAATCCCGTGTTCCAGAGCAATTTTTTGACTGGTTTCATGGGCAGGGTGGTCCACCAGAGCGCCAAGACCAGCACTCATTACATTATAGTCGGGTCCCAGCTCCCTTTTCAAGAGATACTCACCCGTGGGGCTTCGGCAAATATTGCCGGTACAAACAACTAGAATATTTTTCATTACTTCAAATTTATAAAAATCCTAACAAACCATAAGAAAAATTTACAGAAACCATACAAAAAAAGGCCCAACCCTACAGGCCGGACCTTTTGTAAACAAACTAACTTCTAATTAATACTTTCCGTACTTGTAGCCACCCGATTCGGAGCGGCTATGTTCGTACTTGTTAATGACGATGGAGGCATGGGCCTGGGTATTGCCCTTAAGAATCTGGGCCATACCATCCTTAATCGCTTCTATGGAGTGCTTGTTATACTCGATGACCATAACCACCTGGGAGGCAACACGGCATGCCAAGGCGGCGTCCGTCACTAGCATAATAGGCGGAGTATCCACAATAACCAGGTCAAATTCCTTCTTAAACTGTTCAATCAGTTCCAGATAGTATCTAGATCCCAGCAGTTCCGCCGGATTTGCAGGTACATTACCGCAAGGAATCACAAAGAGGTTCTCGACTTCCGTAGCAGAAAGCACCTTGTCTGCGGTTGTCTCCTTCAAAAGGACCTGGGAAAGCCCTGCACCTCTTTTAATTCCAAATTCCTTGTGGAGGCGGCCCTTACGGAGGTCTGCATCAATCAGCAGGACCTTCTTGCCAAGACCGGCAAAGAGGGCTGCCAAGTTGACAGAGATAAAGCTCTTTCCAACGCCAGGAATCAAGCCGCTCACGCCAATAATCTGGGATTCCGATTCCATCATGGAAAAATCCAGAGAAGAACGCAATGCACGGAGGGATTCCACCGCAACGTCATCAGGTTCCACCACAGCCAGGGGTCTAGTCCCCTTGGTTCCCTTGGGATTACCCCTAGGCACCTTGGCGTACACAGTAAAGCCAGATTCCTTTTCGATGAAGCTTGCGCTCTTGACACCACTGCTCAACCTAGACCTCAAGGATACAATCGCAGCCCCCAGGAGGAAACCAAAGAAAAGTGCCACACAGATAATCATCTTGGGCTTGGGCTTTGCGGGGCGAACCACTTCTTCTGCAAAGTCAATAATGCGAACAGAACCCACTTCACCTGCAGAGACAAGACGCAACTGCTGGATATTGTTCAGCATATTGGTGTACAAGACCTTCGAAAGTTCAACTTCATTTTGCAGTTTAAGAACTTCCTGCTGTGTTGCCGGCAGTTTCTTCACCTGAGAGGAGGTTCCGCCCAGCTCACGTTTCAACGCGGCTTCCTGATCGGCAAGAGTCTTTACCGTCGGGTGTTCGGCATGGAACAGGCGAATCGCTTCCTGCTTCTTCTGCTGCAGGTTCAAGATATCCTGCTGCAAGCGCATGCGCCGCTCAAGAACAATGCGAGTTTCCGCATTAATATCGACAGACCCTACCTGGTTGCGGTAAGCGTTCAAGTTCATGAGGGATGAATCCATCTGGGCTTTCACATCCGGCAATTGCTTTTCCAGAAATTCCAACGTCTTCTGGGCTTCCGCGTTACGTTCTTCCACGTTCTGTCTAAGGTAGGAAGAAGCCACTTCATTCAAGACAGCAACTGCACGGTCGGGATAAATGTCAGTGAAGGAAAATTCCAGAATACCCGTCTTTTTACCACGTTCCTTCACATCAAAAGCAGATCGGAACGCATCGATAGCATCGAGCCTACGTTTCTTGGTCAGAGCAAACTTCTGACCAGCAGTCCCATCAACACTGAGCACACCTACAGAAACAGAATCCTTTTGGTAGGCAAACTTGTAAGTCTGACCGGCTTTGCCGGAGAAAACCTTATTTTCGTCCTGGTCATACAAATCATAGGAACCCAAGCTATCGGTAAGAACGGCATACCAGGGTTCACGTTTTTTTTCTGTTTGAATACTATCCCAGGGGATTTCAAAATTTACCAGCTCTAGGCGACCTTCCCTATGAAGAAGGCGATCAAGAAAATTTACCGGTTCTGCAATGTACTCCAGGTTCATTTTTTCCACAGCAGAACCCATCACCTGGCGGCTCTTAATGAGTTCTATTTCTGTTTCAGCAGGGCTGCTAGATGCAAACAAGGAACCTAAACCTGCCATCATGGAGGCATTTTTACTGTTCTTAGATTCAATCTGAAGAAGGGCGTCCACCTTGTACACCGGACGAATCCACATGGAAACAAATACGCCCAAGGCACCTGCAACCACAAGGCAGGGCAACATAATCATCCAATTCTTAGCCAACTCCTTCAAGAGTTCGCCTAAATCTGTTTCTTCTTTCTTTTTCGCAGCCATACAATCCTTTAAGGAAAATGCTTACAAAACACACGTACTGCAAAATCTAAAAAATTAGCAACACCTACCAAGAAACTATCTTTGTGTTTATGAGTGAAAAAGCCCCCGTCTATCTAAAAGATTTCTTACCAAAAACTGACATTTCCTCGGAAACCTTGCTGGAAGCATTTTTAAGCTGGGCAGAAGCCAAAGGTACCAGCTTATACCCTGCCCAGGAAGAAGCCATCCTGGAACTTTTAGACGGGAAAAACGTTATTCTAAATACACCTACCGGATCCGGAAAATCCATGGTGGCCTTGGCAATGCATTTTGACAGCCTGGCCCACGGTCGCCGTAGCGTGTACACCTGTCCCATCAAGGCTTTGGTCAACGAAAAATGGATGGCGTTGTGCAAAGAATTCGGTCCTGAAAATGTGGGACTTTCCACAGGTGACGCGACAGTCAATCGTGACGCACCCATCATCTGCTGCACTGCTGAAATTCTTGCCAACATGGCCCTCTGCGAAGGGGAAATGTCCACCATTTCCGATGTGGTCATGGACGAATTTCATTACTATTCCGACAAGGAACGCGGTGTCGCCTGGCAGGTTCCTCTTTTAACCATGCCCAACACCCGATTCCTGCTTATGAGCGCAACCGTAGGCGCCACGGAATTCTTTGAAAAGGAAATGACCAAGCACACGGGCAAGGAATCGGTTACCGTAAGGTCCACCCAGCGCCCCGTCCCTCTGGATTTTACTTACTCCGAACAGGAACTTTCCAATACGGTACAGCGACTGGTAAACGAAGGCAAGGCCCCGGTCTACGTGGTGCATTTTACCCAGGCAGCAGCCGCAAGCAACGCCCAGAATTTCATGAGCCTCGACTTGTGCAACAAGGAAGAAAAGCAGGCCATTAACGAAGCCATCAAGGAAGTACGTTTTAGCAGTCCTTACGGTCCCGACGTAAAGCGCTGGCTAAAGCAGGGCATTGGCATTCACCATGCAGGTCTACTGCCCAAGTACAGAATTCTTTGCGAGAAACTTGCCCAGAAAGGGTTGTTGAAAGTAATCTGCGGAACAGACACTCTTGGAGTTGGCGTGAACGTGCCTATCCGTACGGTGCTGTTCACCCAACTGTGCAAGTACAGCGGTGACAAGACCGCAATCCTTACGGCACGCGACTTCCACCAGATTGCAGGACGTGCAGGACGTAAGGGTTTTGACGACGTGGGATTCGTCGTGGCGCAAGCTCCCGAACACGTCATCGAGAACTTGAAGTTGGAAGCAAAAATGAAGCAGACCGGCAAAAAGTTCCAAAAGAAGAAACCACCTGAACACGGTTACGTTCCTTTTGACAAGGGAACCTACGAACGTTTAATCCAGGCACAGCCGGAGCCGCTGACCTCCAGTTTCCTGGTCTCCCACGGCATGCTGTTGAACATTCTGAGCAGACCTACAGACGGCTGCCGAGCCATGCGTAACCTGCTAAAGGATTGTCACGAAACTGCAGCCAGCAAGAAGAAACTGGAGAAGAGATCTTTCCAGCTGTTCCGTTCCCTGGTGGAAGGGCACATTATTGAATTTGTCCCGCAGGTGGCCCCCGGCTACAGCAAGGTCCGGGTGAATATGGACCTGCAGGACGACTTCTCCATGAACCAGCCCCTGTCACTGTACCTGCTGGATACCCTCCCCCGTCTGGACAAGGAAAGTCCGGAGTACGCTCTCGATGTCATCACCCTCTGCGAAAGCATTGTGGAAAATCCCGAAGCAATCCTCCGCATTCAGCAGAACAAGGCAAGAAACGCCCGCATGGACGAACTGAAGGCGCAGGGGATGGAATTCAACCAGCGCGTAGAAGAAGTGGAAAAAGTGGAGTACCCCAAGCCCCTTCGGGATTTCATCTACGACACCTACAACAGTTTTGCGGAAACCCACCCGTGGGTAGACGTGAATGTGGAACCCAAGTCCATCGTCCGCGAGATGTTTGAGAACTTTACCACCTTTAGCGGGTACATCAAGCAGTACGGCCTCCAGCGCATGGAAGCCATCTTGTTACGTCATCTGAACTACGTATACAAAGTCCTCCAGCAGACCGTTCCCGAAAGCTACAAGAACGAGGAACTCCACGAGATGGAAGACTACCTGGGCGACATGATCCGTCGTACCGACAGTAGCCTTTTGGAAGAATGGGAAAAGATGGCCCATCCGGAAGATTACCAGAAGCGTATGGACGCCGCAGGCGCCACCGAACTAGAAACCGCCTTCGGTGCAGAAAAGGCTGCCGCCGACATCACCTACGACAAGAAGCGTTTTGTGAAGATGGTCCGCCAGCGAATTTTCCAGCTCATGAGCGCTTTGCAAAAGCAGGCTTACGGCGACGTGCTGGACCTGTTGGCCGACGACCTGGCAGAAGGCCAGATGTTAGTGGACGGCAATGGAAAACCCTGGACCGAAAATGGCCTGATGGAAACTATGGCGGGCTACATCGCAGAACACCACAATTTCCGTATGGACGTGGAAGGTCGCGCCATGCAGCACAGCATCATTACCTACGAAGGGAACAAGATGCATATCCAGCAGATGCTCCAGGACGAAGAAGACTTTAACGACTGGAGTATTGATTTCGAGATCGACCTGGATGAATGCCGCGAGGCAGGAATGCCCCTTATCAAGATGCTACGGATTGGAGAAGTCTAGCTACTTGTTCTTAACGCAACGGACCGCAAAGGCATCGGTTTTGTAGGTATAATCCGCACCGATTTTTCCACCGCGAAAACTGATGCTACGGTACCGGGCGTATTCACCACCTACGCTAGTGGATGTCCAATAGTAAGCATGCTTATCCAAATCGTAGAAATAGCCCATGCTATAGCGACCACCGGAGGGAATCGCCGCAAATCCAACACTGTCAGTACCGACTTTAGAGCCTAGACATTCCTCCCAATACTCAGAGGACTTCAACATGGTTCCCGGCAGCCCCTCTTGTAAACTTCTCAGATACTCACAAAGTTCATGCCACTCATCTTCTGTGGGAAGATGCCAGCCCTCGGGGGCGACTTTCATGGCAGCGTCCCAAGTGTAAAGGCGGCCAAACTTGCCTACGTTGGATTCAACTTCACCATAAACAAAACTACCCTTATCGTCATCGGCAACACCACCGTTACTCACATAACGGAGATTTTCTGCCATCCAAACTTGATTGCCAATCTTTACGGTGCAATAAATTTCGCCATCCCGTTCATCAACCAAAGAGCCATAATTGAACTTAGCACCGTTTTCCATAAGATAACTGTTCAATTCTTCATCTTTTACAGCTTTTGTAACATCAGTGTTCACGGAACGCATTTTTTAACCCATATTTTTACAAAATTTGAAATTTTTCAATTTCTGTTTTTCAAAATCGTCGTATTGATGCAAAAGCCATGCCAATGGGAGGATTTTAGCGGAAAGGATAATGGGTAAAGGATAAAGGATAAAGGATAAAGGTTAAAGGGGAGAGGATAAAGGGTAATGGGTAAAGGGTAAAGGGGAAAGGATAAAGGTTAAAGGGTAAAGGGGAAAGGGGAAAGGGGAGAGGGGAAAGGATAAAGGGTAAAGGAGAATGGCTAGGGGATAAGACGACCGACTTTTTTCTATCTTGACGTTTGAACTTGTAGAGCGAGGCTCGTCACGCATTTCGAACCCCGCACCTCGAACCTCAAACCTCGAGCCCATAAATGACTGCAGAAGAACTTTACAACCGTCTTAAAAGCATTCAGCCCGGCGCTGTCCTTTGCACCTATTCCATGGAAAAAGTGGAACAGATGCTTCCCATCATCAACGAAATCAACGAACTGAAGAAGGAACGGGATGCCGTCATCCTCGCCCACAGTTACGTTGCCCCGGAAATCATCCTGGGCGTTGCCGACTACGATGGAGATTCCTTCAAGCTGAGCCAGGACGCCACCAAGGTGGAAGCAAAGACCATCGTGTTCTCCGCAGTCCGTTTCATGGGCGAAACCGCAAAGATTTTGAACCCCACCAAGGACGTCTTGATTCCGGGTCCGCTGACCGGCTGTAGCTTGGCCGACTCCATTACCGGAGCCGAAGTCCGTGCACTGCGCGAAAAGTATCCGGACCACACCTTCGTCTGCTACATCAACACCACCGCCGATGTCAAGGCAAACTGCGACGT
Source organism: Fibrobacter sp. (assembly GCA_045600425.1). Classification (GTDB taxonomy): domain Bacteria; phylum Fibrobacterota; class Fibrobacteria; order Fibrobacterales; family Fibrobacteraceae; genus Fibrobacter. The sequence continues at coordinate 27,854 of JAZRXW010000033.1, forward strand.
TTGCGTTACCAGTTCCAACGTGATGAAGATTGTTAGCAGCCTCGAAAACGACAAGATCGTGTTCGTTCCCGATGGCCTCATGGGTCAGAACCTCATTGAAGAAATGAAGAAGCGTAACATCAAGAAGGAAATCGTACTGCATAGCGGTTGCTGCTACGTGCACGAAACCTACGATTCCGAACTGATCAACTTCTTCCGTAGCCAGAATCCGGGCCTTAAGGTGGTGAGCCACCCCGAATGTCACCCGGGTGTCGCCCTCCTCAGCGATTACGTGGGCAGCACCGGCCAGATGGTCACCTACATCAAGGACCAGCCCGAAGGCACACCGTTCCTGCTCCTCACCGAATGCGGTCTCAATGCCCGCATGCAGTACGAATTCCCGGGCAAAACCTTTATCGGCAGCTGCAGCATGTGCAAGTACATGAAGTCTAACTCCCTGGAAAACATCCTGGAAACCCTGCGTCATCCTGAAAAGGCTCAGCACGTGGAACTGGACGAAGCCACCCGAGTCGCCGCCAAGAAGTGCATCGACGCCATGTTCTATTATGCTAGTAAGTAGTTAGTAGTAGGAAGTAGGAAGTAGGTAGTAGGTAGTAGGTAGTAGTGATTAGGGTGCGGGGTTGGTTTATATTTGATTGCATTTTGGTGACATCTTTAAACCTCTAGGAGCGAAGCTCTGGTCTCACGACTCAAGCGAAGCGTACCTCACCCCCTAAATCCTAGCCCCTAACCCCTAGACCCTAGACCCTAAAAAATTATGAAGAAGTTCGTTTCGGTATTTTTGTTTGTCGCAGGTCTGTTTTGCGTCCAAGCCATGGCAGAAAGCTATGGTGCGGACTATTGGCAAAAGTCCTATTTTGTCCAGGGCGGTTTTAACGCCGCCTTCTCTCATGGCGACCTAAACAAGCGATCTATCTCCGCCAAGGATACGGTGGGAGACAAGATGAAAATTTACAAGCCGGACCTAGGATTCATCCCCTCTCCGGAACTGACCCTAGGGGTAAACATCCGTTTTTTCACCCTGGCAGTGGACTTTCAATACTCTTCTCTGTCACAAAATCTCACCGATCTTGATGACAGCGACAAATCAGACGTAACCGTCTGGCGATTCGGTTTTGAATTTCTCTATAACTTCAACTGGCCAGAGGACATTCAAGTTGGTCTAGGGTTGGGCTATTCATTTACCACCCTATACGCAGGTAATTCGGCCTATCTGGACGATGAAATTTACCGTTCCCAACTCATGGGATCAGGTGTCGCCTTCATCGCCAACATGCATTACTACTTTACAAACCACATCGCCATTGTACCCTCTGTGAAAATCTACGAGAACTGGTTCAAGAATGTCTACACCGGACCTTCGGAACTTTGCGATTTAGATCCTTACCTGTGGCAGACCTTCTACACAGCATCTATTGCCTTACAGTACCAGTTCTAGAAGGGACCATTGATGAAGTTTGCCCAACGCCTTACCGTTTTATTGCTGTCTCTGGTTCCGCTGGCTTGTGCGGCCGTACAACCCGTTTCTTTCTATGCCCAAGCAGGTTTTGGCCTTGTGGCATCCCGAGGGGACTTGAACAATCACGTATACAAAGCCCAGGATGACGACAACATCAAAGGCAATCTCCATCCTCCAACCATAAAGATTTCTGGAACTCCCGACTTGGCAGTTGGCGTCAACCTCAAGAATCTTTCCCTAGCCCTGGATTTTCAGTACTGGTCTTCAAGTCAGAGTTTGACTGGTTATCCCGATGCCTCTATGGAACAGCCTACCAGCATCATGCGCCTGGGAGTCGAATTTACATACAACGTATTTTGGCCCGAATTTTTCCAGGCCGGTCTTGGCGGGGGACTTTCCTACTCCAATATTTCCGTAGAGAAAAATTTATTCTTTGGAAGCGACCGCTATGACACTGATTTTTCTGGACTGGGCTTTGGGCTGATTGCAAATCTTCACTACAGCGTCACCCCAAACATTTCCATGGTTCCCGCCCTAAAAATATACAAGAACTATTTTTTCGGTGCTGAAGCCTCCAGAGCCGAACTGGACGAAACCTTACGGCAAACTTTTGTTCTTGCGACCCTTTCTCTGCAGTACCAATTCTAGCTTTTTCAAATCCCATTTGTAGCCTGTTCGTTTCTGCCACGGACAGGTCATTTTTCTATTTTTGGCGACCATGAAAAAGTTTGCATTTTTATCAACCCTCATCGCCCTTTGTGCATCCACCCTATCATTTTCCATGGATGAAAACGGCTGGGCATCAACCTACGAATCCCTGGCGGCATTCGACAGCAAGATTCCTGTCTTTGGAAACCGCCCTGGCTATGTAAAGCCTATTATCGACAATTTGGGAAACGTCTTAAACAGCAACTGGTTTGTCAGTGCCGATGTTCCAAAGAGTATCGTTTTCGAAGCGGGTCTTCCCTTCGCCATCATTCCTATCGGCAACGACGACAAGGTATTCAACGATCCTGTTTACGGTGGTTTAGAGGTTCCCACAATCTTCGGTGACCATCATGACATGGCCTTGCCCTACGACGGACGTATTTACGGAAACAAGACCTTGAACGGCCTGGGAGTTTTCACTTATCCCTACCTGCAATTTGCAGGTAGCGCCTTCCATGCCCGCGCAGTGTTACGTTTTATGTACCTCCCCTCCATTAGCGAACTGAAGGGCTTTAGCGACTTTGGCTTTGGCTTGCAGTATAGCTTTGGACATTTCTTCCAGTATATGTTGCCGCCAGCAGCCCAGGGTTTAAATGTAAGCCTTGGATTTGGATACAACACCAGTAGCATCGGCTACCAACCTGAGGATTACGAAGGCCAGCTGGATCTGGACATTTCCACCTTCAACTTTTCTGTCATAATCGGCTATAAGCCCGTAAAACTTGTGGAAATTCTCATGACTTTGGGCTATCAATCTGCGGAAATGGCTTCCAGCGGTCACTTGACTTGCATGGCAAAGGACAAAGTTACCGGAGGTCCGGGAGCTTATTACAACCAAACCATTAATCCCGACATTACCGTAGACGGCAATAACGGTTTCCGTTTCGGTCTTGAAGTGGCCTTCCACCTGGGCGCATCCTTCAATCCTGTGGTGGGCCTGGATTATGCGGGCAAGACCAGCTACACCACAAACGTACTCTACTTTAAACAGCAGTTTGGTACCGACAAAACCCCTGACGAAATCGCCAAGGAAAAAGGTTATGTCCGCGGAGCCAAGGCAGAATCAACAGAGGGTAGCAATGTCCAAAATGCAGACACCCGCGGTAACGCCGACAACGCATACGGCAATTCACCCGAGAATGATTCCGGCAAAAACGTCCAGGAATCCGACAACTACGACTCCTCGGAAGACAGTTTCTCCGAAATAGATTAAGCAGAAGATTTCTATTACAACAATCAAACCCAAGGCATCAAAATGATCACATTCCTCATTGGCGTAGCAATTCTTATTGGCGGCTACTTTACATACGGAAAGTTCGTAGAACATGTGTTCGGCCCAGATGATCGCAAGACACCCGCAACCGACAATCCCGACGGTGTTGACCGTTTGGTTCTTCCCCATTGGAAGAACATGCTGATACAACTGTTGAACATCGCCGGTATCGGGCCTGTGATTGGCGTGATTCTTGGAATTAAGTTTGGTGCCATCGTTTTCATTCTCCTCCCGTTGGGAAACGTTTTAGGCGGAGCTGTCCACGACTACTTCAGCGGCATGGTGAGCATGCGTAACAACGGTTACAATGTACCGGCTCTTTCCCGCAAGTTCCTGGGCAAGGGACCATCCAAGGTTGTAATGGCTTTGATTTCCCTTGCTTTAATTCTTGTAGGAGCCGTTTTTACAAATACCCCCGCAGGTCTTATCAATACGCCTGTTCTCGTTGGCGAAGCTAATGTCTCCCCCACACTCTTCTGGATTGCTGTTGGCGGTGTTTTTGTCTATTACTTCCTTAGCACCTTCTTTCCCATCGACAAAGTCATTGGACGAATCTACCCCATTTTCGGCGGTCTTCTGATTCTTGCCTCCCTAGCCATTCTCGTGGGCATCGCCCCCAACCTGAATACTCTTGACGAAATCAACCTCAATGACTTCGCCAGCAATTTCTTCCAACATCCGGCAAAATTGCCTATTCTTCCCATGCTGTTCGTCACCATCGCCTGCGGTATCATCAGCGGTTTCCATAGCACCCAAAGTCCCTTGGTCGCCCGCACCGAAATGACCGAAAAAACAGGTCGCCAGACATTCTACGGTATGATGATTCTGGAAGGTCTCATCGGCATGATCTGGGCTGCAGGCGGTATGTTCATTTACCACAAGTTCCCAGAACTGATGAGCGTCGGCGGTGTAGGCGTTTTGAGCAAGCTGGTCACCACCGTTCTCCCCTTCGCCCCGGTTTCTGTGATGGTGATTCTTGGTGTAATTGTCCTTGCCATTACCAGCGGAGACACAAGCCTCAGAAGTCTTCGTTTGACCATTGCAGAACTTTTTGGAATAGACCAAAAGAACATTAAAAACCGTCTTCTTTTGACAATTCCCATGTTTGCCATTTGCCTAGCTATTATTTTCTGGAGCAACCTGAACAAGGACGGTTTCAACATTCTTTGGAACTATTTTAGTTGGAGTAACCAGCTCATGGCCGTCTGCAGTCTCTGCGTCACGGTGGTCTATCTCCGCAGTAAGAAAAAGAATTTCTGGATTGCTCTGCTGCCTTGTCTGTTTATGAGTTTCATTTGCTTCGAATACATTCTTTGGGTCAGCCCGGAAAATTTGAAGGGAGCTCCCGTGGGCTTCGGCTTAAACTACAACATCGCAACGGTATTGGCAGTAATTTTGGCAGGTGCTCTTGGAACTTGGCTGGTATTCCGCGGAAAGAAACTTTCTACCAAGAAGGATTTTAATCCGGACAAGTGGAACGAGGATAAGGAATAGAGGATAAAGGTTAAAGCGTAAAGGATCATTTAGCCTAAAGCGGAAAGGTTAAAGCTTAAAGGAAAATTATTATTCTTTAACCTTTGTCCTATAAGCTATACACTATAGAAAATGTACATCCAGGGGACCATCAAATCAATCACTTTTCATAGTCCGCAAAATGGCTTTACCGTCTTGCGGCTTACGGATGACGAATCCAAAAAAGTGGTGGTGGTCACCGGAACCCTGCCCGACTTGAACGTCGGCGAGAACATCAAGTTTGAAGGCGACTGGGGGAGTCATCCCAAATTCGGCAGACAGTTCAAGTGCATCCATTTTGAAATACTAGCGAATCCCAACGACAGCGATGTGGTAGCCTATCTAGGCAGCGGTTTGTTTCCAGGAGTGGGTCCTAAAACCGCCCAGAATATTTATGATGAGTTTGGGGAAGAAACCTTTGATATACTAGACAACCACCCCGACGAGTTTCTAGATGTCAAAATCAAGGGTTTGCCCAAGTCCAAAGCGGTCGTATTTTTAGCTCGCTGGCAGGAAGCACGCCATAGTCGCGAAACCATGCTGTTTCTGTACAGCCATAATATTGTAGGGAGTGTCGCAAAAAAAATCTGGATGAAGTTTGGCCAGGGGACCATCGAGAAAATTCGGGAAAACCCCTACATGTTGTGCGAAGAAATTTTCGGCATCGGGTTCCTGAAAGCAGACGAAATCGCCATGAAGGTGGGCATCCCCAAAGACAGCCCCATGCGCCTGCAGGAAGCCCTATTGTACACCCTGCAGGAAGCCGCCATGAGCGAAGGCCACACGTACCTTCCCAAGGACAATCTGATTGGCCGCACCTTAAAGAACTTACGCATTGACTACAGCGATGATGATTCCATCAATTCGTTGCTGGACCTGTTTGAGGATGCTTGTGCCACGGGACGCATCAAGCGGATTGACGACGATTGCTTTTTCCCACCCCTGTTCCGTGCGGAAGAAAAAATTGCAAGCGACCTCCTTTGCCGTATAAACGACCAGGATGAATTCATTAGTCCGGAATACATTAACAGGGAACTGATTGACTGGGAACGAGAGCATAAATTCGCCTTCGACCCCATCCAGCGGGAAGCCATTACCAAGGCACTTTCCCATAAGGTTTTCATCATCACAGGCGGTCCCGGCACCGGAAAGACTACCATCCTAAAAGGCATTCTCCATCTGGCGCGGAAAATGGGTGAAAGCATTTTGCTTGCCGCCCCCACAGGTCGCGCCGCCAAGCGCATGGGAGACTGCTGTGGCGAAAAGGCAAGCACCATCCATAGGCTTCTGGAAGTGGACCCCGTGTCCCGAAAGTTCGTGAAGAACGCAGAAAATCAACTGCAGTGCAAACTTTTGATTGTGGACGAATTCAGTATGGTGGACACCTGGCTTGCCTCCGCCCTGCTAGAAGCGGTAAGCGAATCCACCCGCATTGTCTTTGTGGGGGATGCAGACCAGCTGCCAAGTGTCGGCCCCGGAAACGTCCTGAACGACCTTCTCCGCAGTCCAAAAATTCCAAGCGTCCGCCTACAGCACATTTTCCGTCAGGCCGGCGACAACGATATTGCCGCAAAATCCGCCCAGATTAACAAGGGCATAACGCCTTCCCCTCTGGACGGTCCCAACTTTCACTTTATGCCCTTCGAAACACCTGAGGAATGCAAGGAAGCCTTGCAACATCTCATTAAGACAGGTGTGAAAAGCAAACTGGACATCAACCTCATTGAGCAAATGCAGGTTCTTGTCCCCATGCGAAAAGGCCCTCTGGGAATCTTTGAACTGAACCCCTTCCTGCAAACGCTTCTGAACCCAAGCGCTCCTCGCCACAAGATGATGGGCGTCGAGTGGAGTCAAGGGGACCGGGTCATGCAAATCAAGAACAACTACGAAAAGAACGTGTTCAACGGAGACGTGGGTATCATCTGGCGTGTGGATGCCGCCAACAAAAAAATCACCGTCTTCTTTGACGACAAGACCGTAGAATACGAGGACGACGAACTGGAAGAACTGACTTTGGCCTACGCCTGTACCATCCACAAGAGTCAGGGCAGCGAATACCCCGCAGTCATTGTTGTACTAGACACCAGTCACTACATTATGCTGCAACGCAACCTGATCTACACCGCTATTACCCGCGCCAAGGGCCACGTGTGGATTCTGTCTGCCCCGGGAGCATTCCACCAAGCTGTTCGCAATCTCCGCAGCACCCGCCGGTTCACAAGACTCACCGAAAGACTTTCCTAAAATTATACACTTTATATCATGATTGAAGAAAACAACAATCTTGACATAAGCTTTCCCGTAGAAACTCCGCGGAAGAAATCTCCGAAGAGAGCGGATCAAAAGATACAAGAGTCCAAGGATCCAAGGCAAGCTGTCGCCGAATCCGTTGTCAAGTCCATAGACTGCGGTTCTCCCCAGAACAACGCCAGCCTTGTGGCCGTTCTTTCCATAGTACTAGGCTCCATGGGCGTTCACGATTTTCTCTGCGGAAACACCCGTAACGGCGCCATCAAATTGATTTGCACCTTCCTTGGCGTCACCGCCTTCATATCCATCGTATGGAATCTCATTGATCTGTACAGGATTGGCTGCGGAACCTACCCCACGAAAAACGGCATGAAACTTGCACCCTGCCCCTGGTGCAAGAAAATAGTCCTCGTCATGGCAGCCGTTTACATCGTGCTGATTTCAATCATGCTTTCGCAGCTTTTGCATTTCCTAAAGTTCTTCTAGAGACATTTACTTTATACAAAAAAAATCCCGCGACTTTCATCGCGGGCATTCTTAATTTATAACCTTTGCGCCTCTAGCCACGAAGTGGCGACCTCATACCTGAAAGGTTCAATAGTCACCCTTGTATTCAAAAAAAGCGCTCGCAGATAAATTCCGCGAGCACCTCATTCTCTACAAAAGCAGACAGTTAACTTCCTACTATCTACTTCCTACTAACTACTACAGGTCTACAACTTCAGTCCAGCCGAACGGATCTTCTGCTTCACCGAACTGGATTGCGGTGTACTTGGTGAAGAGTTCGGTACAGACAGGACCCGGGTTCACGCCGTCGCCGTAGGTGAATTCCTTGCCGGCAACGGGGTCCACGATCTTC
>JAZRXW010000034.1:0-20596 GCA_045600425.1 Fibrobacter sp.
GCTGTTTTTAAAGGGAATTAACGCGACATTTAAAGCTTGTTAAATCGGCTTTGAATCATCGATAAGCTTCTGCAATTTACGCGTACCATTAAGATGTTTAAACATTCCCTCATAGCTACCGACCCTTGATTTCTGTTTCTCCAGGTTTGGAACAGGATTTTGGATTGCTGATTTGCAGTTTTTGCGCAAACGTGTCCCCGGATATACACGGTACGGCAATATATGAACACCAAGGAAATCAAAGCCGTATGCAGCTGGCTGTAGGTTTATTTTTCGCGGGTGAAGGGTGAGTTTTAATTCATTTTGTAGAAATTGCCGTATTTTATCAATGGCATCTATAAGAATTTCCTTATTGCCAGAAATTAGAACCATATCATCTACATAGCGGCCATAGTAACGGATTTTAAGTGTCCTTTTTACATATTGATCCAGTTTATTCATATAGATGTTACCAAAAAGCTGTGAAGTCAAGTTTCCTATCGGAAGTCCTTTGGATTCTCCAGCGTATTTAAGTGTTTTATCCTTTGGCAGATCATCCCAGGCTTCAGGTGGACTTCTAAACATTGCTGTTTCCAATGGCATGGCAAACACTATCATTTTTATCAGGAAATCACATAAACCTATATCAGGGACACCTTTCCACTTGGCTTTGTTTAGACCATCTATGATTAAATTGTATAGCAGGGCTTTATTGATGCTCATGAAGAAGCCTTTGACATCGAGCCTAAGAACCCAGCAGTCCTTGTGAAAATCGGCACTAGCGGCTCTTAAAAAGCCCCTTACACGGTTGATCCCAAAAAGAGTTCCTTTACCTTTTCTGCAACTATAAGAATCATGAATAAACTGGCGTTCAAATATGGGAAACAACCAGGAACAAAGAAGATGGTGAACAACCCTGTCTCTAAAATCAGCGGCAACGACTTCTCTTTTTACAGGGGTTTCGTTGATGAAGCACACTGAAGGAGACAAATCATAGGAGCGGCTTACAAGCTCATTGGCTAATTTAAGAAGGTTTGTTTCAAGGGCAAGTTCAAATTTAAGCTGGCTTTTGGTATTCCTTTTGTTTTTTCGGGCCTGCCTATACGATCTATATAATAAAGGATAAATAGAGGGCACCGTAAGGGTGCCCTCTGAGGAGTCCTTGACGAGACGAACAGAGTAAGCGTTGTTAGTCTTATTATTGTTGTTCGAGTCCATCGACGCACCCGTAGAGAAGTTACGGTTGTAGGCATTAGTTGAAGAGTCCTCCGTAGCCGTCCAGAAGTTCGCGTTGCTACCCACATTGCTGAAGGAGCCATTGTTCCGGTTGCCAGCAGGGAAAACAGAAAAGCCTGTACGATGTAGTATTCATTTAATAAAGCTTAAAAAAGGCTTTTAATGGATTTTTTAAGCGGTGTGAACCCTTCATCCGTTACCAGATGTGGCGGGCAGAATACTGGATTCCTCATTGCTCGCTCCCTGAGTCCTTGAACGCAGGGATTCTGGCGATACAATTTTAAGTATTTCCTCTATTTTTTGGTTTACAAACATCCACTGATTTAGGCTAACCTGGCGAAGCTCGTTAAGCAGCCTAAAATCTAGGCGGATTCGGAGAAGCGACTGCACCAGGCTATCGCAATCAAGTTTATTGACATGGTTAATGTACAAATATACGTGCTCTGTGACATCTACCAGAGCGTTTAAAAGACGCTCTCCGATAGGAAAACGATATATTCTGTTGATTTTTGGAACTAAATTAGAAGCATATACAGTAAAATCAAATACCAGTCTATAAAGAAGATATTCCGATGTTTTAGCTTCTTTTTTCTGCTCTTTTGGTGTACTTTTAGACTCTTTTTTAGGCTGATCCGTAGATTTCGGAATTGACAAAACACCTGATTTCCATTCGTCATATCCATCCACATTAGGAACATTCCTGATTACGATATGGTCGTCATCAATAACTTCATATACAAATCCCTTTTGTTTTGATGTGAGCTGCAAATCACTCAAAACATTTTTAGGAAAACCCAGATAGACAAGGTCTTTGGCGACTTTTTGAATGAATTTATGGTGTGGTTGATATTTGCGGAAATATTTGGAAAAAAGGAACGCTGAATGTTCCCATGCTTGCCAAAAAAGGCGGTCCCGCACTAGATGGACTTCATTTCCATCGTTATTTTCAAATTTCAGTATGTCTTCTGTATTCATAAAAAAAATTTTTCGCAAGGCTGCTTCGCAGCCTTGCGGTTAGAGGGGGCTATGCTGCTTAATAAATTTAGGCAAATTTTAGGACCGTGCGCCTTCGGCGCTCCGGTCCTGTTCGCTCTGGCTTCGCCAGGCTCACTAGGAATCCTTGACGAGACGAACAGAGTAAGCGTTGTAAGTCTTATTACTGCTGAACGAGTCCATCGACGCACCCGTAGAGAAGTAACGGTAGTAGGCATTAGTAGAAGAGTCCTCCGTAGCCGACCAGAAGAGCGCGCTGCTACCCACATAGCTGAAGGAGCCAAAGTTCCGGTAGCCAGCAGGGAAAACAGAAAAGCCGTAATTGTCGGTACCGTTACCGCTAGACCAGTCTGTTGTTGATTTAAGCTTTGTTCCTGCGCTTCCAGAACCACCAATGGCATTGGCAAGCTGATCCCATTCAGCAGCCGTAGGTAAATGCCACCCTGCCACAGATATGCCCATAGCAGCGTCCCAAAGATACAGACGACCATAGTTCTTTCCATTGCGTCCATAAGTAGCTTCGTCGTTATTGTAGAACCAGGAGTTTGGAACATTGAGTTGCAGATTTTCGGCCATCCATGTTTGATTGCCGATGGTCACAGTCCGATATTCAAGTCCACCAATTTCAAGCGTTCCATATTCAACGAAAGTAACTCGGCCAAGTCCAAGTGAGGAAAAGTCTGCGCCTTCTACCACAATGGCATAATTACCAGCGTAGGCTGCACCATTGTGAGAAAAATACTTATTGACGACAAGTCCAACATATCCGTTAGGATCAACAACTTTTATTCCACTTTCGCCGACAATTTGCTTTGCGTACACGCCCACTTCGCCGCCACCACCGCCACCGGTGATTGCTGCAATCAGGTCGGGACAATCCGCGAGAGCTGCTCCCGGAGGAACGATAACATTTTTTGCTTCAATGGCGGCCAGAATGTTAGATTTTACACCCTGGAGTCTTGTAATTTCATTTTGAATCGACATAAATTCCCCTACAGTTCAGAGAGCTGTGTTTCAACTTCGCCGACAATACCATCGACATATTCCTTGGATGCGAAGGGACCGGCAAGTTCCAACCCAGTACCAGCGGCATTGATAACAACTGCCTTGCCTGCATTCTCTTCCGAGAAAAATTCCGGAGGGATGAGCTGGCCGCCAAGGACATTTTCAACACCATCATCAGTCCAGAATACCGCTACAGAACCATCGATATTGGCGATAAAGAGCTTCTTTATCCTGGTCAAATCAGGATTTTCGTCCAAGTTACCCGATGCAAAATAACACTGCAGAGCATCCTTGGTGATATTGCTCTTTTCCCAGGATGCGGAGACAAATTCCCCGGGGCCGTTTGCTTCCTTGGCGCGGTAAAGTTCGCCTTCGTGGAAGACGAAATCGCCTGCGGAGTATGTACTTTCCGGGCTAAAATCATCCGCAATATCAGATGTAACGGAAATACCACCGAGATCAACTCGCTTGGACGAGTTCAAGATACTTACGATAGTATTGTAACGTTTCTTGCGTGCTTCAATCGGATCAATCTCGCCAAGCGAGAATGTTCTTGAAGTAATAATTACTTCGTTTGCCATGTTTTACCTCTTTTTTTTATTGTTCAATCCATGTTCCGGTTACGTTGATGGTACCCATGCTTACAGAGCCGCCCTGAGAGGCAAAGCGAGCTCGAATGCTGTATTTCTTCGCACTTTCAGCCGAAAAAGCAAAGCGACATGTCATAAGCACCTTTTTTTCGCTACCTTCCCAAATGTTGGCTTTGTACAGAGGCTTTTCAATTACCGGTTCTTTTTTAGTATCGTCGTACAGCTGAAGCGTAAAGTCGCCGCCGAAACTTTGGTTGTAGCTATCAATGACAAACTGAAGCGTAAAATCGACAATTCCGCTTTTAACCTTGATGTTGTCGCTAGGTACAACCTCGATAAAACCTGCTCCCGCTCCAAGAGTCACAGGATCTTCTTTATGCACAGTGAAGTCGTGGGCCGTAGGTGTATCGATAGGTTCACGCCAAAATTCATACCAGGTAAAAGAAAGGTATCTTGACTGATACCATGTAATCATGGCAGAGTTACCAGGGTGGATTGCAACCAGAGTTTTATTGTCTCCATATCCAACAGGAATATGAATATTTATTCCTCTTGCAGGACCGTAAGGAACGACAAAAACAACACGGGCAGCAGTAAAGTTTTCCGTATTAAATTCTAGGGGGGCAGTGGAAGAAGAAGTGTCGTTCGTATTGATTTCCACGACAACTACATCATGATTAATTCCTGTAAGGTTAATTACACTATCCCGGGCATTGACCTTTACAATCGCAACCTTGTCATAATAATTAGGAGGAAAAGGCAGATGCCCAATTTCATTTTCTTTTTTTTCGTAGGAAAGATCCATCAGGGCATTCATCGCCTCGGGATGGATAGAATCTCCAGATTTCCAGACTCTTTTTTCCATTTTTTACTCCAGGATAAAGATTTTACCATTTTCAAGTTCAAAGACGCGGCCATCTTCAAGCATCAATGCGGAGGCGTTTTCGGTGCTATTTTCAAGCACAAAAACCCGTCCATTTTCAAGTTCAAGCAGACTTCCGTCTTCAAGTTCGAAGGCAGCAAGCTTTGTCACTTCCCACCGGATTGTGGTAAATGGGATTTTATTTTCTTCAAAAGCTTCTACAAGCGGAATGATTTCGTTAAGCATCTGCCCACAAACAACCGTCCAGGTGTACTGTTCGTCGGGGTCGTACATTGGTTCGCCTAAATGGGAGACGCCTAACCTGAACAGCCTTTTCGGCGGTATGATGGTCACATTGTAGCCCATAAGAAGCGCCAAGGCCTTATAATGCTTTTCTGCAATGCCAGAATCCAGGTTATACTTGGCAAGCAAGGCTTGCCGCCTATCCTCGATAGTGCCAGAGCCGTCCAGTTCATACAGTTTTTCCCACATTGCCAGGGTGCGAACTGCTGAAGACGGCGAAATTTCATTGTAGGCTTCGTCTGCATACGCCAAGGCTCTATCAAGTTCCAGGGCAACGGCATATTCCTCCGCATCCATTTGGAGCGGGTATAGCTGCTTTAGAGCCTTGAAATGGGGGCTTTTGTTTGGGTCAATCATTCTACAACCATTTCGCCAAGGGTAAATACTTCGGTTTCCTTGCAGGTCACGATGTCGGTAAGTTCTTCTTCTCCACTACCATTGAAACTTCCATAGACACGGGCAAAAGTCGCGCCGTTTTGAATGGCAAGCACAACGATTTGCGCTGGGATGAGGGTTTTGCCCGGAGAGAGTTCGGCAAAATACTTCTTGACGGATTGGGTAAATGTTTCAACATCCAATGTTGGAAGCCTAGACACTTTAATCCTCAAACCAACCGTGATTTCTCCCGGAACATTGACATAGATTTCCCGGGGTGCTACAGGCCCCTCTTCCTCGCATTTAGCGCGGATTGCCTCGCAACAACGCATAGACAAGTTGAGCGGAGTTACAAGGATCATTGCGGTTCCCACGCCGTTGTAATTCTTGAGGCATTTGGCTGTTGCAGCTGCCTCTACATCGTCGCTTTCTCCATAAATTTCAATGCCGGTACACTTGATGTGGTTAAGGGCTTCCTGTTGCCAATCCTCAAGACCATCGATATACTGGAGCTCAATTTTCAGCTTGGAGACCTCAAGTTTCGAGAAATTAAGCTGGCACCATCCGTGAGCAACATCCACTTCGCCAATCTTGATGAACGCGCCTTCGCCATCGTTTCCATAGACATTCAGAACGGCTTTTCTGGATGTACTGAAGCCAAGACCTACACCAATAAGGGGTGTAGGGTCGCCCAAATCCACAACGATGTACTTCTCGACATCGGACGTTCTCAGTTCAAAGCCCACGGTATCAACATGGGGATTCAGCAGCTCGGAAGCATGAAGCTCATAAACATCGCCGCTGATCATGGATTCCTGAAGTTCCATGGTCTTGCCGACACTGGTGGCTTCGAGTGCCCATCGTTCAAAGTCAAAAGGTTTTCCGCCGCTTGCTGGCTTACGGATATAGGACAGGATGAACGTCAAAAGTTCGCTTGGCGTAAGCCCTTCGACATTTTGACCGCGATCTGCAGCAAATCTCTTGAGGCTTTCCACGCTCATGGATGTGGGGAAAATCTGATTGAGGGTCCAATCGGTCTGCTTGTAGAGTCCCCAAATTGCAGATGCCGCGCACGCAAAACGGATGTAGGTATCGGTTCCCTGCGTGATGTTGATCGTAGGGTTAAAGTTCTTGGCATCGACAATCATCCTCTGAAGGATTTCATCAACTGTTACGGACATTGCCAACCTCCACAAATCGGCTAAAAGTGATGGTCTTGCCGGTATATGCAACGCATTCTACGTTTATCAGCAGCCTATCGGCGCTATCATAGCTCGCGAATGCTTCTACAGACTTAAGGTGCTTGATATCGAGAAGCCACTGAAGGGCTTCTTCTGCGTATTTGACTGCCCTTATCCTGGTATTTTCGGAAACGACAGCCTTTAAAAGTTCCTTGAATCTATGACCAAACTCCGGCTTCTTGAAGAAAGAACCTTTTGCAACCGTAAGAGAAAGCTCGACTTCTTGCTTGATGTCATCAAATGTCATGAAAGGGTCTCCGGGAAAACGCCAGGGCTTGGCGGTGTCGTGGGCATGGTTTCTGTAATGGTTACCGTGGCGGTTTTTAGCACGTTTTCAATGGCCTTAAAAAGCGTTTTATAGGGCTTTTCAATGGTCTTGTCAGTGATGCAACTTTTAATAGCTTCTGCGACGGCAACGGTCATCAGGGAAAATGTCGGGGCCACAGAGACCACAACTGTTCCACCGTGAGACGGCACCCCTGGTTTCGGGACTCCATCCCAGAAAGCACAAATCTTAGCTGCCATGTTGGTTATGGTTGCCTCGGTATTATCCGTGGTAAAGGCGCTTTCAAGCAGGGAAGCATCACCACCGGCAGTAAGAACAGCACCAGCAATAGTTCCACCCTTGGCATACTTGTTGTAGGCCTTGGCAAGGTCAGGAGCCACATTCTTTTTGCCGTCAGCACCCTTTACGATGCGTTCAAAATCGTTGCTTAAAGTATCAAGGTCTAGCATTACATATCCTGAGCATCGGTTGTAGGTGAAGTAGGCGCACCAAGGTTGCCCACATGGGTGTGCTTGTTGTAGTTCTGACGCAAACGGTCCAGGGTTCCAGACTTATCCTGGACATCACCTGTTACGCGAAGGTCGCCATCGATGTCAACGCCGCCACTGGCCTTGATCGCTATGGTTCCATCATCTTTAAGAATGATGTAATGTTCCTTTTCCCTGTAAAGGGCTGTTTCGCCTTCGTTTACGGAAGGCCTATCGGCACCATCGGATGCAACGGCAATCACCACATTGCCAAATTGCAGCAACAGCACGCGGTCACCTTTGCGAGGAATGCTGATAAAACCGAATTGCTGCATCAGCTGACGGTCTTCAAATTCAATGTCATTGGCTTTTGCCGTGAGGTTTCGGAGCTTTCCGGCAACATCCTTGCAGCTTTCAACAATGCTTGTAAAAAATTTCATCATATAACACCTCCGGGCTGGAGCGTAAGGCGGGTCCTTTTTCCTTCCTGGCGGGAAAGGGTGAATGTCCTGGACACGATCAGGTAATTGTCATTTGCCCCATTGAAATCATCCTGCACATCGCAGAACTGATTGATGGTCCAATTGTTGCCTTTCTGGGAGTGCCCTGCCACGGTGTATTCCAGCTGAATTGCCTGGGCCTTTTCGGTAGCAAGTTGCAACTCAGCCGTCTTTTTGGCAGGGCCTTCGTTCTCGTTCCAGTTGGCGACAAGGGGCATCTTGAAGGGATAATCGCCGTTTTTCACGGTACACTTCGTGTACTTGATATCGTTATCGGATTGGGATTCCCCGACAATTCTTATTTCGGAATGGCCGTTTTCAATAGACTTTGTTACAGAACCCTCGATATAGTCCATTTCGGACACATCTTCAAAGGCGTGGATATGGAAATTGGCGGAACCGCGGGCAAGGGGCTTGTCAAAAACGAACTGGCCCTCCGGAGAAACCCAGAACAAGTAGCCCTGGGAATTGGCCGCTTTCTTGATCACATCGAATACGGAATCTCCCGGAGAGACCTCGACATATTGCCGCTTAATTCTATCCTTGGAAGCCCCGGAATTATACACGAAATCCTTCTTGCTGATAAACGGAATCTCCCGGACAAGTTTTTCTGCCAAACCAGGCAAAGTCTTTGGCAATGCCCCAAATTTGGTAACGCTTGTGTTGGACAAAAGCCAGGCCGTGGACTTACCCTCGACACTGAATCGGGGGCCTCCCTGCTTGGAAAGAGTTCTCCTGGTAGTAAGGACAATTCCAGTAAGCACAACAACACGATTCACGTAGATTTCACAGAGATCGCCCTCGTTAATGTCGTATTGACTGTCACATTCAAAGGAAAATGAACCTTCCGGGGAAAACAAGTCCGCTTCAATGCTATAGCTGATGAACTTGTCAACCCTGGCATTCTTGACGGTGAGAAGCACTTCATCACGATTCATAGACAAGTACCTCCCCAATCATGAATGTTGGATTCTTGACATTGTTTAAGGCGCACAGTCTTTCTGCAGCCTGGTAAGACAGCCCATTATCAACGGCAATCTTGTGGAGCGGGGTTTCGTGAGTCACCTCGATTTTCTTTGTTGTCATATACTCCATCTTGATGCGGAGTACAGCTTCGGATAATGTTGCAACCTGTTTCTTGAGGCGGTCGGGGCTAGATGACACCGGAAGCACCTTCTGAACGAACTCGCGGGCCATGGCAAGGGTGTCTTCCATGTCCTGAGGAGACACAAGAACAGGGGCGCTAGGCTTGGTAAGGCTGCGGCCTTCTACATCATCGACAACGACATTTTCACGGGCCATGCTTTCGCCAAGGCGCTTTTCATCCTCAGAAATGAGTCTTCCCGCCTCTGTAGATATTGTAGCAGCAGCGAGCGTGGCAAAGCACCCATAAACGGTTGCAGGCATACCGGCTACATTGTCAAGCATTTCGGTAGCGCTGGTAACCAAGGTACTTATAGATGCCTTTGAGCTGGTATGATCATCAATTCGCCTTGCAAGACCAGTGAAAGAGTCCAGGCATTCCTGGAAAGCTCTTGTAAGGGTTCCGGAAAGCGTATCAAGGTAATCAATAGTGGCGCTAATGGCATCAAGAGGGGCCTTGACGCTTTCGATAACGCCAAGAACCTGCCCAAGGCCATGATTGACTGCGGATGCAAAAGCCCTGGCGGCATCGCCAAGCTCGCCCCACTTGTCAAGAAGCGACCAGTCTTCGCCTTCCACGTCGGGAACTCCAGCCTGCTGCATGGATTCCGCAATAGCGGCCATGGCTTCTTCATTGCAGGCGGTAGCCTCTTCGAGGTTGGATTCGTAAGGGTCCGTGTAGTTTTGGGCTTCCGGCTGGATTCCCGCTACAACGAACTCAAAAGTGAACTCTGCAAACTTTCTACGGCGATCTTCGCTAAAAGAGGCGTTTCGCGGATATCCTTCCACAACACCGTGTTCCGGGTGAACAAGCTCAATGGGGCTAGGGAAATACGACAGAAACCAGTTTCTAATCTGGACAAAATTGTCCTCGTAGTCCTTATTCTTGATGACACAGGAAAACTTGAACGTCTCAGGATCAACGCCCATATCCTCGATATCGGCACCGTTTTTATACGGGTATGTAGTCTCGGAAAGGGTATGGCTAATGTCATCCCCTATAGATACGAGACTTAAAGTCCATGGACCGAGTGTAGATTCAACGCCTTCTGCCATCATTTACCCAAACTTGGAGTGTTCTTCACCTTGACGGTAGGCGGCTTTACGCCCTTACCAGATGTTTCTACAACAGCCTTTTCGCCACCGATGATGTTGATGTTGAAACTTTGATTTTGCGGCGGAAGTTCGATTTTAGGCGCAAGCATTTCCATGTAAGTCTTGTTATCGACAACATTCTCCTTGCGTTCCTTGTTCTTTTTCACGGCTTCCTTCATCTTCTCGGTTGCGGCATCAATTTCCTTCTGGAGCCTGTTCACCTTCGCTTCATTGACATAAAAAAGGCTGTTCATTTCATCTTGCATGGCGTTGAAGGCTATATCCTTCTGTTTTGCCCAATAGGCTGCTTCATAGCCGTAACGATCTTCAATGGTCTTGTTGCTCTGAGCCTGGATTTCATCGCGTTTCGCCTTCATTTCCTGGTTGGTATTGTAAAGCTCAACGCAAGCGTCGCCAAATTCATAGATTTTACCGACAGCCCAGCCTGTAGCAGCCGTCAATGCACCCATACCAAGGGCGGAACCACCTAGCTTGTTAAGCCCAGACCTTGCCCCGGAAAGGGCCCTGCCAAAGCGCCCCTGTTCCCTGGTGTTTGCCACTACCTGCTTTGTATTCGCGGCATTCCTTGCCGGAACGTCGTCATCGTCCATGTAGTAGTTGGGGTTACCCATGCCACCCTGGCCCATATTGACCACAAACACTTTCTGGACTGCGGCGGCACTTACCGCACCGCCTACGGCATCGGAGCCACCCTTTGTCCCCTTGCCAGTCCATAGACCCTTCATTTCTGCGCCAAAGGCTCTTACCTGGTTTACCAGGCCTCCGAGCTTTACGGCACCCAAGGCAAGGGCTGCAACGGTCATGGCCTTGAATCCAGCCGTCACAAGTCCCTGATGATCAGATAGGTATTTAAGCACATCGGAAAGCTTCTGGACGGGGCCTGCAAGGTTGACATCGGCAAACTGTACCGCCACGGCCTTCATCTTTTCAACATTTGTATTAAAATCGTTTGCAGTCTTCTTGAAGCGTTCATCAAGGGCGCTTGTATTGGTCATTCCCTCCTGGCCACTTTTAGTAATGGCATCAAGGGTTTTCCAACCATTTTTGTATTCAGCCATAACAGGCTGCAAAGCCTTGATAGATGATGCACCAAACATAGGACCGAGTTTTTTGATGTTTCCATCGGTCTTTTCCATAAGCTGGTGCATGATCACATCAAAATCGTTCAGTTCGCCGTTCTTATCGAAAACCTTAACGCCTATCTTGTTAAGGTCTTTAGCCTTGGCGATAAGTTCGCTAAACAAAGAAGAAACTGATGTAGTAAGTTCAGCTTCGCTCTTGATCTGGGCGTTCATTACCTGAAGGTATGCACCAAAATTTGCAAACTGATCTGCGGACTTGATGCCAAAAGAAGATGAAGCCGCAAGTAGCGCCTTACCTTCTCCAGCGAACTTTTGCAGGGTGTATGAACCTTGGTCTCCCTGGATAATGAGGGAATTGAACGCCTGGGAAATCTGTTCAGCCCCCCAACCCATGGAAACTTTCATGGATGAAGCAACACTTGCAAGTTCTTCAACAGAAGCGCCAGAAGCCTTAGCCGCCTTTGCCAGGGTTGCTCCCATTTGTTCAGAAAAGTCAAAATCACCGGTAATTTCACCGATGCGAGAAACGCCCGCGAGAATGGTGTTTGCATCAACACCAGTCTGCACGGCCATATTGTGAAGCGATTCGCGGAACACCCTTGTGTCCGCGTCGCTTTTTTTCGCTGCCATTCCATAGTACATGAGGGACTGAGAAAGGTCTCCCACGTTCTTCATGGCCATACCGATACCACCACCAAGCAGGAGCGAATTGAACGGGGTCACCAGCTTGTCGGCAACACCGTTTATTGCACCGCCAAGCCTGCTAATGCTCGCCTTGGCCCTTGTGGCAAAATTATCCACAGCCTTAGTTGACCTGGAAAGGCCATTCTGAAGCTTGGCTGGGTCTGCCCCAATCCTTAGTGTAAGTTCACTTGTTGTCGACAATGGCAAAGTCCCCGTCGTCCTTAGGTGTGGTAGATTTGCCTAGAAGCCCCTTAAGCGCAAAGACCAGGAGCCACTGAGCATCGGTTATTTGGGTTGCTGGGCAACCAAAGTATGCAGAAGCCTCCAGGCTAAAGGCAAGTTTGCGACTTTCAATTGAATCTGGTCCGGCGTTTTTTTTAGCAGTTCCTTCAAAGATTCAAAGTCTTCGTCGCTCAACTTGTTGATGTTCGGGTCCTGTTCCTCAACAAAACCATTGAACTCTCCAGAGAGGTACAGCAATTCTTCGGGGGTGCAGGATTTACGCAAGTCTTCTGCATTACGGAAAATCCTTTCACCTGTAGCAGGATTGTAGCAAGCGCGCCACAAGCCATGGACTACTTCCTGTTCCCTATAATCGGCAAGGTTGACTAAGGAAGGTTCAATGCCAGCCTTCTTGAACTCCAGCTGATTGTCAATTTTGGCCTGGCGGCATTCAGACATATTCAAGAGACGCATTTCGACCTTGATATCCTCATGGCCAGGCCAACCAATGACACGGCTCACCTTATGGGACGCCTTGATCTGCTCAATGATTTCGTCGGCGCTTTCGTCGGATGCTTCGCGAATGTTCTTCACAAATTCGTTCATCAGCTTTCCTTACGATCTTCGGCGTGGAAGTCAAGGGCGTATTCCTTGGCGGTCTTGCCGTCAAGTTCATTCGGGGTAGCCTTCAAAAGGCTGCACCCGGTAAAGGTCACCTTATTGCCACCAGTGTACTGAACGATAACGGTTGCGTTGCCGTCAAATTCAGAGGAGAACATGTCAAAGTCTGCACCCTTGTCCGGAATGTAGGTCATTTCGAAGCCAAACTTCTTCGGAATATCAACCACGGAAGTTCCATCCATGGTATCGACTTCAACCTTGCGCTCGATTTCCTTTTCCTTGAATTTCGAAATGCCGGTGTACTTTTTGCCGTTAACAAGAACGGTGCAATGGGAGATTTTAGCCATATATCAGCTCCTAGTTGAGATAAAGGTCAATGGTGGAGTAAATCTGGTTGAGACCAGGAACGACAGGGGCAGGAATCTGGCAGATCAGACGGCCCGGAATGTCGGTAGATTCTTCCACACGGAAAGCCGATTCGTAGCGGTCAATAAAGCGGAGCAACTGGGCCTTTTCGAGCTGGCGAGCGGTCGCGATATTGTCTTCGTTGAGGGCATCCGGGAGAAGTTCGTGGATAACCTGGTTCTTGTACTTGATCTTGTGCATCGCAAGGATGGAATCACGGAAGTAGTCAAGAGTGGCAATAACGCCAGTATCGACCAGCTTTTCAAAGCGGACTCCATTCTTCATGCTGCAAGTGGTCACAGCACGCACGATGCAGAGGGTGCTTTCTTCTTCGATCAGGGGAATCACACCACCGTTCAAAAGACCATCCTGTTCTTCGCCGCTCCACTTGTCATTGGTATCAGGGATGCCAAGACCGGAAATAGGAGCATCGTTCATGGGAACATTGGGCTGGGAGTTGCTTGCAAATACAGCGGCAAGAGCAGCGGAAATTTCCCAGGCGGCAGACGGAATGGAGTTCTTCACGGCTGCAATATGGAGACGTTCACAGTTCTTGGCCTTCGCAATGGAGGTTGCAGCATTCACACCGTCCACCACGACGGCGGCGATACCGCGCTGACCACGCTGTTCAAGCGGGGCGGCAGCATCCATAAGATGATCCTTGAGCAGGGTCAAGTTATTGGCATCGCATACAGGCAAGGCAATAAGGTGGTAACGTTCCGGGAAAGCTGCCTTGAGAGCAGACTTGATATCCACTTCGCCAACGCCAGCGGTAAGGTCAGGTTCACCAACGGCAATGTCAGTACCCTTGGTGGAAACGGAAACCTTCACGCCACCCTTCGCGGCAGAAATGTAGGCACCGTTGCTCTTGGCGGTAAGGGTAACTTCGCCTTCGTCAGCAGACGCGATAAACGGGGCGGAAGTATCAGCATTCACGGCAAGAACGAGGTTTGCAGCGACGGTTTCGGCAGAATCACCAACGGCGACACCCACAGAGACACGGCTCTTGTTGTAGAAAATGCTTACAGAACCTGCAGCGGTTGCGCCGGTCTTGTCTTCAGGATTTTCGACGGCAATCTTCCAGAGGGCCTTGCTGCCAGCAACCGCGCTATGGCGAAGCAGGGTGATCTGGGCATACTTCCAGGCATTCTTTGCCGCCTGGTACATCTGATGCAGTACGGATCCTGCACCGGCAAGGTTCAAGGCTTCCACCTCAGTATATACTGCAGTAGGCTTGTTCGCTTCGAGCGAGCCTTCTTCCGACACGTCACCAATCAGAAGAATCTTCTGGATGTTTGCCGGGAGGCCGTTAGGGCCTGCGTAGTAGTTATACTCGGTGTAGGAACCCGGAATCTTGGTTTCCGGGATATTGGTTTTGATCGTCATGGTTTACCCCATTGTGTTAAAATCCACTTCACCTTCAAGAACAGTTTCTTCACCTTCCGTGAAGCTGCTCATGATGGATTCAAGCACGCGATATTCCTTTTCAGATTCTTCGGTATGAACATCGATGCTCGTTTTAAATTCAAGTTCGCACACCATCACGCCTTCGGACAAGTAATTTTCATCGGTAACCTCACGCCAGCCTTTGGCTTCAAGAGGTTCAATGTCCAGGCCAAGGTCGTTATTGTGCAGCTTTCGCACCACATAGCTTACCGCAGGGTGCATAGTCTTTCTGCGTTCGCTTTCGGTAGCCACATTCTTGACAACAACGGAAACGACAACCTTTGCAGTCTCCTTGATGATCCCGGAATTATCCGAAACCTCATATTCACCAGACATGACGGCTACAGCCATGCCAGGGCGCACAAGAGCAGGCAGAATCCTTTGAACATCTACAGCCTTGAAAGGGCCCGTCTTGTCAGAACAAAAAAGTTCAAGAATCTTTATTTCGATATCGGAATTGGTCATAAGGAACTCATGGATTCAAGAGTGAACATGGAGGGTGCATTTGTACCCATAACCTTAAATCCGGCTTCTTCAGCCTTATTACCATCTTCCAGGCCAATGGACGCTTCGCCATCGGCAATTCGTTTCAACAGAGCGATAGCATTGTTATACCTGAGCTTCATCCCTTCGGAAATGTTCATTTCCGTAATTCTTTCGTAGAGATTATAGATACTCAAGTCAACGCAAACAGAACGGAGCACGCTAGGGACACTAGGAAGTGGAAGCCTGTAGCGTTTTCCAATGTAGGCATCAATCAGGGTGGAACTTTCCTCGATGGCCTTTCCCACGATATCCTGCTTGATTTCCCCATCGGCGTTTGGTGTGAGGTCATCCGTCACTTCTACCAAACGGGCATCCGGCACATGGCCTCTAATGTCTTCTAGCGTGCAATAGTTCATTTTTTACCCTTAGGCAGTCTTGACCACGTTCTTGAGCAGGAAGCCTGCATCCTTTGCGGTTACGACCGGCTTCTGGTAGAAGCCAACCTTGACCAGTTCGCTGCCCTTAAGACCCTTTTCAGGCTTGTCGATGACTTCGACAATGCGGTCGCCAACCTGGGCGGTAATACCCCAGGCAATACCTTCCTTGAGGCTGGAAAGCGGTTCCTGGTAGTGACCCCAGATGTTGGAACCCCAGCAGCGTTCAAGGGTCGGAGTCCTGGAATTCTTGGTGGTGTTCACGCGGCTTTCGCCAACGATGATCTTATCCACTTCGAAGAGTTCGCAGAGCTGCTGACGGGTAGCCACGCCGGAACCGTTGCTGGTCGGGTAGATAGCCTTGAGCACATTCGGGTCCATGCGGAGCTTGTGATAAGCAGCTGCACCCATACCAAGGATGTTCGGGCGGGCAAACGGCTTTTCAAGGTATTCCATGATGGTTGCCACGATATCGAAGCCAGTAGCGCCCATACCTTCGGCATTTTCGTAGGTATGGCTACAGCCGGTGCCGTAATTGCTGGTATTCTGCACAATATCGGCAACTTCCTTTTCACGGCCAAGAAGCAGGAGGTTCATCATGTATTCAAGGCGAGTGTTGGAATAACGGGACATATCGACAACGCGTTCCAGGTCTTCCTTGGGAATCAAGTCTTCAAGACCATGGGCAACAACGAAGTCGGCAACTTCTTCACCGGATAGGTGGATAAGGTTCGGTTCAGATGCACGGCCCACCTTGGTGTCGGGCACGGTAAAGGCATCACCAAGGGTTCGCTTGAAATACTTGAAGGAAAGCTCCTTGCCTTCGAGCTTGTCAATAGGCATCACTTCATCGGCGATCATCTTCTTGTTCTGGTAGGCAATGACGATACCGGTCTGCTGTTCAGTAACAGGGAACAGCATGGTACCAGCGGTCAAGGCACCGGAAGATGCGCCAAAGAGGTCGCAAACGATCTGCGGAACGCCGCAGGCGGTAAGTGTGTCGTTGCCAGCAAAAGCGCAAACGGCACACACAAGAGAAATAAGCACGAGAGCGATTTTAGTCATCTTCTTCATGTTTTTTGTCCTTTGGTTTAAGTTTCCTGGGAAGCAGCCGGGGCCACATAGGAACGCACGATGAGTACGCGGATTACGTCACCAGCGACACCGCTATCAAGAGCCATGCCGATAGCTTCGCCGGATGCAACAGCAACAGCCTTGCCGTTTTCGCCAGCACCAATCATGCCGCCGTAAGTAACAGCGCCGCCTGCTTCGACGCGGGCAATGCCGTCGAGCTGCACATCGCAAGGATGGCCAGCAGCGGTATCGACATCGGTAGATACGCCAATAACGGCATTACCGGCTGCAGCAAGTTTTACGTTACCATCCGCAGAGCCTACAGTGGCAAAGCGGAAGGCGGGGACTGCATTTTCTGCAGTGAAGTTGAGAATGTTACCCTTCATGGGAACTCCTTGTTAGTGAAAGATTTCAGAGGCGGCCTGGGCGTAAGTCAGCTTACGGCCCTTCGACTCCTGTTCTGCCATGTACTGGCTAATACGCTGAGATGCCGTTACGGTAGGCTTTTCTGCGAACATTGCGGACTCCCCAAGAGCGACGATCTTGGGCAATGCCTTCACGGCATTGCTCAAAACATCTACAGGGTTCACGCGTTCTTCGCCTTCGCCAAAGCAACCGTCACCATCCACAGGCACAGACTGAACCATTCCGAAGACCTTCATAAAAGTGTTCTTCAAATCCTGGTTGCAGCGTCCATCGGCAATGGCGGCATCCAAAGTCTCGGAGAACGCGGCGCTGGCAGCGGTTCTCTTGGCAGCAAGCTTGTCTGCCCTAAGAGATTCAACTTCTGCCTTGAGCGACGCATTCTCGTCGCGAAGCCGCTCCGTCTCGTCGGAATTACCTTCTCCTACACCACTAGAAGTCGGTTCGCTCGGGGAGGGAGTTGTAGGCTTCGGATCACCACCGCCTGAGCGTTCGTGACCGGTAGTTTCGTTGCCCGAAGGTTCCCCTGCCGTGGCACCGTTGTCAGTGCCTTCTACAGCAGGTTCACCATTCGGGTTTTCAGCAGCAAAGTTCGATGCAGACTCTGCGGGAGGTGCTGGCGGATTCTGCTTCGGCCAAGAATCATCATCGCGCAAAGTGTCCGGAATGCTTTCCAAATCCTTGATAAGGCTTTCCGGGTAAATCTTGTCAGCTTCCTCGATACTCTTCTGTTCAATCAAAAGTTCGCGCTGGGAGCGGAAAAGCCCTGCAAGGCTGGAAAGCTTATACACAAGGCGTTCAAAAACGGAACGCGGCACCAGGCGGTCCCAGGAGTAGGACTCGGCAAAAACGCACACGTCCTGCTCGGATTCCCCCTGGTCAATTTCGGCAAAGTTTCCCTCGCCAAAGCAGATGGGGGCCATTCCCTTCATGGCCGGTGCTACAGCCCCGAGAGCGCCAAGATGTCGCAAACCCTTCTTAAGGCTCTTGTAGATGGCTGCAGAAACGTACTTGTAGTTGCCAGCCTTCGCCTCTTCGGCAAAATTGCTGTCAACATCGTCAACCTTGACTTCAAGCACCTTGCCGCCATCCTTGTCAGATACACGACTATCGACAATGCTTGCAACGCGCGGATCATCGACATTCGGGTGGCCCTTGACCATGGGCGGCTGGTAACCACCCTTGACCTGGTTGTGAATACCCTCGTTCAGCTCTTCAAGATCGCTCTCCGAAAAGTTGTGGACATTGCCAGCCATGTCGGTCACTTCGCCGGTCTTGAAAGCTTCAATCCAGCAGCTCTGCAATTCATCAGATTTCAGTTTCTTCTTGTTCATGCCCCAAATCTACGAGAACCACACCGACTTAGGTCATGACACTGTCATGCCCTTTGTCAGAGGTCTTTCATTAAGTTTGGGCGGAGGTACTATATGGACAAGAATTTCTGGAAAGAGGCCATGAAACAGTTTGGCGTGGGCATCATCTTTGCGCTCATGCTAATGGTCTTTTATTCGAACGAAAACACAAAGTGGGAAAAGAACGCTGCCAATGACCAAGTGCGATGGGAAGCACTGCTGCAAAAGTACAGCGATGACCAGAAGCACGCCATGGAAGCAATCAGGGCCTGCTGCATCGAACACTCCGGGAGGAACCAATGAGCAAGAAGGATGTAGAGCCAAAGGCAAAGGAACTGTACGTAATCCATCAGCTCACCCTCGCAGAAATCAGCCGCGAACTCAAAGTCTCCACCCGCACACTCCAGAACTGGAAGGCTGCGGGAGAATGGGACCTGGAACGAACCCGCCTTGGCACAAGCGAAAGCTACTGCCACCACAGTCTTTTCGACATCGTAGAAATCAAGACCAGGAGAATCAAGCAGGACGAAATCAACGGAGTTCCCGTTTCCAGCCAGCGCGTTGCAGACCTGGAACGCTTCATCAGTGCAGCCGAAAAGTGCCGTGAATACGAATCCAAGGCACCCAAGAAGGAAAAGAGCGAAACATCCCCCGAAGAACGGCAGAAAATCGCCATCAAGAAAGCAAAGGAAATGTTCGGCCTATGTCCAAAGAGCTAGAAGAACTCTTTTTCCCCTACCAGAAACGCTGGCTCCTTGACAAGAGCAAGGTTAAAATTTTCGAAAAGTCCCGCCGCATCGGTGGCACATGGGTCCAGAGCTTCGAAGATGTGGTTGACTGCATCGAACAGCCTGGACTCAAAGTGTTTTTCTCTTCCGCCGACATGACCGCCGCGGGCGAATACATCGACTATTGCGAAAACTGGATAACAAAGCTCAACGCATTGGCAAAGCTCTTGGCCGAAATTGACAACGGCGAAGTGGAAGAATGCGAATTTGCCGACGAGGACAAGGGCATTAAATCAAAGGTCATCGAGTTCAACAACGGCTCGAAAATCTATGTCCTATCCAGTAATCCGAAGGCATTCCGCTCCAAGGGCGGTAAAATCGTATGGGACGAAGCTGCACATCATGACAACGACATGAAGATGTGGGCAGCGGCAAAGCCTGCCGCCATGTGGGGCTACTCCATCAGAATCCTATCAACGCACAACGGTGTAAACTCCCTGTTCTATCAGCTCATCCAGAAGGTACTAAAGGGGGAAATCAACTACAGCGTCCACCGTGTACCAATCCAGCTCGCCGTAGAAGAAGGTGTCGCCGATAGAATTTGCGGGCGAAAGCTCACCAAGAAGGAACGCGAGGAATGGCTCGAAAACGAACATCGCGGATGTATGACCGAAGCCATCTGGCAAGAGGAATACTGCTGTAACCCGCAGGACGAATCAAAGGCCATGCTCAGCTATGACCTAATCCACAGCTGCGAACAGGAAGGAATCTTAGGCCTGGAACAGGCAAAGGGGAACCTCTACCTAGGCTGCGACGTTGCACGCCACCGCCACCTTTTCGTAATCTACGTCATGGAAGACTTTGGCGACCGCCTTGTGACACGAGCCGTGGAAGCCATACAGAACAGAAAATGGAGCTACCTGAAACAAAGACTCTACAGGTACCTGGCACTACCGAACCTCGTTCGCGCCTGCATCGACCGCACCGGATGCGGCGACCAGTACACCGAGGAAGCCATCGAAATGTTCGGAAGCGTAAAGGTCGAAGGTGTTCTGTTTACTGGCACCGTCAAGGCTGACCTTGCGCTTACACTCTTGCGGGCGTTCGAAGACCAGAAAATCGTACTCCCCAAGAATCCGAAATTCCCGGACATTGACGGACGCGAAGACGATAAGCAGCTGGAATCATTCCACTCCGTCCGAAAGATAGTCACGCCATCCGGCAATGTGCGCTACGATGCGCAGAGCACCGACAAGGGCCATGGCGACTTTTTCTGGGCGGCAGCACTCTGCAACCACGCAAAAGTGGCTGGCGAAGGCGGCCCGGTATTCGTCAAGACAGCAAATCCGTTCAGCCGCGAATCCATGAATTTCGGGGGGTATTAGAAAAAGCCCCGTAAAGGCCCCTTCTAGCCCTTTTCGCGATTACCCACACATTCGCTCGTTTAACGAAAAAGAATCAAAATTGAACGCCGTTAAACACCTTTTAAACGGTGTTCCGAAACAACAGAGGACTGCATGAGCAAAAAGAACAAAAAAACGCC
>JAZRXW010000035.1:0-24695 GCA_045600425.1 Fibrobacter sp.
AAAGAGCATCTATACCGCATAGATGTCGGAGCAAGAACCGCTGTCGCCCTGGAAATTCACCAGGCCAAAGGTAGCATGAAAGCCGCGGCAATCGCAAAAAAAATGGGAATGACCCCGCAATCATTCACCAGGCTTCTCAAACCATCCAGTAACATCAGCGTCTCCATGCTGGACCGTTTCGCCAAGGCCATCGGCAAAAAACTTGAAATCAAGTTCATATAACACAAAAAAAAATCACACAAGGCACCCGGAGAAATCCGGGTGTTTTCTCTTTTGTCACGATTCGCAAGCACTAGACCGTTTTCGCGAAGTCACGAAAATGATAAATTTCAAACTTCCGTCACGATTTCGTCACGATTAAAAAAAATATTACATAAAGAAAAAGCCCCAAGCCCTTTATTTACAAGGCTTGGAGCGCAATTGGTTAGTTTTATAGTGCCAGAGGGACTCGAACCCTCGTTGCCGGCGTGAGAGGCCAGTGTCCTGGACCACTAGACGATGGCACCATCTTTTGGAACAAATTCTTCAAAGAAGAAATGTTACTCAATTTGGTAATCCAAATATAGTAACATTCCTAAACTTTGTCATTAGTCCTTATAGAAAAGATCCAGGTTGTTTACAACCTTTGCAGAGTTGGTCAGGTTAGCGGTAAAGCTATTGAACATCATCATGGCGTTCATAGAATTACCCTTTTCAGAAGCAACTTCGGTCTTGATTGCATCTTCCTGAGGAGCCTTCTTGCTAAGGACCTTCAACAGGACAGCACCATTTTCGGTACGGATCACATTGGACCATTCGCCTTCCTTCACGTTCTTAAGTGCAGTTGCAATTTCGGCACTGCCGTATGCAAAGCCAGGAACGTAGCCTTCCACAGAAGAAGTCTTCTTTTCCAGCTTCACCTTTTCAATTTCAGAGGGAACAGAGAAGTCAGCGGCCTTCACCTTTTCTGCAACACTTGCCAGGTAAGCTTCGGCAGCCTTTGCATTGTTCTGCTGGGCAAGAGCATTCTTAATGTTGTCTGCATAGTAATCCTGGCTGCGAGTACCGGCCTGGATTTCGCCAGCCTTCATAGCTACGACAACCCAGTTGTTGTTCTTCATGACAGCAGAAAGCTTGCTTTCGTCTTCAGGAAGAATCTTGTTGGGCCATGCGTATGCACCCAAGCCCTTCAAGTAGCCAACGCCATTAATATTTTCACCGCGGGCAAGCCAGTTAGAAGTAGCAACCTGCAGGTTGCGAGCCTGAGCAGCTTCTTCGAAGGACTTTCCAGCATCTACATCAGTCTTCACTCCCTTCAGGAGGTTTTCAAGGCTATCGATAGTCTGAGAAGATGCATTGACACTCAACAGGATATGACCAACTTCAGCAGTGACCTTACCGGTAGAATCGGTAGTCTTGTTATAGCTCTTGATGATATGGTAGCCATACTGGGAACGGATAGGAGCGGAAATAGCTCCGGAGTCAAGAGCCAGTGCAGCCTGTTCAAATTCAGGAACATAGACGCCCAGACCAGCGGGACGATCCAGCTTGCCACCTTCCTTTGCAGAACCCGGATCTTCAGAAGAAATCCGAGCCATTTCTTCGAAAGAAGTTGCAGAAGAAGTATCCATGAGTACATCATAGATGTTAGTCTTTGCGTATTCAAGAATCTGTGCTTCATCAGCTTCGGTAGCCTTAACGGGAAGCATTACATAGACAAACTTAGCCACATCCTTAGTGACAAAGAAGCTATCGGCATGAGCATTGAAGTAAGCACTGACAGCAGCGTCGTCAGCAGGCTTCGTTTCAGAAGCGAAGTCAGATGCAGAGGCGACCGCCACCTGCAGTTCGTAGTCTGTCAAACGACGTTCAGCATTCCACTTAGCTTCGAGATCGGTAGTGTGAGCACCGGCAGCAATCAGGAACTGCAACTGACGCTGAGGAATCGTGTTATTGACGAACTGTTCTTCCAATTCGCGAAGAGACAGCCACTTGCCTGCGTTAGGTCTTACCCAAGCTTCATATTCAGCCTGGTTGAAGTTGGAATCCAGCAGGAAACGAGGAAGAGTAGCCAAGTACTGGTCATAAGCTTCCTGAGTCTGCATTCTGCTGAGGTTTGCACGAACTTCCTGAGCCAGGTAGCTTGCAACCGCATTGGGATTCTTCACGAATTCGTTAATGACTTCGGGATCAGAAGCCAGAACACCGGACTTGTCATAGAGCTTTTCCATGAGAGTCTTTGCAACAAAGCCGTTAAACACATTGTTACGGATTTCGTTGTACTGTTCGTCTTCCAAGTGTTGTCCCTGAGCCTGGGCCTGGGCAGTAATCTGCTTGACCTGAGCTTCAAAGTCGTTATAAGGAATTTTCACATCCATGACTTCGGCAACCGGATGGCTCTGTGCCATATTCGGTACACGGTCCATGGCCAAAAGGCCTACTGCGATACCAGCAGCGAAGATTACGATAATCCACTTGGCTTTTTCATTGATCCACGTTAACATAGAGTAGACTCCATTAAAATTTTGTCGGGGCAAAATGTAGTAAAAAAATCCATTTTGTTTTATTTTACTTTAGGATAATGCCGAAATACGGCTTTTTTTCTATTTATGGAATATCCAATGTCAATGTTCCTTAACGGAGTTTGAATATGTACGATATTTTGGTCCTGGGTGCCGGTATTTCCGGTCTGAGTGCAGCTCTTCATGCAGCAGAAAAAGGTCTTTCTGTTGTGATTCTTACCAAAGGGGTCAAACCGGACGGTTCATCAAACTATGCTCAGGGCGGTATCGCAACCGTTACCAAGAAAACAGACAAGTTCAAGTTCCACATTGACGACACTCTCGAAGCAGGTGCAGGTCTTTGTAAAAAAGAACCGGTGAACATCCTGACCAAAAGCGGTCCCGCCACCATCCAGCAGCTGGTGAAGTGGGGCGTGCAGTTCACCCCCTCCCCGACCAACAAGGAGGAATTTGACCTACACTTGGAAGGAGGGCACAGCCATCACCGCATTCTCCATGCAGCCGACCTGACAGGCAAGGAAATCATGCGAGCCCTGCTATGCACCTTGCATCAGCAGAAGAACATCGATTATCTGGAAAACTGCTATATCAAGGATTTGATTTGCCAAGGCGAAGGCAAGGACAAGCGTTGCGTCGGTGCAAAGATCATTCATCAAAAGACCGGCATTGTCGAAAACATCTACGCAAAGGCAACCATTCTTTCTACAGGCGGTGCCGGCCGTATTTGGCAGTACACCGTCTGTCCGCCAGATAGCTGTGGAGACGGCATGGCTATTGCAGCCCGTGCAGGTGTCGCCTTGCAAGATATTGAATTCATGCAGTTCCACCCCACCAGTCTTTATGCTCCCAGCCTTAAGAAGCCCTTCCTGATTTCTGAAGCAGTTCGTGGTTTTGGCGGCATTTTGAAAAACTACAAGGGCGAAGAATTCATGAACCAGGTTCATCCTCTTCATTCCCTTGCTCCCCGAGACATTGTGGCAAGAGCCATCCATAAGGAAATGCAGCGTCTAGGACAAACCAATATGTTTATTGACTTGACGGGTCACACCCCCAAGGATATCAAGAGCCATTTCCCGAACATCTACGCAAAGTGTAAGGAAGTTGGTGTCGACATGACCAAGGAATGGATTCCTGTGGTTCCTGCCGCTCATTACATGTGCGGTGGCGTGTTGGTAGACACCTGGTCCCGCACAGAACTAAAGGGGCTTTATGCTTGCGGCGAAGTAGCGGCAACAGGAGTCCATGGAGCAAACCGCCTTGCCTCTAACTCCTTACTGGAAAGCGTCGTCTATGCCTTACGCGCTGTAGACAACATTTCTGAAAGCGGACTCCTCAAGGACAAAATCAACGTATCCAGAAGCAAGAAAGTGGAAAAGGTTTCCTACACCAAGTCCGCCTACTGGCGCAAGCGCAAGAAAATTTTGCAAGACATGATGTGGACTCACTGCAGTATTGTCAGAACGGTTGCTGGGTTGAACCAAGGTCTGAAGGTCGCCAACGAACTGGAAGCCGATGTCCAAAACGCCATCAAGAACAAGGAAACCGAAAATTTCTATTTCCTTGAATTCCAGAACGCACTGCAGGTTTCCAAGATGATCCTGATTTCTGCGCTACGCCGCAAAGAATCTAGAGGTCTTCACTATATTCTAGACTACCCCAACCCGGATCCCAAGTCTAAACACCATAGCATTTATCTAGGTGAAGAGAAGTAGGTAGAGGTTAGTGGTCAGTGGTTCGTAATTAGTGGTTAGTTGTTGATGGCAGGGAAAGAAACGGAAAAACCAGCAAAGATTGGTGGATACAAGCCCACCCAGGAATTGGGACATGGAGCCATGGGTAACCTTTGGCTCTGCCACGATCCGTCCATGGACCGAATGGTGGTTGTCAAGCAAATGCTGGACAAACTTGAAGAAAACGAAGGTTCCGTCCGTCGCTTCCTTCAAGAAGCCTACATCCTCGCCCATCTAAATCATCCCGCCATTATCACTCCTCACGCCCTATGGAAGGAAAAGGATGGCAAGTATTCCATCTCCATGGAATTCGTCCACGGAAAGACGCTGCGAGAGCTACTTGACAAATGTCCACAACCACCCCTCTGGGCCGTAACCGCTATCCTGTACGAAGTTCTTGGAGCCTTGGGACACGCCCATCGCAATGGGATTATCCATCGAGACCTCAAGCCTTCAAATATTATGGTAGACAAGGATGGACGTATCCGTCTCCTGGATTTTGGCATCGCCCGTAACGAAAACTCCTTCAAGATTTTTAAGGACGATTCCACGGACATGCGAATTACCGCCGAAAACTCCATCCTGGGTACAGTCACCTACATGAGTCCAGAACAGACTCTTGGTATTGAGGCCACCCCGGCTTCGGACTTGTTTTCCATAGGCGTCATCGCCTGCGAAATGCTCATGGGCGAAAACATCTTCCGCGGTGAAAACTTCCAGGACACTGTACAGCGGATTCAACGTCTGCGAATCACCGAAAAAGCCTTTCCCGAAAAAACTCCGAAAGCGTTGATCAAGTTCATCTTGAAGCTTATCAACAAGAAACCCAAGGATCGCCCCCTGACGGCAAATGACGCGGCAGACCAGCTCTCCGTCCTGATGAAACACTACCCTAGGGACTTATCCCCTTATATGTCCATCTGGCTTTCCGAAGTGAAACATCTCGAAGATGGCGAAACGCCGAATTTTACTGAACCGCCTGTCTATAAAGAGCATTGCGTAGGTGCCCTGTTTAAGGGAATCGCCATCGGAGCCGCAGCAGCAACGGCAATCGCTGCAATCCTCAAAACATTTTTCCTAAATTAAGTTTAATGAATACTCTAGACATCGTTAGCCTCGTACTTATTCTGATTCTGTCTCTTCTCGGCATTTGGAGAGGATTTCTACGCGGAATATTCCGCCTTATCGCCTGGGGCGGCGCCATCGCAGGAGCATATTACGCCAACGACCTCATGGCCGACACAATCCAATCTTATGGTTTTGGAGCGTTTTCAACAACCATCATCTGCATTGCCATTGGTTTTCTCGTCCCTTTCCTCCTATTGCACTTTATCGGGCACCTTCTTAACAAAGCCATTGCCGATACAAAATTCGGAACTGCTGACCGCGTACTCGGGGGCATTCTGGGTTTTATCAAGGCATTCATGATTCTCTTTGCCCTCTTCACCATCCTGCATATAATGCCCTTTGGAGAAACCATTATTTCAACACGAGACGATTCTGCCTCCTACAGCGTTTACAAAACGACACTCGAATTGATGGGATTCTCCTCTGAGCCGATAGACCTTGTAAACGTTGCAGAGCAAAAAGCTTCCGAACTGACCAATAACATTGTAGAAAAGGCTTCGGACAAGGCGGCAGAAGTCGCTAAGGAAGCTACCGACAAGGCTACGGAAGCCGCCAAGGAAATCGCTACAGAAACCGTGAAGAGCGTAACCGAAAAAGCAACTGAAGAGGCCAAAAAGGTTGTAGAGGAAAAGACTTCGGAAGCTCTTCAGTAGAAAGTTTAAGCAAGTATCCCAATCAGCGGCTCAGCCCACAAAGCCTTACAAAGAAACTATAATGCAGCGAGTCTCCGAGCACAGAGATTCGCTTCTTTTATAATATCATCTTCCCCATCGACAAACCCATTTTCCATAACGAACTTGCCGTTACAGATTACAGAACGGATGGATCTAGAATCGGCTGCATAGACCCAGTTACTCACCAAGTTGTGGTTGGGATTTAGACGTTCATTATTCAAGTCCACCAGCAGGGCATCGGCAAGATAGCCTTCCCCGATAACGCCCCCATGAATTCCATAAGCTCGGGCCCCATTCTCCGTAGCCATCTTAAGGACTTCATCAGCACGCAATGTCTCCGCACTACCAGTAGCCTTTGCCAGGAGAGATGCCAATTTCATATCCTCGTGCATGTCCAGATTATTGTTGGAGGAGGCACCATCAGTCCCGATCGCAAGACGCATATTCTTTGCTATCATAGAATGAACCTTAGGGATACCACTACTGAGCTTGAGATTTGAACAAGGGTTCAAAACAGCTGTAGAACCAGACTTGGCCATGAGAGACATGTCCTGAGAAGAAAGATGTACACAATGGGCCGCGACAAAATTTTCCCCAAGGCACTCGTAACGTTTCATCAGCTCCACAGGAGAACAACCATTTTGCACTTTACAATCTTCAACTTCCTTTTGCGTTTCAGACAAATGAGTGTGCAATATCATATTCTCGTCTCTTGCAACCTGAGCACACCTTTTATAAATCTTTTCGCCCACCGTATAGATAGAATGTGGCATTACAGCAAGTTTTACCCGTTCCGTCTCAAGACTATGGTCCTTAAGGAATTTGAAATTTTCTTCAATATGCTCAGGGGAATCAAGATTTTCGGCAATGGTCACACCAACGGTAGCACGAATTCCCATTTCTTCCACCACTTTCATAGTCTCTTCGCGATGCCAATACATATCCGAGAAGAAAACTGTGCCAGACTTTATCATTTCAACAATGGCTAGACGGGTGCCAATCTCGATATCTTTTGCCTTGATTTTTGCCTCAAAGGGCCAGATATGGTTTTGAAGCCATTCCTGCAAGGGCATGTCATCGGCAAAACCGCGAAGAAGGGTCATTGCGGCATGGCAGTGCCCATTGTAGAAAGGAGGAAGAATCGCCAATCCGGAACAGTCTACAAGACGAGCCCTGTCGTAATCTTCTGGGACTAAGCCCCCTATTTTTTCAAATTTTTTCCCAGAAATCAAAATATCCACCAGGGAACCTTCGTGGAAAACCGACATAAGCACCATCTTAGACATAAAAACCTCGCGAATTGTATAAACGAATATAGAATCCCAGTCTAGATTAATTTATTTTTATAATAAATTATCTACCATTTTTACCTTTTTTTTCAGAATTTGGTTATATATCGTAGTATGAGTACGCCAGAATTAGAGACACTACCCATTTCTAGACAAGAGTTTCTTACTTTAGAAATATTCAAAAACGTAACGTTCGAAAGCCTTGCAGGATACCTCCTTGGCTGTCAAACAATTGTCTCTGAACCAGGCGAAAAACTCATCGACCCGGAACATCCCGAAAGACGTTTACTGGTCATTTTGGAAGGAATGCTAGAGGTCCGGCTTGAAGCAAAAGGCGGAAGCTTCTGCGACACCATCGGACCTGGACATTGTGCCGGCGAAATGTCCATCTTTGACAACATCAAGCCCAGTGCAACCGTCTATGCCAAGGAAAGAAGCAGATTGCTGGTCATTAGCCCCGAAATCGCTCTAGCCATGATTAACGCCTCCCACGACCTGTGCCTTAATTTTTTGCACATGCTTTGCCAGAGAATCCGCAACAACAACCGCGTCGTCTGCGAAGAAGAATACCATATCCGCTGCATTGAGGAAAATGCAAAAGTGGATTCCCTTACAGGACTCCACAATCGCCGTTGGCTCGAAGAAATGTACACTCGCGAAATTAACCGCAGTAATTCTGGCAATTTTAGGCTGTGTGCGTTCATGCTGGACATTGACCACTTCAAGAGATTCAACGACACCTACGGCCATCTTGCAGGTGACCAGGTGCTCATCACAGTGGCAAAGACTATCGTGGATTGCCTCAGGCCTTCCGATATGCCCGTACGTTACGGCGGAGAAGAATTTACCGTGTTCCTCCCAGGAACATCTACGGAGAACGCAAAGATTATTGCCGAAAGGCTTCGTAGCAGCATAGAGCATACCC
The DNA here is from genome assembly GCA_045600425.1 of Fibrobacter sp. Lineage (GTDB taxonomy): Bacteria > Fibrobacterota > Fibrobacteria > Fibrobacterales > Fibrobacteraceae > Fibrobacter. Next base: position 8,248 of record JAZRXW010000035.1, read on the forward strand.
AAATTCACCTTCCCTCGGGAGAAATCGTTCACGCCACCATCAGCGTAGGCTTCACCGAGCGTATCGAAGGAGATTCCGTCCGTTCCATTATAGAACGAGCAGACCAGGCACTCTACCACGCCAAGGAAAATGGACGTAACAGAGTCTGCCTGAATCTAGGCGAAAACAATATGTTCCTTTTCTAGTCTCGAGCTATCTCATCTCGATGACTGTTCCAGGCTTTCCTTTGAGAGAGCCGCCCTTTGTGACAACCCAAATGACCTCCATCCCTTCTACTTGCGAGGGTGTGATTTCTTCTGCATAGCCATCCGTAAGAATAACTATCTGGGAGATGTTCTTTTCCTTCGCATGTTCAAAGATGGGAGAAAAGGAGGTCCCGCCTCGACCCTTAAATTCAATCTGGTCAATATTTCTACGGTTAAAGAAGACATACTCATCAGGATCGTGAACTATGGCATCGAAGCTCCAGAGATATACACCCGTGTAGTTGGCGATTCGCTCCACTTCCACAATAAAGCGGGACAAGTCTGCCGACCCTACGCTACCGGAGGAATCTGCATAAACAGCCACAGGTTCTACGCTCTTGGTCACGTAACCCAGGAAAGGTTTGCCATAGTGTTTGTTCCATCGCCGGCGGGACTGCTGCTTTTGAAAACTGATAAAGGGTCCCAACTTCAGCCGAAGGATATCCCCCCAATTTAAGGGCTGTTCCTGAGCCTTCTTTACCATTTCTATGGCGGCCCCATCAAGATGTCCCCAGCTATGATTACGCTCAATATTTTCTACAACATTACGGACATAGTCATCGATAAAGGCATCTTCGTCATACCCCTGACCGTGCTTGCGATCAATGCGGTACTTCACAATTTTTCCAAAAGCGCAATCTTCCGAGATTTCCACTTCGACATCTAGAGTGTTCCCTGAACCGTCCTGCTGGTCATCGTCTTTATTTTTTTTGCCTCGACTTTTACCAGCATCTTTGCCGGCGGACCCCTCCCCTGCCCCAAACTTTACAAACTTGATGGAGATATCGGGATACTTTTTATCCAACAGTTCCAAATACTGTTCAAAACTGAGACCGTCCGGAAATTTGAACATGCTCGGCAAGAGAACGCTGATTTCACCTTTCTTTTTCGTGCCGACATCTTCCTTATACCTGGGAATGTCAATTCCAGGCTCCTGCTTACTTGGATCGCGATTGTAAAGCAAACTGTTAATGGCTAAATCCATAGCAGCATTTTCCTTGAAAGCCCTACAAATGTCGCTAGAACAACGATGGGTGCAATGATGCAAAAGCACGTGCATCATTTCATGGATAAAAATGAAGGTTCGTTCCCCTTCTTCAAGAGACATGAAAAAATCGGGGTTATACTTTAATGTGATTCGGCCATTCTTGACCATAACCCCCATAGTATCCAAATCCCTTGATGGGATGTGGGTCATCCCGACTAGCAGATTGAAGCTAAACGGACTGAACACCACAAGCCGGTTTAGAGTACCCTGAAAAGATTCTTCATAACTACTCATTCAGATACCTATACAGAAATAATCAGGTCGTCCCTATCCATATCACTTTCTGTAATATTATTCTGCTCGGTAAAATTCTTTATCCAAGCTTCGTAGGCAGACATTTCGCCATTCTTGCGGACCTTATTCAACAACGCTTTGTTATAGACCGCAAAACGTCTCGGAGTTACACGCCATGCAAAGAACTGAGCCTTATTATCCTTCTGCCAGGCCTTAATGAAAGATGCCACGGCTTCGCTAGGGCAACACTCCAAAAATGCCAAAATATTGCGGTTCTGAACATCGGAAAGCGTAGACTTCTTTACCAAATACAAAAGTGAATTGGAAAGAGGGACCGCATCCTTAGGGCTCTTGGCAAACAGATCTCTCAGAGTCTTATCTATGGTCTCGTCAAAATTATCCAAGATATCCACAACATTGATATCCTGCTTGCTAGCAACAGAACAGAAATCAGCAAACTTTAAAGCGTATGCAAAGCCCACATAGGAACTTGCTACATCTGTCAGGAACGCTTTTTCCTGGACAATATCATCACCGTTGTCCTGGAATTTGCGGAGGCATTCACCCAACTGAGTCCAATCTCGAGGAGACGGCCCCTTCTTACCCTGAATGGCAAGCTCTTCTATAGTCTTGGTGGGAAGAACAATAAATTCTGGATACTTGCTCAGGAACTTATGAATCATGCGATGGATTTGCTTATCGTCTTCACGACGCTTGAAATCCTCCAAATATTCCTTGTCCGTAGGTGCAAAGGTAAAATTCTTGATGCGGCTTTCCTGAGCCGGGTCGCGACGAGTGCCATTATAGATTTTAGCATTTTCGTTATCGGCACAAACCACATAAGTATCTTCCTTAAGGTCCACACCAAACAGGCGATGTTCCAAAAGCAATTCCATAATGGCATCTTGAATGACGGCATTGCCACGCTTACATTCGTCAAGGAACAGCACGTAGATATCATCGTACTTGGTCAAACGAGAATAATGCATTCCATTTTCGTTGTAAAGCTTTTCCATTTCATCGTCATAAGCCTTGCAAGTAGGAATCCAGCTGGGAGGGCAGTTATAGGTACGCCCCCCGAATTCCTGGAAATTTCCAATCAAGTCCGCAGGATCCATAATGGAAACGCAGCGACTAACTACATGAACACGTTCTTCTGGAATGCCATGCTTCTTCGCAATGATGCTTCGAAGTGTTTTATGAACATAGCTGGTCTTGCCAATACCATGATTGCCCATGAGTCCCAGCGTGTGTGACGGCAAAAAGCCGTTCTGAACGAAACGATTGATAGACTTTATATCCACTTAAACATCCTTTTTTGATTTCAATTATAATATCGTTTAATCTTTGAAAAATGTCAAAAAAAATTGTCATACACCCCCATTCATCAAGCTTGAAGCGTACTCTCTAATGGCACGGACCGGATAAGAGCTAAAAGAAAAGGGGTCCATCTGTACAGATTTTAAAATCATTTGCCCAATTTCATCTTGCACATGAATCGAAGGAATTCGGGATATGGCTTCCCTAAAATTACCCAAGATGTTATGTATTTCTTCAAGTTTCGACTTAAACTCCTGCAAAAAATCTTTCACCGCAGGGATATCACATTTATTCTTCTTCAAATAACTTTGATTTGCACTCATATACTTAATTCGAATTTCATTACTACCGAACTTGGCAATTTGAACATTTCCCCAATCATAAGGAATCGCAAATGTCGGATTCATTAAGACCTCTTTACACTTGTTTATATGAGTCTGCAAGAAAAATTGCATTCTTTCTAGAATTCCAATAGCCCCGTAGTATCCAACAGAATCACAGAACGTAATGGCAATTGAATAATCAAAATTGTATAACCCACGCCCCTTTAAATGGGTCAACTCCCCTCTTGCCATAAGATTGTAACTATCCAACATATTTTTATTCTCTTCAAATTTGGGTATGCAAGATAGTTTTTCAGCAACAATATTGTCGTTTGAAAAGTCATGTAAAAAAAGGCCAAGCTTATAAATATTCAGTGTATTTTCCCGAAACAGATTTTCTAAAAAAAATTCATTGTACTCTTCTAATTTTTTTGGCTTACGCCTACAACAACGAAGTTTTCTTTCCAAAATAATTTCGTCCGAATGTTCCAGAAAAAGTTTTAGAGCACTGTATACAGATATATCTTTTTCAGAATAATTCCGTATTTTTCATTAGAATCAAAATTCATTTCAGGAAGTTTCACGGCGAGCTTAATGCTCACATCAAATTGGATATCCAGAACCGATTGATATTCCTCCAAAGTCGTATTTTTAGGAACCGTCAAAGAATATGACTCCACAGCCTTTTGCAAAGGGAGGTATTCAACCTTCAACGATTGGGGCTCAATCCTATAATTCAGTCTCATGAACAAATCACGAAAATACCCCTTTCCCTGAAATCTGTTTTCAAACAAGTCATTTACCAGAGCAGTTGCCTGATTTTGATTTTTTACGAGACCGCTATGAACCCGACATAAAACATGATTGTCTTTAACGTTAATTTCGTTTCCGCTCAAAAAAGTTTTAAGACTGTGGAGAAGATCTTGATCACAATCCATCAAGGATATAACCCCTTCAATCAAATTTTTTTCAAATTCTGGAAACCCAAAATTCTTGACATAAAACCAAAAGTTTTTTTTCATGTCCTTAATGGGTTCGTTAAAAAGAACCATAGGACCATCATCAAAACAACCACGATAAAGCATTAGAGAATACCTCCTTACAACTTTATCGTAGAAACCTCTAAAAAGTAAAAGAACCGATTCACAATTTCTGCGAATCGGTTCTTTTTATTTCCCTACATTTGAGAAAAACCACTCGTTTGGGAAAGGAAGATTTTAGGAGGGGCGGAGCCTCTCCTAGTCATTACAGTCTCTTCAGCACAGCCTGTGCGTGGTGGTAGAAGCCTTCTTCCATGGCCACAGCGGCGATTGCCTTGGCGTTCTTCTTGATGGCACGCTCGCTATAGCGGATGATGGACATACGCTTCAGGAAGTCGTACACGCCCAGGGGACTGAAGAAGCGGCCTGTGCCGTTGGTGGGCAGCACATGGTTGGGGCCTGCAAAGTAGTCGCCTACAGGTTCAGAAGACCAGTGGCCGATAAACACGGCGCCGGCGTTTTCGATCTGGGCAGCCATGGATTCAGCTTCGTCGGTCATGACTTCAAGATGTTCCGGAGCGATCTTGTTGGCGATGGCAACACCATCGAACCAGTCCTTCACCACCAGGATACGGCCGAAGTTATCCAGCACCTTCTGGAGCAGTTCCTTCTTGGGGCTGTTTTCCACCTGGACATCTACGCAGGCAGAAATCATCTGGGCGGTTTCCATATCATCGGTAATGCAGATGGCGGCTTCAAAACCGGAACCGTGTTCAGCCTGAGAAAGCAGGTCTGCTGCGACGAAATCAGGATCGGCGGTCTTGTCGGCCATCACCAGAACTTCGGAGGGGCCTGCCACCATGTCGATATCTACCACACCAAAAACTTCCTTCTTGGCAACTGCGGCAAACACATTACCCGGGCCCACAATCTTGTCGACGCGTTCAACGATGGTCTTGCCCTTGGCATCCTTGGCTCCGTAAGCCAACAGGCCAATAGCCTGTGCGCCACCGATGTGGTAAACTTCGGTGATGCCCAGCTGCTGCAGCACGAAAGCCACGGCGCGGTTGATTTCGCCCTTGATGGGAGTAACAACAACGATATCTTCAACACCCGCAACGAGAGCGGGAACGGCGTTCATGATCACGGTGCTGGGGTAAATGCCTGCACCACCGGGAACGTAGAGGCCTACGCGCTTCATGGGGCGAATGCGCTGACCCAGAACCACGCCGTCCTTCCCTTCCATGAGCCAGGATTCTTCCATCTGGTTCTGGTGGAAATCACGGACGTTCTTGATAGCCTGCTTAAGAGCCTTCTGCAAATCGGCAGGGCACTTGGCGGCAGACTTTTCGATTTCCTTTTCGGATACGCGGATATTCTTACCTTTGAGGCCATCAAACTTCTGGGCGTATTCTACTGCCTTGGCGTAGCCGCCCTTCTTGATGTCAGCAAGGATATCTACAACCTTGTTATAAATCTCGCGGCTGGGAGCAACTTCACGACCGCAAATGCGTTCAATTTCCTTAGAATTCGGAGTAGCCTTAACTATTTGCATTTCTTAGTTTCCTTCAAAATCTTGTAGCACAAGCCATCCATCAAGGCAAGCCAGCTGGCTTCGATGATGTTGGTGCTGACACCTGCCACATTCCAGTGTTCCTTTTCATCGCCGAAGGTTGTCCACACGCGCACGAGAGCGTCTGAACCTACGGAAGAACCCAGAACGCGGACCTTAAAGTCGTCCAGACGGACCTTAGCCATGTACGGGAAGAACGGGAGCAAAGCCTTACGCAGTGCTGCGTCCAGAGCGTTCACCGGACCGTCACCTTCGCTGACCTGATGGCTAATCTTGTCACCAATCTTCAGCTTGACGCTAGCCTGGGAAACAGACACGCCCTGCGGGGTCTTGTCTTCGGTGACGCGATAGTTCATAAATTCAAAGGGTTCGGTGAACATGCCCAGCTGGCGATACACCAGCATCTTAAAGCTAGCTTCGGCAGAGTCGAAGTGCCAGCCGGCGTTTTCCTTTTCCTTGATAGCAAGCAGAAGCTTTGCCACCATGGGGTCCTTCTTGTCGATGCCGGGCTTAATGGCCTTCAGCTTTTCAACCACGAGAGAGCCGCCAGCCTGATCGCTGGTGACGAATACACGGTCGTTACCGATGGAGTGGGGGTCCACATGTTCGAAACTGCGGGACACCTTCATGACGCCATCGATATGGGCACCACCCTTATGGGCAAAGGCAGCCTCGCCTACGTAGGGTGCGCGAACGTCGCTAGCCAAGTTCACAATCTGGTCGACACTGAGGAACAGCTTGCGAAGTCCAGCCATCTTCTTGGCGGCAAAGAACTTCACGCCCATCTTGAAGTTGAGGTCAGCCATGATAGTGGTAAGGTTTGCGTTACCGCAACGTTCACCGTAACCGTTGATGACGCCCTGGATCATTTCTGCACCGGACTTTACGGCGTAGATGCTGTTGGCCACAGCAAGGCCAGAGTCATTATGCACATGGATGCCCAGAGGCACGTCCACGTGTTCCTTAACGGCTTCAAAAATTTCTTCCAGTTCCCAAGGCATGGTACCGCCATTGGTATCGCAGAGCACAATAAAATCAGCACCGCCGAGAGCAGCAGCACGGAGAGTTTCAATAGCATACTCCGGATTAGCCTTGTAGCCGTCAAAGAAATGTTCGGCATCGTAAATGACTTCTTCGGAATGTTCCTTCAAAAATTCGATGGAAGACTGGATCATGTCCAGGTTTTCTTCCAGTGTGGTATGAATGACATCCGTAACATGGAGGTCCCAGCTCTTACCGAAAATAGTCTTCACGGGAGCTTCGGACTTTACCAGAGCCTGGAGCAGCGGATCCTTCTCGGGAAGAATCTTCGGGCGACGAGTACTGCCGAAAGCACAAATCTTGGCGTGCTTCAGCTTAAGCTTCTTTACTTCGCGGAAGTATTCTTCGTCGGTGGGATTGCTCGGATTGGGCCAGCCGCCTTCAATGTAATCAATACCGAAAGAGTCAAGAATTCGAGTAATCTGGATTTTATCGGCCAGAGAGAGACTAATCTTGCGATCTTGATTGCCGTCGCGCAGCGTGGTGTCATAGATAAAACATTTCATGGGCACAAAGATAGAAAAGTGATTAGTGGTTAGTGGTTAGTGCTTAGAATTTAGGGGCTAGGATCTAGGATTTAGGGGCTAGGGGGTTTTAGGGTCTAGGGGCTAGGGCTTCAGGATGTGAGTGCAATTGATTTCGAGATAGTTACATCTTTAATTTTTCATACGAAATATTCCCGACATCCCTAGTTTCTAATCTCTAGTCTCTAACTTCTAGACTCTTCATCCTTCATTTTTCATCCTTCATCCTTCATTCTTCATTTTTCATTGTTAATTGTTAACTGTTCATTCTAGTCTCTAGTTTCTAGTCTCTAATTTCTTTCGGATAAAAAAAAGAGCAGGACGAACCTTGCTCTCTTCTTGTTTATATGCGGGCTCGAGCCCTCAATTATATCTTGGTTACTTCTTCTTTTTCTTGCTGTAGTAGCCATACTTGCCATAACTGCCATAGCCATAGTAACCGTAGCCACCGTAACCATATCCGCGACCATCGTGCTCCACATGGTTCATCACGAAAGCGTGAGGCTTATCGCTACAACGGTCCACCTTGATCATAGATTCCTTAATCTGTTCCATGGAATGACGGCCATAGTGCAGCACAAACAGAGCAAAGTCAACTACAGGGAAAATCAACTCAGAGTCGGTCACCAAGTTCAGCGGCGGAGTATCCACCACAATAATATCGTACTTGGTCTTAGCTTCTTCAATAAGGTTCTTGAAGGCATCTCCGCGCAACAATTCACTGGGAGCCACTTCAGTATTTCCTGCCCCCAGAACATACATGTTCTTAGTCAAGGAATCAGAAACCGCCTGATCCAAAGAAGCCTTTCCAGAAAGGACATCGCCAAGACCAATACGATGCTTACTGTAAACCACACCGCGACGCATGTCAGCATCAATCAAAAGAATCTTCTTGTTGTTGATTGCATACAAAGCAGATAAGTTCTTGGAAACAAAGGACTTACCAACACCAGGCACCATACCAGTCACCATGATAACCTTCTGGTCGGCAATACTAAAGTCAATAGCCGTATAGAGAGAACGGAAAGCTTCACTGGCAGGATCATCGGGAGACTCTTCCACCAGAGGCAGAGTATTCTTGCCCTTCTTTCGATGGCTAAGAATGTTATTCTCGGATTCGGGAATCTTTGCGTAAACACTGACGCCTGTTTCACGTTCAATTTCAAGGGAACTACGAACACCACGTCTTGTCATCTGACGCAAGTAAATCAAGAGAGCTCCAAGAAGGAATGCACCAAACACGCAGCCCAAGAAAATCATTTTCTTGTTGGGTTTAGAGGGCTTGCGTTCAATCTGGGCGTAGTCCACCACACGCACGTTACCCACTTCACCGGCACGAACCACGCGAAGCTGCTGAATGTTGTTCAACATAGAGGTGTACTGAGCGTTCTGCACTGCCACTTCTTCTTGCAAGCGAAGAACTTCCTGCTGAGTCAAAGGCATCTTTTCTGCGGAATTCTTCAACTTGGACAGTTCGCCACGGAGGCGATTCTGCTGTTTGATAATAGTCTGTACAGAAGGATGTTCTTCCTTGAAAAGTCTTGTGGCTTCCTGACGCTGTTGTTCCAGATGGAGAATCTGCTGTTCCAAGCTAGCAGACTTTTCCAAGTGCGCGCGGGTTTCACCAGTCATATCCACAGAACCGATCTTGTGACGATAGTCTGCCAGGTTCTTTTCAGCAGAATCAAGTTTGGCCTTAACACCAGGGAGCTGCTGTTCCAAAAATTCCAAGGTTTTTTCAGCTTCAGCACTGCGCATTTCCACGTTCTGACGCAGATAAATATTCGCAATGGAGTTCAAGATAGCGGCAGCACGATCCGGATACTGATGAGTATAGGAAACTCCGATAATACCAGTCTGCTTGCCTTTTTCAGCAACATTCAAGTCTTTCACGAGACCACGAACAGCATCCAGGGGATCAATCTGGGACAAAACAAACTGCTGTCCCGGCAAAGCCCTCATGTGCTTCACATGAATTAAAAGAGTATCGCCTGCATAGGGAGCAACCAATTCGGTTCCGATAACGCCCTTAGCCAGTACGGTTTCTTCAGGAGTAATAATGGCATAGGTAGTATCATCAACAACTCGAGCCATCCACTTTTCAGTAATGGCAATTTCAGGGATTTGCAAATTCTCCAAATCCATTCGACCTTCCTTATGGGTCAAACGATCTAGAGCTCCAACAGGAGATGCCTTAAAACAAAGGTTTTCCTTGTCCACCACATAACTCAACACCATGCGGCTCTTAAGAAGTTCAATTTCAGCTTCAGCAGGGCTAGCCACATCCAGAAGGGCACCCATTTCGCCCATGGCCTTACCGGCCTTATTTCCCTTTACATCAATCTGGAGCAAAGCATCGCTGGTATACAGAGAACGCTGCCACTTAGAAGCGACAAATCCAACTCCACATCCTACAATGATGCAAAAAAGGAGAAAAATCTTATGTTTCAACAAAATGCCAAGCACTTCCAGCAGATCGATTTCATCATCAGCCTTAGGCGCAACGGTTTGATTCATTTGAATCGGAGTCTGGGAATTTTGTTCCATTTTTGGGAATCACCTTAGTACAAATATTGTTCTGTATACAAAGATAACAAAATAAATACAATTTGAAAGGTTTTTGTCAGTTTTTGCAAACATTAATCGGCACACGCAAAAACAACGAACGGCCCCGCCACCAGCGGGACCGTCAGAAATCGCTAAAGAAGCTTCAGAAATTACTTCTTAGCCTTTGAAGCCTTCTTAGCAGGAGCCTTCTTAGCCTTAGGAGCAGAAGCCTTGCAGAAGTCAACGTATGCCTTCAGCACGTCGCAGAACACTTCATCTGGAGTGTTGTCGCCGACAACGTGGGTGATGATCTTCTTGCTGTACTTGGAAAGAACCTTGGCGGTGGATTCCTTGTAAACCTTGAGGCGGTTCTTGATCACAGCTTCATCAGCGTCATCCTTACGGCCTTCGATCTTGGCGCGATTCAGGAGGCGAGCAACGATGGTAGCTTCGTCCTTGATGTCGAGAACGAAGATGTGCTTCACGTCGACGATGGATTCGATGAGCTTGACCTGTTCAACGGTACGAGGAATGCCGTCCAGGAGGAGAACATCCTTTTCCGGGTTCAGCTTGTTGGTGTTAACGAGACCTTCAACATAGCGGCCGAAGATTTCGACGGTTGCTTCGTTGGGAACCAGGAGACCCTTGCTGGAATAGGAAGCGAGGAGCTTGCCGGATTCGCTGGAAGGAGCGATGCCGCGGAAGATGTCACCAGTGGAGAGGTGCTTCAGAGAAGTAGTAGCAGCGAGCTTTGCGCCCACAGTGCCCTTACCGGAACCCGGTGCACCGAAAATAAGAACGGCAGAAATCTTTGCCATGATGTAGTCCTTTGGTTGATTGTTTGAATTTTACGGTTAAAAGATAGTAAATGAGGCATGAAGTTTGAAGTAGAAAGTATTTAGTAATTAGTGATTCAAGGCGGGGCTGGTGCCCCGCAACCCACCAACAATCTAGTTCCCCACTTCCTCCTACCCACTTCCTCCTACCTACTTCCTACTAACTACTACCTACTATCTACTTCCTACTACCTACTTCCTACTTCCTACTTCCTACTAACCACTTCCTACTAACTACTTCCTACTACCTACTTCCTACTAACTACTAGCTAGGCAACGCCTCGGAAGTGAACTTCAGCTTGCCATCCACTACATCCAGGGAAATGGTAGAGAAGTCCTTGTAGATTCCCAGGAGCAGGCCTTCAGCAATTTCGTCTTCGATCAGCTGCTGGATAGAGCGGCGGATGGGACGAGCGCCCAAAGCGGAATCGTAATTATGACTCACCACAAATTCCTTAGCCGCCTGGGAAACTTCCAGCAGGATTCCTCTTTCGGACAAATTCTTCTGGAGGAACATCAGCTGGATATCGACAACAGATGTCAAATCCTGCTTCGAAAGCGGACGGAACACAATCTGTTCGTCGATACGGTTCAGGAATTCCGGAGAGAACACTCGCTTCACTTCTTCGCGGATGGCGGTTTCCATACGTTCGTAGTCATCGGTCTCCCCCATCTTGGTAAAGCCCATGCCGGAGCTATGACGGACTTCACGAGCACCAGCATTACTGGTCATGATGATGATGGTGTTCTTGAAATTGATCTTGCGACCGTAGCTGTCCGTAAGGATTCCGTCATCCAGAATCTGCAACAGCAGATTGTACACATCCGGATGAGCCTTTTCAATTTCATCCAGGAGCACCACGCAATACGGATGCTTGCGAACCTTTTCGGAAAGCTGACCACCGTTATCCTCAAAGCCTACGTATCCCGGAGGCGCACCAATCAGGCGGCTAATGCTGTGCTTTTCCATGTATTCGCTCATGTCGATACGAATCATGGAGTCTTCGCTACCGAACAAGGAAAGACTCAGCACCTTAGCAAGTTCAGTCTTACCTACACCGGTGGGACCCAGGAACAGGAAACTTCCCATGGGACGCTTGGTGTCACGGATACCTGCACGGGTACGGCGGATGGCCTTCACCACGGCATCCACTGCCTGGTCCTGACCGATAACACGTTCCTTGATTTCCGTACCCAGCTTCAAAAGCTTCTGGGCTTCTTCACCTGCAAGGCGGCTTACAGGAATGCCAGTCATCTTGCTAATGCAATCGCGAATTTCATTTTCGTCAACCACAGGAAGTTCTGCAGAATCTTCCTTGTTCAAGGCGTCCCGTCGTTCAGCGATTTGAGAAGTCAAAGCCTCAATCTTATCGCGAAGCGCTGCAGCGGATTCGTACTGCTGCTCAGCAATAGCCTCTTCCTTCTGCTGCATAGCTTCGGCCAATTCATCTTCCATAGCCTTCAGGTCATCCGGAGTCCGAATAGAATTAAGGCGAACTCGTGCACCAGCCTCATCCAAAACGTCAATAGCCTTATCCGGAAGGAATCGTTCCGAGATATAACGTTCTGCAAGACTTACAGAAGCACGAATAGCTTCAGGAGTATAACGAACCTTATGGTGCTGTTCATACTTGGCGCGCAAGCCTTCAAGAATACGAATAGAATCTTCAGAAGAAGGCGGGTTCACCACGATAGTCTGGAAACGACGATCCAGGGCAGCATCCTTTTCAATATACTTGCGATATTCATCCAGCGTTGTGGCACCAATGCATTGTAATTCACCTCGAGCAAGAGCTGGTTTGAAAATGTTGGAGGCATCCAACGCACCTTCGGAACCGCCAGCCCCCACAATGGTATGGAGTTCATCGATGAACAAAATGACGGAATTGTCCACACGCTGAAGTTCCATAATCAAGCCTTTCACACGTTCTTCGAATTGACCGCGATACTTGGTTCCAGCAACCATGGCAGCCACATCCAAGCTAACCACGCGCTTGTTGGCCAAAAGTTCAGGAATTTTCTTCTGGGCAATCTTCAAAGCAAGACCTTCGATAATAGCGGTCTTACCTACACCAGGTTCACCGATAAGAGCAGGATTATTCTTCTTGCGGCGGCAGAGAATCTGAATCAAGCGTTCAATTTCAGCTTCACGACCAATAATCGGATCCAGCTTTCCCTGGCGAGCCATAGCGGTCAAGTCACGTCCAAAATGTTCCAGGATAGGAGTCTTGGACCGATTCTGGCTACGGACCTGCTGGCGAGTTTCACCACCGCGGGTCCCCTCATTTTCCCTAGGCAGTTCCGAAGCGGACTCAGCACCTTCTCCAGGAATCTGCGAATCCACGGTTTCACGCTTAATTTGCTGAAGAGCTTCCAGGAAATTTTCAAATGTCACCCCAAAGGTGGACAGCGTACCCGCAGCAGGAGATTCACTCTGTTGCAAAATAGCAAGCATCAAATGTTCTGGTCCAATATACTGGTCCCCTTCATCCTTCGCAATCTTTGCCGCATTGAACAAGGCAGCCTTGCAACGTGCAGTAAAGGTAAGTAAAGCTCCATGGGAGTCTCCCCCTACGGTCATAATGCCACCATTGGACGTTAAAGAACGTTGAACATTTTCACCCAGTTCATTAAAGTTCACCTTTAGAAACCGAAGCGTTTCCGCGGCCAAGCCAGAATCTTCACGAACAAGACCAAGCAGAAGATGCTCTGTGCTAATACTGTCGCTGCCTAAATTACGAGCGGCCATACGGGCAGCCTGTAAAACAGCCTTCGCTTTTTTTGAAAAAATACCGTTTATATCAGACATTATTTTTCCTCAGTTTCTTTCTTATATCGCAACAAAACAAAAAACCGTAAACACTATTCAAAAGATTGAATAAGACCATTGTGCATAACAACTCGACGCTTGGCGAAATTAGCCAGCATGTCATCATGAGTTACAATCAAAAAAGCCTGGTTAAATTTTTCATTCAATTCGCCAATCAACTCATTCAACTTCGCAGAATTGGCTTCATCCAAATTTCCACTAGGTTCATCGGCCAAAACCAATGCGGGTTCATTCATCAAAGCTCTCGCAATCGCAATGCGCTGACGTTCACCGCCGGAAAGTTCCCGAGGCAAATGCTTCAAGCGGTCCTTCAGGCCCACGGTTTCTAACAGCATTTCTGCACGTTCGCGACATTCTCGTTCACTCTTGTCCATAATGCGGCCTGGAACACAAACATTTTCCAAAGCAGTAAATTCGCTAAGCAAATGATGGAACTGAAAAACGAAACCCACCTGACAACGATGATACTGATCCCTTTCAGCACTGTTAAACTTCGAAAGAGCCCGTCCTTTAAAAAGAATTTCGCCAGAGGTTGGAGTATCCAACATTCCAATCAAATTCAAGAAGGTGGATTTTCCTGAACCTGAAGAACCAGTGAGAGCCACAAGTTCCCCTTCATTCATTGAAAAGTTCACACCCTTCAGGATTTCAAGTTTTTCTCCAGTTTCGCTAAACACACGACGCAAATCACGAGTTTCCAACAACGTATGAGGTATGAGGTTGTCAGGTCGCTCGCAAAGCGAGCTAGAGGTTATACTAGCCTGCGTTTCAATACAATTCCTTGTATCATTTTTTAAATCAACACTCATCATTACCTCTACTCAATCTCATATTACAAACTTTAAACCTCTAGGAGCGAAGCCCGACCCCACAACTATTCGTGACGAATTGCTCCCACAGGGTCTAGTCGACTAGCCTTCCAAGCAGGAAGAATCGTTGCAAGTATACACAAAGCTATGCCAATCACAAAAATCAAAACAACATCAATCAGGTGAACCGAAATGGGGAAATAGGGAATCACATATACATCCCCAGGCAACGTGATGAAGTGGTAAGCTTCCTGCAACTTGCAAAGAACCAGGCCAATGGTCCCACCCACAATGGTACCGCCCACACCAATGAAACTGCCCATCAGCATAAACACTCGCATAATTCCGGCTTTGCTAAAGCCCATGCTACGCAAAATGCCAATTTCCTTAGTCTTGTCAATAACCACCATAATCAAGGAGCTGATGATATTAAAGGCGGCAACAAGAATAATCAAACAAATAACGGCGGCCACAATAAACTTTTCGTAATTCATCCACTTCAGCAAAGTCGAATTCTTGGTCTGCCAGTCTGTCGCATAGTAGGGATAAGTCAACCAAGAAGCAAGCTTTTCCACAGCATCGGCAGCAAGCCAATGATCCGTCAAACGAAACTGCACACCTGTCACAGCGTCCTTCATACCAAGCAACTTCTGCAGTTCAGGAATCCCTACATACGCAAGGTTTCCATCGTATTCATAAGTTCCTGTTTCAAAGATACCGCTAACCACACACATCATCATCTTCGGACCACCGCCGGCAACCACAGCATCTGGACTCTGGAAAGTCTGAAGGACCAGTTTATCTCCAACTACGACGCGAAGACGATTAGCAAGTCCAGACCCAAGGATAATTCCCGGACGGAGATTTCCGCTCAAATCCTCCAGACTATCAACTGAGTAATGCCCCCACTTGATGTACTTGTAGATGTCGGTAACCGTCTTTGCCGACTCAGTGTCTACACCATAAATCACGATACCGTCATTTACTTTTTTACTGCTGATACCCACCTTATAAACTAAAAACGGAGAAGCTCCTGTCACTCGGGAATCGCGAGAGCGAACTTCCTTGGTCAAGCTATCATAGGAGACAATCGGCTCCCCATTGTACGACATAATATCAAAGTGAGCGTCCTTCCCTATCATCTGGGCAGTGACTTCTTCTTCAAAACCATTAACAGCCGCCAAAGCTATAACCAAGGCAAATACGCCAATGGATACGCCAAGCATACTGAAGATACCAATCAGCGAAACAAAGAGACTCTTACGCTGAGCCCCCAAGTAACGCCAGGCAATGAGAAATTCGAGTTTGTTCATGTTTAGTAGGAAGTAGGTAGTAGGAAGTTGGAAGTAGGTAGTTGGTTGTAAAGAAAACTGTTCTAGCCAGCTTCTACTTTTAAAGTTCTTCGAAGAGTTGTGAGCATTTTTCCAATTTCATCAAGATCGGTTAGTAGAGGTTTTGCGACAGTCTCCTCAATCAAATTTATTCGATTACATAGGATTAACTGTGTTTCCAACTCAGCCTTGGAACCAAGAGATATGCCAATAAAATGAGCGAACTCATTCTTCGACTTTCGTCCTTCACCTTCAGCAATATTGCTTGCAATAGAAACTGCAGCACGCCTCATCTGAGAGACTAAGCCAAAAAGTTCTTCCTTTGGAAAATTTGAAGTCGCTTCGTAGATAGCTACAGTTAAATCCATAGCCTTCTGCCAAACAAGTAATTCTTGATAAGACTTCGTCATTTCGCTCAAATCTCTTTGATAATGCGGGGCACCAGCCCCGCCATTTGTCACTAATTACTTCCTACTAACTACTAGGCAAGGCCTACGGCCTTGCTAAACCTCCGGTTTCATCAGCGGGAAGAGCTGTACGTCGCGGATGGTTTCCTGGTTGGTGAGCAGCATCACCATACGGTCGATACCGAAGCCCACACCGCCGGTAGGAGGCAGGCCAGATTCGATTGCGTGCAGGAAGTTTTCGTCCATGGGGTGAGTTTCACCTTCACCACCACGGCCACGGCGGACCTGGTCTTCCAGAAGTTCGCGCTGACGCAGAGGATCGTTAAGTTCGGTATAGGCGTTACCCAGTTCCCAGCCGTTGGCATAGGGTTCGAACTGTTCAATGAGGCCTTCGGTAGTA
>JAZRXW010000036.1:0-19272 GCA_045600425.1 Fibrobacter sp.
GGCTTTGCTCCGGACTCCAAGATCCGTATGCTTGAAAAGCTGAAGGACAAGGCCGAAGTCATTATCGCCGTCAACGCCAACGACATCGAAAAGAACAAGGTCCGTGGCGACTTGGGCATTACCTACGATCAGGACGTTCTCCGTCTGATCGACGCCTTCCGCGGTTACGGTCTTTATGTGAGCAGCGTGGTGCTGACTCGCTGGCAGGACCAGCCCAGTGCCCTTGCTTACCAGAAAAAGCTTGAAACTCTTGGCCTTAAGGTTTACCGTCACTATCCCATTGCCGGTTACCCCAACAACATTCCTTTGGTGGTGAGCGACGACGGCTACGGCAAGAACCAGTTTGTTGAAACAACCCGCGAACTTGTGGTGGTGACTGCCCCGGGTCCGGGAAGTGGAAAGATGGCTGTGTGCCTTTCCCAGATTTATCACGAAAATACCCGCGGTGTCAAGGCCGGCTACGCCAAGTTTGAAACGTTCCCCATCTGGAACATTCCTCTGAAGCATCCGGTGAACTTGGCTTACGAAGCCGCCACCGCAGACTTGAACGATGTGAACATGATTGACCAGTTCCATCTGGAAGCCTACGGCAAGACCACCATCAACTACAACCGAGACGTTGAAGTGTTCCCCGTGCTGAACGCTTTGTTCACTCGCATCCTTGGTGAGTCCCCGTACAAGAGCCCCACCGACATGGGCGTGAACATGGCTGGTAACTGCATCATCGATGACGAAGCTGTGAGCGAAGCCGCCAAGCAGGAAATCATCCGCCGCTACTTCAACACCCTCTGCGACGTCCGTAAGGGCAACGCCGACAAGGACCAGGTTTACAAGCAGCAGCTGGTGATGGAACAGGCTCACGTCAGCGTTGCTGACCGCCCGGTGGTAGCTGCCGCCCTCAAGCGTGCCGAAGAAACCAACGGTCCTGCTGTTGCCATTGAACTTCAGGATGGTGCTGTGATCGCAGCAAAGACCTCCTCTTTGCTGGGCGCTTCCTCTGCAATGCTTCTGGATGCTCTCAAGCATCTGGCCGGCATCCCCGACGAAGTCCGCCTGCTTTCTCCCATGGTCATCGAACCCATTCAGAGCCTGAAGACCAAGCAGCTGGGCCACACCAATCCCCGTCTCCACATGGACGAAGTTCTGGTGGCTCTCTCTGTTTGCGCCCTGACCGATTACAACGCAAAGATTGCCCTGGAAAAGCTGCCTGAGCTGCGCCACTGCGACGTTCACGCCAGCGTGATCCTGTCCCAGGTTGATGTAGGCGTGTTCCGTCGCCTGGGTGTGAACTTGACCTCTGAGCCGAATTATCAGACCAGCAAGTTGTATCACACTTAAAACATCGATTAAGCTGCGATTAGCGGCGTTCTCGTCCCCCTCGCCGTACTGAATGTACGGCTTCGGGGACTGCGGCCTTGCTTCTCTTGCTTAATCTCGTTTTATAGAGACCGCTTCGCTTCAAAATCTGCGGCTTACCGTCGCATAGATTTCAATTAAAAAAGTCCCGGAGTAATCCGAGACTTTTTAGTTACCATGAAAGTAAAACAATTCCTGTGGTACCAAGGGCGATTAGACCTGCTCCAGCTCCGATACCTGTTGCACTACCACTGTTTAAACCTACGTCAACACCAATCACCATAATTCCGCCAAGTATTCCTGCGACAGAATAAAAGTAACCCATAAATCTCCAAAAAGGGCTGTGATCGGAATAATCACCGTCGTAATTTGTGTCGTGAACGTAATTCTCAATATTCGTTGGAATGGATTGCACAATTCTAGATTCATGCGTTACAATAGGGGTGGCCGCAAACGAATTTAATGCGAGTAGGAGAATCAACAAGATTGTGCTTACGGATTTCATGATAGCCAATATAAAAAAAACGGCCGGCATAAACCGGTCGTTTTTAAGGCTTTGCTGGTCTAAAATTATTTAGACTTTTTAGGCGGGTGAGCAGCGATCTTCTTTGTGCCCTTTGCCTTGTCTGCAGCCTTGGCAGCCTTTTCAGCTTCTTCGGCATCCTTTTCGGCGGCTTCGAATGCGGCCTGCATGTCTTCCAGAGCTGCAACGGGATCATCTTCGATGATTTCGGAAGCTTCGTCAACCAGTTCGGCAAATTCGTCGTACCAGTCAGCGAAGATTTCCACTTCAAGGTGGTCCACACCGGGAACGGTCAGACGGACACCGCAGCTTTCGCCGATGCGATCCATGAACTTCACCATTTCGGGCTTCAGGAGGGTAAGGTCCAGACCATCCAGATCTTCAGGTTCCAGCCATACGCCGTCTTCTTCATCGTCCTCAACCTTAGCTGCCTTCTTGGAAGACTTCTTGTCAGCCTTCTTGTCTTCGCAGCAGCAACCGCACTTGCAGTCACCGCCACAGCAGCAGTCGTTGCCGTAGGTTTCCAAATATTCTTCGTCGTCCATGCCACTGTCGTAGAAGAATTCGTCATCTTCCAGGTACAGGGTTTCAACAAAGATGGACTTTGCACCCAGGGTCTTTGCTGCGGCAATGAATTCCTTCAAATCACCGCCAAAGTAGCGGGTTGCTTCCACTTCTTCGTTCAAGGTCTGAACAGGAATGGGGAGGAGCTTCTGCTTCTTGAGATAGTCGCAGATTTCGTCGTAAATGGACTTCTGAACCTTTGCGTTCTTTGCCATGGTATTCTCCTTGTGAAAGGTGTGAGGCGTGAGGTCGCTTGCGCAAGCTCGCTTTGAGGTATGAGGCTAAATAATCGCGGCATGGCCGCCTTATATAACCTCAGAGGGCTGAATGCCCGACCTCAAACCTGAAAGCACCGTAGGTGCGACCTCGGGCCTGTTAAACGTGATACTTCTTGAGGCTTTCTGCCTTTTCGTTGATGAGCTTCATGATGCGTTCCACAGCTTCTTCGCCGCGGGCGGTGTCCTTCACGCTGGTCATGGGCTGGAACAGCGGGCTGTTGAACATGGTGCCCAGAGGAATGGGGTTCTTGCGGCAGAAGGTTGCTTCGACGTAGTCGCGGGCTGCGCTCTGCAGGTCCTTGGCCTTGGAAGCATCGCCAGCAGCGTATGCCTTGTAAAGGTCAGAGAAAATCTTTGCTGCTTCGGGGATGTTACCGGTAGCGGTAATGAGGCCCTGGCCACCCATTTCAAGCATGTCGATGAAGAATCCGTCTTCGCCAGAGAGAACGGCGAAGTCGTTGTTCTTGGTTTCCTTGATGACGCGGAGAGTGTCTTCGTGGAACTTTTCGCCAATGCGGAAGTCAACAGCCTGCTTGAGGCCGATGATGTTCTTGTCCTGGGACAGAGAAATCAAAGTGTCGGGGTGGACGTAGCTGGCGGTACGGCCCGGAACGTTATAGATAATGATCTTGGCGCCAGTTTCTTCGCTCAAGGTCTTGAAATGCTTTTCGATGCCTTCCTGGGACGGGTTGTTGTAGTAGCCGGTCACGCAGAGCATGGGAACTTCAGCAATCTTCAGGATTTCCTGGATCATTTCAACAGATTCACGAGTGCAGTTGGAACCTGCGCCTGCAATCACAGGAACGCGGCCACCTACATAGTCCAGAGTGAACTTGATGATGTCGAGGTGCTGCTTGTGAGTGACGGTTGCGCTCTGGCCGGTAGTGCCAACGGGCAGGATGCCGGAAACGCCAGATGCAATCAGGTCGTCAATCATCTTTTCCATCTTCTTGTAGTCGATGGAATTGTTGAGGTTCTTGGGATCATCGTTCATCAGCGGGGTGAACAATGCGGGAAAAACACCAGTAAGTTGAGAAGCTTTAGTAATTTGCATGGTCTAAAAATAGCTAAAAAAGGGGCGAATGGGCGTGTTCTCTATCTAAATTGCTGCTTTTTTGAATGTCTCTGGTGGTTTGATGTCCCATATTGGGGCCGCAAGTCAATGCCTTTTAGAACAAAGATGAACTTTGTGTCAATAAATGACTTTGTCGTCCGAAGGCTCTCTCCAATATTTGCGGGCTGGGTCCTGCGATGATAAAACCCTTTTGATTCTTATCGTTCTACTGTTCTTGGCAAATTTTTTTAAATTGTTTTCGTAAAAACTTTAAAATAGGAACCACTATGGAAAACATTACACAGATTTGGAAGAAAATCCAGTCCCCCGAATTCAATCCTGCTACTGATATGGCTCTGGTTGAACAGATCAAGCAGGTCGCTCTCACCTCTCAGGAACCGGCTAAGGTTAGCTTCGGTACCTCCGGCTGGCGTGGCGAAATCGGTTCTGAATTCACCCTTCGCAATCTGCAGGTTGTGGGTGCCGCTATTGTTCGCCTCTATAAGGAAGCTGACGCAGCAATGTTTGAAGCTCTTGGCGTTAAGGATTTCGCAGACCTTCAGAAGCGTGGCGTTGTGGTTGGTCACGACAACCGTCTCCTGGGTCATGAATTCTGCGAAGCTGTGGCAGACCAGTTCGCTAAGGCCGGTGTCAAGGTTTACTATGGCAACGAAATGCCTACTCCGGAATTCTCCGCCGCAATCGAAATGCTGGGTGCCGCTTGCTCCATCAACATGACTCCGTCTCACAACCCCAGCCACTACAACGGCATCAAGTTCAACCCCGCCGACGGTGGTCCTGCAGGTCCGGAAATCACCAACGTCATCACTAAGCTCTCCAACGAAATGATGGCTACCTGGAAGTTTGAACCGGTATCCAAGGTTGACTGGGAAATCATCGACTCCTTGAAGATTTACAAGGAATTCCTCGTTAAGCAGGGGACCATCAAGTTCGATCGTATCAAGGAATTTATCAAGAAGGATCGCCTGACTTTGGTTTGCGACCATGTGCATGGTTCTACCCGTCGCCGTCCGGCCGCTCTCCTGGACAATCCGGAATGCCTCATCACTCTGCGCAACGAAGATGACAGCCTCTTTGGCGGCATCGCACCGGAACCGTCTTCCAAGAACCTGGAGAAGGTTCGCAAGGAACTGGACGAAAGCAAGTCCTTCTTCCGCCTGGGTGCAATCTTTGACCCGGATGGAGACCGTATCCGTTTCTACGATGGCTCCCGCGAAATCGACATGAATCAGTTCGGTGCAATCGCCTTCCATTACATGGCTACCTGGCGCAAGGAACAGGGTGTTGTGGCAAAGTCCGTGGCAACCTCCAACTTCGTGAACATTATTGCCGAAAAGCTGGGCGTTCCCGTGATGGAAACTCCGGTTGGCTTCAAGAACTTCCGCCCCTGGTTGTCCCGTACCGCTAAGGACAAGGCTTTGGTGGCTTTTGAAGAATCCGATGGTATTTCCGGTCTGAACAACACTTTGGAAAAGGATGCTCAGTTCGGTCTTCTCATCGCCCTCGAAATCATGGCTACCACCGGTAAGAACCTGGGTGAATACCTGGATGCTCTCTATGCCGAATATGGCCGTTTCTACCCGAGCCGTGCAGGTTTCGAAGTAGACAAGTCCCTGGTGGGTGCTCCGCTCATTGCTAAGGTGAATGCTGTTGCTGATGCCGCTCAGGTCGGTGCCAAGGTTATGGTGGGTAACACTGAAAAGACTGTTAAGCAGCTATTGACTTTGGATGGCGTCAAGATTATTTTTGAAGATGACTCTTGGATGCTTGTGCGCCCCTCTGGTACCGAACCTAAGGTCCGTATCTATACCGAATGTCGCAATCCGGATGAAAAGGATCCTATGTTCGAAGCTGCCAAGGCTTTGTTCTACAAGAACTAAGTGTTTGTTAGGTTGGAGTAAGTTTGTTCTAAAGGAGAAATCCGATGAAAAAGTTGATAGCAGTTCTGTTTTTGGCCTTTGCCGTTGTATGCTCGGCCCAGTCTGTAAAGCCTGAATTCCAGGCTTTCTCTGGTGCTTTGCTGAAACTGAAAAAAGCCGAAAAGGGCTTCCACAAGTTCCAGTTAAAGGTGGACGTGGCTCCTTGGGCTTTCGTTGCCTCTGGTGAAGTTCAGGCTCCTGGTGGAGATGGTGACGTGCTGATTACGGCTCTCTTTGACGGAGAGCTGTATTCTGTGCTGGCTTACATCCCTTCCACGGCAGCAGGATCTGATGGGGAAGAATACCAGGTGGGTTTCTTTGATATGATGCTTTATTTCGAAGAAGAACCTACCCGCATTCGTAACTTGAAGTTCAAGCTGTTGCCTCCTGCAGATGACGATTGGGCAAAAGGTATCTTGAAGGATGCTCTGGAGTCCGGTTCCCTGGTGGGGAACGTCTGGGGTGGCAAGTACGAACGCGCTATCACAAAGGCTTCGGCTGATCCTATGGACAAAAAGAAACTCCAGGCTCTTCAGAAGAAGAAGGGTAGCAAACTTTCTGATGATGACGGAACTATTTCTGCTCGTAAGCGTCGCGTAGAAGCTGACGAAGAGGAAGTTGCTCCCAAGAAGAGTGGCAAGAAGGTTTCCGATGATGGAACCATTTCTTCCCGCAAGCGTCGTGTAGAAGAAAGCCCTGCCCCAGCTCCTAAGAAGGCTTCCAAGAAGCAGCAGAACTGCGATGATCCCAGTCTCTCTGTCAAGGAAAAACGTCAGTGCAAGATGAAGCAGAAGTAGTTTTGCTTAATTGTGCATAGCATAAAAGGCCTTCCGTAAAAGGGAGGCTTTTTTGATAGAAAAAATTGGTAGAAAATGCTTTTTTTCAGGACAAGTAACTTAAAAAAAATTATTTTTGAACCGTAACTTTTGAAACCTATATGAGGTAATTTATGTCCGGTCACTCCAAATGGGCCACCACCAAACGTAAGAAAGCTAAGACCGACGTTGCTCGTGCCAAGGCTTGGAATAAGCTGATTAAGGAAATTTCTATCGCTGCTAAGCTGGGCGGCGGCAACCCGGATGCAAACCCCCGCCTCCGTGCTGCTATCATCAAGTCCAAGTCTCAGAGCTTGCCCACCAAGAACATCGAAAGTGCTATTGCCAAGGGTACTGGTGCAAACGGTGGTGCAGACGTTACCGAACCGCTGTACGAAGGTCGCGGTCCTGCAGGCATTGCCATCAT
Organism: Fibrobacter sp.; assembly: GCA_045600425.1. GTDB lineage: Bacteria > Fibrobacterota > Fibrobacteria > Fibrobacterales > Fibrobacteraceae > Fibrobacter. The sequence continues at coordinate 6,958 of JAZRXW010000036.1, forward strand.
GGTGCAGTGCATGACCGACAACAAGGTTCGTACCGTTGCTGAAATCCGTAACATCTTCAATAAGAACGGCGGTGCCATGGGCGAATCCGGTTCCGTTACTTGGGCTTTCACCTACAAGGGCATGATTGTTATCGATGCAGAAAAGTATCCTGAAGATCAGGTGATGGACCTGGTTCTGGAAGCTGGTGCAGATGACATGAGCACTGAAGACGGTGTTCATGAAATCTCTACTTCTCCGGAAGCTTTCGACGCAGTTACCCGCGCTCTGGAAGGTGCAAACATCGAAATGATGAGTGCTGAAATCACCTACGTTGCAAACGATCCTGTTAAGCTGGGCCACGACGATGCCGTTAAGCTCCTCAAGCTCATCGACAAGTTCGAAGACCACGACGACGTTCAGGACGTTTACCACAACGCTGAAATCGACGAAGCTGACATGGACGCTGAGTAATGACCGCTCGTGCTAGAATAGAGATAAGTACATCTCGTTAGCACTCGCTCTCGCTAAAAGGTCCCTGGTGATGAACCAGGGACCTTTTGCTCACGGAGACCTCAAGTCGCGGCGGAGTGCTTGCACTCCGAAATGACCGAGGCGAAGAGGCGGACGCTGGAGCCGTTGGCGTATGCGTCAGTAATCCGTAAGGCGAGTGTCGCGGAAATTGAACTTCGCGAAATTAAAGGCACCGGTGAAGAACCGGTGCTTTTTTGTATTTTATGGATGTGGCTGTGCTTGTATTCGTACTTTTGTTTCTGATCAGTTTATTTTGGGGCCTTGTCATTAGCCCCATTTTCCTTGCTTTAAAAAAGTATATGGATTTTGCGAAACGGTCCCAGACGGCGCTTTGGGAAAAGGTCCGTTATGTCGTCTCTTATCCTGTTGCACTAGTGCTTTTGATGTTAGCCGGTTATGTTCCGCTGATCTTGGATGGAATTGCGGAAGATTTGAATCTGCCCATGCCCAAGGATTCCTGGCACTTGCTGGGCTACTTTATAGGATTCCTGGTCTACTTGTTTCTTAAACGGAAGTCCATTATATCTTTTTTCAAGGACGAACGTCAGAAGGAGAGTACTCACGATACGCCCAGCGAATTGGCTGTAGAAATTATCGAAGTTGGTTGGCGTTGTAGAAAATGCGGGTCGCCCTATCCATATCCTTACGATATAAAGTCACCGATGTATGGAAGCCCTCTGTTTGTATGCCCCAAGTGTGGATTGGAACAGGCGGATTATCGTCGTTTGGAACCTGCTCTGGATCGTCGATTTGGAAACTGGAATGTTCGTCAAATTTCCATAAAAGTGAATATTGTTTCTTTTATACTTTCTGTGGCGTTGATTGCGATGACTTTGAACATGCCTAATTCCTTCGGAGAAACTTGTGCTCTTGTGCTGCTTTACGTGGGGACTGTATTTGTTGCAAGCGTGATTGTAACAGTTGAAAGCCTGTTAAAGAAAAAGCCCGACTTTATCAAGAAGTCGGAGCTTCGATTGCAGAATAAGGATTATGTGGCGCAACTTCGTAAACACGGTATCGAAGTGCCGAGCAAATACTAAGCTTTTATTTGTTTGGGGTGGCTTATCGTCCTAGAGTTTCGCGGTAGTTGTGGACCGCTTCCTTGTAGCTTGCTACAGCCTTGGAAATACGCTGGGCGATGTCTTCCTGGCCCTTTGCTGTCATCATGTAGGCTTCGTCGTCGGGATTGCTGATAAACCCGATTTCGTATAGGACGGCTGGCATTAAGGCGCCCACCAGCACCATGAAGCCTGCACCGCCGACACCTCCAGCCTGCTTGCGGATCTTGCCGCCGTCGTTTGCTTTCAGCAATTCTTCGGTGAACATGTAGCTGTTCTGCTTGTATTTTTCGAGGCGGGCTTCCAGCTTGAACCATTCGATGGGGGAGAGTTCTTCCTTGGCGTTCTTTTCGCCGTAGAGGGTGGCCACCTTGTTTTCGCGGCGGGCGATGGCCTTGTCTTCTTCGCTTTCGGGAGCGCGGAGAACATAGATATGATAGCCCTTGACTTGCTTTTTCTGTTCTGGTTTTCCGTCAATGGCGTTGCAGTGGAGACTGATAAAGAGGTCGCCGTCCCAACCGTTTGCCAGATTGGCTCGTTGACCTAGCTCTACAAAAACGTCCTTGTCACGAGTCATCTTTACGTTAAAGCCTGCTTTTTCAAGTTCGCTTTTCAGGAGTTTGCCTACCGCAAGAACAATGTCTTTTTCCTGGGCTTTTGCTCCGAGTGCTCCGGAGTCCTTTCCGCCATGGCCGGGGTCGATGACGATGGTTTTGACTTCGCGAGTTCCCGCGGTTTCGTTCTTGGGCGTTGAAACTGTTTTTGCGATTGTGGAACTGCTGGAGTTCTTTGTCACACTAGTGCTACTGGCTGGAGCCACTGCAGCTTTGACCAGCAATTTTTTTGTGTCTGCAGAGTCAATCCAGATGTGGTTGTCTCGAAACTCCGGTGCAGACTTCAACTGGATGGATTTCCCGTCGGCATAAACGTAGGGGAGACCTATGGCGAACTTGATGGTGTCGCGATCCGCAATGAGTGAGAATGTTTTTTGTACGGGGTACCAGTGGAAGGATGCATTCTTGCTTTTGGCAAAAACTTCCACGTCTATCTTGCCGGCAGTTGTTGCAACGTTCTTATTTGCGGAGACCGTGTTTTTGTTTGTTGAGGAAGACGCTGCGGGTGCGGCCCAGAGGGTCGTTGCCACAAGGCTAAAAACTGCAAGCATTTTCCCGAGAAACTTCATTACTTATGTGCCTTGGCTGCTCTTGCCATTTCCATCTTGGCATCACGCTCCATGATGGACTGTCGCTTGTCATGCTGGTCCTTGCCGCGGCAGATGCCCACTTCCAGTTTAGCTCTGCGGTTCTTGAAGTAGAGCTTCAGCGGAATAATGGTACAGCCCTTTAGTTCCTTGGCCTTACGCATTTTTGCGATTTCGTGCTTGTGTGCCAGGAGCTTTCTCTTGCGGGCAGGGAAATGATTGAATCGATTGGCAAAAAGGTATTCGTCAATGTGTGCCCCAACCATCCAGATTTCGTCCTTGTCCGGATCGATGTCAATCCAGGCTTCCCCGATGGTGCACTTACCGTCGCGTATAGACTTGACTTCAGAACCAATGAGCATGATGCCCACTTCAAAGGTCTCATCGACAAAATAGAGATGATGGGCCTTGCGATTCTGGATGACTGCTGGTGCTGTTTCTTTTTTTGCCATTGACGTTAAACCTTGCTACTTCTTTTTGGCAGGTGCCTTGCGTGTAGGAGCTTTCCTTGCTGTTGCCTTGGGGGCTGCTGTCTTAGCAGAAGCTTTCTTTGAGCTGGCTTCCTTTCTAGCAGCCTTGGCCTTGGTCTTGTCAGCGGCCTTCATAGTCTTGGCTTCTACAACTTTCTTGGATTCCCAGCCTACTTTCTTCTTTTGTACATGAGGAACCGCTTCGTCCAGGGCCTGCTGTAGTTCGCGACAGCCGTCACCAGTTACAGCGGAGGTTACGATGACCTTTTCCTTGTGGTCTGCAAATTCCTTTATAGCATTATCGATTCCAAGATCGTTTTTGTTAAGTGCTATGACATAAGGTTTCTTTGCAAGCTTTGGATGGAACGCTGCCAGTTCGCTTTTCAGAACGCTAAATTGTTCAAATGCGTTTTCGGCAAAACCGTCAATAACAAATAACAAAGTGTGCGTACGTTCAATGTGCTTCAGGAACTGGTGACCAAGTCCCTTGCCCTCGCTAGCACCTTCCAGAAGCCCCGGAATGTCTGCCACCACAAAGCTGTGTCCGTTCATCTGCACAATGCCAAGTACTGGTTCTAGAGTGGTGAAGGGGTAGTCACCCACCTTAGGACGACCACTGGAAATCTTGTTTACAAGACTGGACTTACCTGCGTTTGGAAAACCGACAAGGCCTACGTCTGCCATAAGCTTCAGTTCCAGGAATAGTTCACGTTTTTCGCCGGCTTCACCGGGAGTACACTTTCGAGGAGCTTGGTTAGAAGGGGTGGCAAAGTGCTGGTTTCCCATACCGCCTTTACCGCCGCGTGCTGCAATCCAGCGCTGGCCGTCTTCGGTCAGGTCTGCGAGGATGCGGCCTTCGGCGTCTTTCACGATGGTTCCCTTGGGAACATCTACGATCAGGTCTTCGGCGGACTTGCCGGTGCAACGCTTGGCACCACCAGCTTGGCCGGGACGAGCCTTGTAAAGGCGGGCGTTACCCATATCCAACAGGGTGGAATACTGTTCGTTGACTTGGAGGATGACGTGACCGCCACGACCTCCGTCTCCGCCATCGGGACCGCCCAGAGGTACAAACTTTTCACGGTGGAAACTGCAGATTCCGTCGCCACCTTTACCGGAGCGTACTTCAATAGATTTTTCGTCAAGAAACATAGGTATTCCAATTAACAATTAATAACTTCGTTATTTTGATAATGCGTCTCGGTCATAAAAATAAACAAGTTTATTTTTGCGACGCTCGACTTAGTTATCAATTAACAATGATTGTAATGGTGCGGCGTAGCCGCGATTAATTCCATTGTTAATTTTTCTTTCTTCATTTTTCATTGCTTACAGGCCCAGAGTTTCGTCCAGACCCAAAGCGATGTTCATGTTCTGGATGGCAGCACCGCTGGCACCCTTGCCCAGGTTGTCAATGATGGTAGTGACCTGCATGATGTTTTCGTTACCGAATACCTGGATGCAGGCGTTGTTGGTGTTGTTACAGATGGTGGGATTCAGGCGACCGTTGATGAGCGCCGGCGTTTCCGTAGGAGTTGCTTCGTATGGCATAACGGTTACGAAGTTGGAACCTGCATAATGAGCCTTCAGAATTTCGGTCAGTTCTTCTGGACTAACCTTCTTGGTCAGCTGGTTTGCAAAGATGGCGACCGTCACAGCCATACCCTTGTAGTAAGGTCCAAGGACTGGGTTGAAGAAGGGTGTATTTTCAAGTTCGCAGTACTTCTTCATTTCGGGAATGTGCTTGTGGCTTAGCGCCAGAGCGTATGGTGCCGGAGCCATGATGGGGAGGGATTCTCCAGCCTGGTGACCAAGGGCCGCTTCGTCCTCGTATTCTGCAATGAGTTTCTTGCCTCCGCCAGAATAGCCGGTAATGCTGTAGGCAGCAAGGTTTGCCGACTTAGGAAGAATCCCATTTGCAACTAAGGGATGTACACCCAGGATAAAGCCTGTTGCGTGGCAGCCGGGATTGGCAATGCGTTTCGCCTTGCTGATGGCCTTACGTTGATCCGCGGAAAGTTCCGGCATGCCGTAAGTCCAATCAGGATTCACACGATGTGCGGTGGATGCATCAATAATGCAAGTGTCCGGATTGGTGCAGAGGGCTGCACTTTCCATGGCTGCAGCGTCAGGAAGGCACAGGAAAGTCACATCGGATTCATTGATCAGACGCTGACGTTCGGCTGTATCTTTTCGCAAATCCTGGGAAATGCGGAGAACTTCGATATCGTTACGCTTTGCGAGGCGATCATAAATCTGAAGACCAGTGGTACCGGCTTCACCATCAACAAAAACTTTGAACATTGCTTTATTCCTTAGGATAACAGGGATGAGGGCGCGACGATGTCGCTTTGAGGTCGCTCGCTGTGCTCGCTAGAGGTGAGTTAAATTGTCGCGGCGAAGCCGCTATTCCTTAGCTCAAAGGGCCTTTGGCCCGCCCTCATGCCTCAGAGCACCGCAGGTGCGTCTTCATACCTTTGTTACTTACCAGCTCCGCAGCACTTCTTGTACTTTTTGCCGGAACCGCAGGGGCACGGATCGTTACGGCCCACGTCCGGACCGGTCTTGCGGACGGTTTCCTGCTTCACAGCACGACCGTCATAGAAGAACCATGCACCGCCCATCTTGTGGAATTCTCCCAGCTCGTGATGGTCGCGGGTGATGTTTCCTTGCTTGAACTTTGCAACAAATTCGACCCAACCGATGTTCTTTTCTTCTTCGGTCTTGGTCTGTTTGATTTCTATGCCCAGCCATTCGGACTGGCGGCTCCATGCTTCCACACTTGCTTCGTCAAAATCAGAACGCTGGGTGGCTTCCAGGGAGTCCTTCAACCACTGGATTTCGTGCTTCACATAAGCGGTGTAGCGGGAACGCATCAGTGCTTCGGGAGAAGCGGCCAGGGAAGTTCCTTTAATGATGGGTTCGCAGCATTCGCAGTATTCCTTACCGGATCCACAGGGGCATAAATCAGCCATAATAACCTCGTATTAAGTGTTTAAAATTTCTACGGAAAAGATAGAAAACAATTAACAGTGAAAAATGAAGAGTGAAGAGTGAAAGATGAAAAATGAAGGATGAACGATTAACAATTAACAATTAACAATTAACAGTTAACAATGAAGGATGAAGAATGAAGAATGAAGGATGAAAGATGTAGAGTGAAAGGTGAAGGATGAAAAATGGACTCCAAATGCATCTTTTTTCCTTCTATGGTGCCCAAAAATGGAAAATATTCGTTCTTTACCGCTTTCAGCAACGAATTACAAAAAGAGCACGGCATAGCCGTGCTTCTTTAAACTTTAACCTATAATCTTTACACTATTACAAGCATTTCTTGAGTAGCCAGAATTCTTCCTTGCCTTCGCGACCCTTCAGGCTGTTTACTGCGGGAATGCGGTCCACGATGTCAAAGACTCCGTCGAGACGAGCCATCAGTTCGCCTTCGCTGGTGCAGTGGGGAGGACCTTGGAGGGTCTTTCCGTTCATCAGGGGGAACATAAGGGAAATCAGTAAGCCGTCATCCTTCATCATCTTGTAGCAGACTTCAAAGAATTCGTCACGACGACCAGGATGGATTGCTGAAAATGTACCGTAGTCATAGACGATATCGAATAGCTGGCCACCACGCTTCTGGTCCTTGGGGGATAGGGTGAAAAGGTCTAAATCCAGAGAACGAAGGTTCTTGTGCTTGCGACTCAGGTGGTCCAATTCATCTACTGCGGTAGGTGCAAAATCAACTGCAAGCACATCATGTCCACGCATCGCCCAAGCTTCTGCATCGTAGCCAAAACCGGCACCAGGGACCAGAACGGAACCGGTGGCGGGGCAAGCGGGATTCTTGAAAAATTCAAGTAATGCAGGGGTTGCTTTCTTGAAGTTCCAATAGTCCTTGCCATCGGCGTAGAGGTTATCCCAGAATTCCGGGAGGTTTTGCGTTAACATAATTACCTTCCTTTTGTATCTTACTAATAAACGAACTAATTTGACCTTGGTGTGGCATCGGGTAGGCTTGTACCCCTCTCGAATTCGCCTTGATCATTTTTCTTCTTGTGGGCCAATTGACCGCAAGCGGCAAGAATGTCCCTACCACGTGCGGTACGTATGGTAATTTGAATTTGTGCGGCACGAACAGCTGCGAGGAATGTGTCCACTTCTTCGGGCGTCGGGGCGTGCAAATTTGGATCGTCGCCATCGTTTAGAATAATTGCGTTGACCTTTACACGGCGGGGAGCACAAATGCGGATCAATTCCTTTGCTGCCTTCGGTGTACAGGTTATTCCTTGGATGAGGACAAATTCGAATGTCACATAATTGTCTGTTCTGCGGATGTACTCGTCAACAGCTTCCAAAAGTTTTTCGATGGGCCACAGATTGTTTACCGGCATCACAGATGAACGGTATTCGTTATTGGTGCTGTTCAAGCTGATTGCAAGGCAGCAAGGCGTGTTGCGATCTACCAATTCCTTGATGCGGGGGACTACGCCGGAGGTACTTACTGTCATTCGCTTGGAGCCCATATTGAACAACTTTTGGTTGTGCAAGGTACAGCAAACTCGGTGTACATTCTCCAGGTTATTTAGAGGTTCTCCCATACCCATGAAGATGATGTTTGTAACTTGGGCGATTTCACCTTCGTTGTTGAAGATGTTGTTTTCCTTCAGGTACCAGTTTACATTAATTATTTCTTCAAGGATTTCGCCGGCTTCCAAATTGCGGAAGAAACCCATCTTTGCGGTACGGCAAAAAGCGCAGTTCATTGCACATCCCACCTGAGTGGAAACGCACACTGAAAAACGCCCGTTGGCGGGAATCATCACTGTTTCGATGTGGTGACCGTCCCAGGTCTCGAAAAGCCATTTCACGGTACCATCGACGGAGACCATGTGCTGGTCTTCCTTCAAAGAGCGAAGCTCAAACTGCTTGGAAAGTTTTTCCCGTAGAACAGGAGAAATGTTTAGCATTTCGTCAAAGGATTTTACCTGCTGACAAAACAGCCATTTCTGGATTTGTTCAGCGCGGAACGGTTTTTCGTTCACTTCGCGAAGCCAAGCCTTAATCTCGTCTTCCGTCAATGTTTTGATGTTGCGCTGCCATTCCATAGTGGTGCAAAGATAGTAAAATGTATGCTTTTTGTTAAGGGTCTTAAGACCTGATCTTTAGCGGGGATTTTTCGTTTGGAATTACTTTTGTGGAGGCTGGTAGTCTCGATCAAATTGTATGTAGAGTGCGTCCACTTCTTTAAAAAGTTCCGCAAGAGATAGCCCGTAAGCGGATGCTAAGTTGCCCATGGTTTGTACTGAAGGCTGTCTTTTCCCGCTTTCAACCTGGGATATAAATTGTCTGGTGATGTTTGATATTTCTGATAAGTTGTTTTGGGTTAGACCCTGCTGTTGTCTTCTAGAAAGGAAAATGTGCCGGATGACTTTTCGTAGTACTTGTTCTTTATATTCCATTTTATCTCCGTGGTGAGAGGTGGTCCAAAACGGAACAATTTTAGCATAGCGGAAATCATTTTTGTGCAATCGTATGATTGCATTTTCATTCGCTTGTGAAAAATTTTGTATACAAACGAATTTGCTTTGTGCAGAAATTTTGGAAGGAGAATCTGTGTAAAAAAAAGAGACTTGACGAATGTCAAGTCTCTTTCGTGCGGGTGCCAGGACTCGAACCTGGAGCCTTTTGGTTCGTAGCCAAACGCTCTATCCAGTTGGGCTACATCCGCATTTTATTTCGTCGTCCCTTTCGTTTCGACGTGCCCAAATATAGATAACCACAAATTTTTGTCAAGGGTTTTTCGTAAAAAAAAGAAGTTTTTTTTTGAGATGTGTTTTTGTAGGCGAAAATGGGGGTGTTTTTGACAATCTTTATGTGTCAATTTTTCACAAAAGCTATCTTTGGACCAAATTTTTTTCCTTGTGGCATTATGAACAAGATTAAAACATTCTTTTCCAATGTCCTGAAAGTCCTAAAAGGATGGTTCACGGATAAAAAAGTCATAAAATGGCTTGTTATTTTTGAGTTGCCGGTAATCGCTGCCGTGGTGGCCGTGGTCGCTGTGTACAATCACTATTCTGCGGAATTGCCCTCTTTGGAACAGTTGGAGCAGATTAACCCTAAGTTGGTGACGAAAATCTACGATATGAATGGGGATGTAGCCCACGAGTATTTTGTAGAACGTCGTGAATGGACTCCCTATGATTCCATCCCCAAGAAAGCAATTCAGGCTGTGATGGCTACGGAAGACCGTGAATTCTTCAGCCATTGGGGCATGAACATCTGGGCTATACCCAGTGCAATTCTTGAAAGTGTGTCTTCGGGCAAAAAGATGCGTGGAGCCTCAACTCTTACGCAGCAGCTGACCAAGCTTCTTTTCCTTACGCCGGAAAGATCTATTTCTCGTAAGATTAAGGAAGCCATGACGGCAATCCGCATTGAACAGACTTACACCAAGGAAGAAATTCTTGAGTTCTATATGAACGAGGTTTACTTGGCTGCCGGTAACTATGGTTTCCAGGCTGCCGGTAAGTATTACTTTGGCAAACCCCTGGATAGTCTTTCCATTCCGGAATTAGCCGTGCTGGCAGGTATGCTCCAGCGTCCCGAGGGCTGGCGCCCGGATAAGAATCCTAGAGATTCCAAAGCTCGCCGTAACACAGTGCTTTACGCCATGCGAGATGCTGGCTATATCACAAATGATGAATACCACAAGTATATAGAAGAACCTATAGTTCTTGCTCCCAAGCAGATTGAGACTGGCGCTGGCTTGTATTTCTACGAAGAAATCCGCAAGTACATGGAAAAGAAATACGGAGAAAACTCTCTTTACGCGGACGGTGTTTCTGTATTCAGTACTGTGGATCCTGAAATTCAGGCGATTGCTGATAGTGCCGCTCTGGCTCAGGTCCAAAAGGTTCGCCGCCGTATTAAATACCGCTTTACCCGTAAGCTAGGTCTGGCCAAGAAGTTTAGCATGCCAGAAGATAGCGTTGTCGCTCATTTTGATAGCCTCTTTGCCATTCATAAAACTGATTATGAAGTCAAGAGGGGTCACAAGATGCCGGACAGCCTGGTTTATCACGATGCGGAAATCGCTGCCATCTTGATTGAGAATGAAACAGGTGCTATTCGTGCCATGGTGGGCGGAAGCGACTGGAATCAATCTCGCTGGAACCGTGCAGTCCAGTCTTTGCGTCAGCCAGGTTCTTCTTTCAAACCCATTGTCTATTCTACAGCTATTTCTAGCGGGGCTAGTCCTTGCGACTCCGTGAATGACGCTCCTATCACGATTCAGGACCAGGACAAAGTGGTGAACGGTCGTGTGGAAAAGCAGATTTGGCGCCCGGCAAACTTTGAACATGATTTTGAAGGTATGATGACTCTTCGTAAGGCTTTGTACCGTTCCAAAAACTTGCCTGCTATTTTGACCGCTCAAAAATATGGCTTAAACAACGTAGTGAACTACGCTCGTAAGTTCGGCATCCAGAAAGCTCCGCTGACTGCGGTGCCCAGTATGGCCTTGGGATCTATAGGTGCTACCCTTATGGAAATGACGTCCGCCTATACAGTGTTTCCAAATGGCGGTAATCGTCTGGAACCCTACTACATTGAGTCCATTGTTGACCGCAATGGCGAGACGATTGAAAAAAGCTCCAAGGTGGAACACGAAGTTCTTAACCCTGCTGCGGCTTATATCATGATTGATATGCTGAAGGATGTGAACATTCGTGGTACGGCTGCTAAGGTTTGGAACGGTGGCTTCCGTCATCCCAGCGGTGGTAAGACCGGTACCTCCAACGATTATACTGATGCATGGTATATTGGCTTTACCAAGCGTTACACTATGGGTGTTTGGGTGGGTATCGATAACCCGCAGTCCATGGGACCGGGCCATACCGGCGGTGAAGACGCTCTCCCTGTCTGGATTACCGTCATGAAGGCACTCCATAAGGATTTGCCTTTGGAAAACTTCAAGATGCCAGCAGGTGTGATTGGTAAGGGAGTTTGTAATGTAACCGGTAAAGCCGCTGGTGAATTCTGTTCTGAAAAGACCTACTGCTTGTATACTGCTGGAGCTCCCACAGAGAAATGCGATGGAAACCATTATGAAGTTCGTACCAAGTCAGCAGATGATGCGACGTTGTTTAGTAACAAGAGCAGTGCGACGACAACTGCTCCGGGTGGTGCAAAGACTACAAGAAAAATGTTCTAATGTGTAGTTGATTCATGTAATATCAAAGGGCGTCCGTGATAAAGCGGATGCCCTTTTTGTGATTTCGAAATGTGAGGGCTTTGCGTTGATGCGGCTGGTGGAAGATGAGTGGTTTTACTCTGAAAAAAAACATCCCGGCTCATACGAGTCGGGATGTATCATAAGGAGAATTTCTCTAAGATCCCGGACCAAGTCCGGGATGACATAGCGGTGATTACATCATGCCGCCCATGCCCATGGAAGGATCCATGGCAGGTGCTGCCGGCTTCGGTTCCTTCTTTTCTGCGATCACACAGTCGGTGGTGAGAATCATGGAAGCGATGGAGGAAGCGTTCTTCAGAGCGGTACGGGTAACCTTGGCCGGGTCGATAACGCCAGCGGCAATCAGGTCTTCGTAGGTGTCGGTCTTAGCGTTGTAGCCAAAGCCGTCCTTGCCTTCCTTAACCTTGTTCACGACGACGGAGCCTTCGCCACCAGCGTTTGCAACGATCTGACGGAGAGGTTCTACGATAGCGCGCTTGATGATGGCGGCGCCAGTCTTCTGGTCGCTGTTGGTGAGTTCGAGAGCGTCCACAGCCTTTGCTGCGCGGATGAGAGCAACGCCACCACCCGGAACGATACCTTCTTCGACAGCGGCACGAGTTGCGTGCATAGCATCGTCGACGCGGTCCTTCTTTTCCTTCATTTCGACTTCGGTAGCAGCGCCGACCTTGATCACTGCGACACCGCCAGCCAGCTTGGCCAAGCGTTCCTGGAGCTTTTCACGGTCGTAGTCGCTAGTGGTAGCTTCAATCTGCTTCTTGATCTGGGCGATACGGCCCTTGATGCTTGCAGCGTCGCCAGCACCTTCGACGATTGTTGTGTTG
>JAZRXW010000037.1:0-48513 GCA_045600425.1 Fibrobacter sp.
CAGACAAAAACAGCCGGTGAATTTGGTAATAGCTTTCTTGATTGCTTGTCCCAAGTCATCGGCTTCTGTGCGTGCGATTTCATGAAGAAGAATTTCTGAGTCGGAAGTGGTCTGGAAGATGTGACCTTCGTTTTCCATCTCTTGGCGAAGTTCGGTGGCGTTTGTGATGTTGCCATTGTGAACTACAGCCAGCTGGCCCCATTTACAGCTCACCAGAATGGGCTGGGCGTTTGCCAGAGTGCTTGCGCCTGTGGTGCTGTAACGGACGTGACCGATGCAGGTGTTCCCCGGACATTCGTCCACGTTGTGTTCTTGCAAAAGGGTGGAGACCAGACCCATGGACTTACGGACGCGAATCTTGTCACCGTCGCTTACTGCAAAGCCTGCGGATTCCTGACCGCGGTGCTGCAGAGCGTACAGTCCCATGGTAACATTACGTACAACGTTTTCGCCATTGAAAATGCCGATAACGCCGCATTCTTCATGAATTTCTTCGAGCATAACGCCTCTTTGGAAATGAAACTCTCCCTGCCTCAGGGGCCGTAGCTCACCGGAATCGGTGCAAGCGGGAGAATCAAGCGACAAAAAAATAAACACCCAAGGAAAAAGTACAAAGGGTAAAAAAATGAAAAATTTTGGCGAAAAATGCTCAAAAATGGCAATTTCTTTACAGCTTATGTAAAAATAGTGGTTTTTGGATAAATTGCTTTACAGTTTTTGAAAACGCAGTTTTCTAGTAAACAAAGATTGGCCTTATATCTGTATATGTGGTCGTAAATATGATTATATCATGAGGATCCACGATGGTACTAATCACCAATGCGACTAATCCCAGGAACATGGCAATCTTTATTAGACTTTGGGCTCTGTGGTAGTTCTTTTGATGGGCTGAAATGATTGCCGCTCCAAGGGTTGGGGTAAGGGTGGCGGCGGCGACAATCAAGAACCATTTGGAAAAATAACCTTGCATGACTGGTAGAGGCAGGAGGACCCAACAGAAAATGGCTAGGGCGCCTGCCAGGCGGCGTGCGGTGGGGGCACCTGCAATGAGGGGAAAAGTCATGATGCCTGCTTTTAGGTCGCCGGATTCATCTTCAAGGTCCTTGTAGATTTCGCGGGCTGTGGTAAGCAGAAACGCAAATAACATGGCAGGGTAGAGGCTTCCAAGTCGGGCGGAAAATGCGATGGTAGTCTTGTCAATAACAACGACCGTGTAAAGTAAGTTCAGGATTAAAGGGGTAGTGCAAAGGAACGCTACCGTCATGTTCTTCAGCAGAGGAATGTGTTTCAGCTTTTTGTTGTATGCGATAAGCAAAAGGACAAGAGCCGCAAAGAACAGGGAGGGCGTCGCATAGGCTCTGGATAAAATGCCGTCGGCAAGTCCGCACGCAACGGTAAGAATTGCCATGACGATCCATACTGTTTTTGCCGCGCCAACGCTGATGCGGCCACTGGGTAGCGGGCGTTCAGGACGGTTCAGCTTATCGCTTTCAAAATCAAGGACATCGTTCTGGATGTTTCCAAACCCGATGGCTAGGGCAAAGCCTAGAGCTTGCAGAACAAGACTGTATGCTGGAACATCGCTTGCACCAAAATCGAGAACACCCTGCAGAAAATATCCGATAAACAAGGTCACCACGGCGATGACGATATTCACGGGACGGGTCATTTTGATTAAGGTCGCAAGCATACTTTAAAAATAGAATAGTTGTGCAATTGTGATAAATAGGACAAGAGTATTTTGGGTAAAAAATATTTCATAGAGGTTTGTCTTGTACCTAAAAATCTCCTTTAGATACATTGCCAATAGTCATTCAAAAAAGGAGATGTCTATGGAAAACCTCGTATTCTTCCGCTGCCCCATGTGTGGAAACATTATCGTGTATATAAAAAATTCAAGCATTCCTGTATTTTGTTGCGGAAAACCCATGGAGGAAATGATCGCCAATACAGTGGATGCGTCTACAGAAAAACATGTTCCTGTCGTGGATATATTTTCTACTTCGGTTATGGTGGCTGTGGGTGAAGAACTTCATCCGATGATTGAATCTCATCGCATTGAATGGATTGCTCTCCAAAGTGAAACTGGATTTCAGATTCATTACTTAAATCCGGGAGAACCTCCTTGCTATGAGTTTAAAATTCAAAATTCTTTGACCCCTGTGGCAGCCTTTGCGTACTGTAATTTACACGGCTTGTGGAAAACATCTTTAACATAAAAAAGAGGAGGTCTGCGGACCTCCTTTTTTACATATAAACGTACGTAAACCAAATGCCACAAGAATAATCACTGTTTTTAGTTTGAAACTCATGGGCCGAAAAATAGACTTGTTTTATCATTGCTATATTTGTGGATATGGCATTTTTCACAAAGAGCAAGATAGAAGACCTTCGTCGGGAAGCGGACCAGCTTTCCATCTGCATAGAACATTTTCTGTATGCTTCTGATATTGTTCCGGAATGGGATTATAAGACTCGGGGCTTTTATGAAAACTGCATTGAAAAGTGCAATGGTCGCTTGAAGGCTATCCATTTTATTATGGAATCCATCCGCAGGGGCAGACCTGTAACAGAGGCTGAGCTAGACGAGGCTCGTGAACGGGATGATTCCGAAGCAGGTCTTGCTGCAAAAAAACTGGTGGAAGAAAAAAAGAATTTGAAGAATGGAGCGCCCAATGGCAAATAATTTTGGGCGAAATGATTTCGAAATCGACAGTGATTTTGAAGACGAGACTCCTCTCCGTTCTGTGCGCCCCACGCGTCGAGACCACCGCAGCCGCCGCATTGATGTGATGAAGGAACTTGAAAGCGGTGTTGTAGATGAACGTCCCATCAAGGAGCGTTACAGCCGGGAATTCAAGAAGGCTAAAATCAAGAAGGTAAAAAACCCTATCGAGAATATCGGCGAGGAAAACTGCGTCGAGGGCCTTGTTCTTGAAGTGCATCGCCGAACCTGCGAAGTGCGGTTGGAGACGAAAGACGAAAAATTTGAGACGAAAGACGAAAGTAGCTCAGAATCCCTTTCTCCTTTAAACTCTCCGCTTTCCGCTAATATAGTCACTGCCATGTATCGAGCAACTACGTCCAAAACTTTAGGTGAATTTCCTGCTGTAGGCGACCGAGTACTGTTAGGTCAGGTAAACGATGCGGAAGACGAAGGTGACGGTGTAGGCTCCCAGAAATACTGCGTGGTTCGCGTTCTCCCGCGAAAAAGCGAGTTGAAGCGCCCGGGCCCTCGGGATAGCTTTTACAAACAGCAGACTCTGGCCGCCAATATCGACCAGGTGGTCATCGTGGCCAGTGTGACTCAGCCGGAGTTTAACTACGGCTTTATGGATCGTTTTTTGCTGGCGGCAAACCTAAACGATTTGCCTTTTGTGCTGGTTCTGACTAAGATGGATTTACTTCCCAACGGGGAGGCTGACCTGTCCGAAGATATTCGGGACTTTATGTCCATCGCAGACAAGGTGATTCCCGTAAGTATCCGCACAGGCGAGGGCCTTGAAACGCTTCGTACTGAATTGAACGGCAAGTCTTCCGTCTTTAGCGGTCAAAGTGGGGTAGGAAAGTCTTCCCTCATTAACGCTCTTGTTCCTGACGCAGAATTGGAGACGGGGGCTGTTCGTGAACGTGATGGCAAAGGTCGCCATACAACAACTTCGTCCAGTTTGTTTGACTTGCCTCTGGAAGATTTTCCCGAGGGCGGCATCGTTATTGACACGCCGGGGATTAGAAGCATTGGCCTGATGGATATGGAAGCTGAAACTTTGGCTAAAATCTTCCCGGGATTTTTTGAGGGAGACTTGTTTACCTGCAAGTACAGCAACTGCATTCATGTGAAGGAGCCTGGCTGTTCTGTATTGGCCGCGGTGGAAAGCGGCAAGTTGACTCGGGCCCGGTATGCCAGCTATTTACGCATTTTGAATTCTGGAAAGTAATGGTGTTTGTTTTCTTATGGATATAGCAATAAAAATTACTTTAGTCGCATCAATTATTCTCGTGGGATACAGCCTGTCTCAAGCTCTTTCTAGCTATGAGTCTGTTTGCGAGAAAATTGATGAAATTAAGGCGGCGGTGGCAGAAACGAATTCTGATCGTACTGCGGTAAAGCAGTCTAGTCTTGTTATGCTTTCATTGCTTTCTTCTGGTTATGTACTTTTGTTGTTTTTTTCGGGCTTTGCCTATGAGATTGTATTTGGTGTGGCTCTTAAACTGATTGGTTCAATAATTCTTTCTAATAGGGAAACCGACTTAATTATGAAAGAAAACTCGCTCAGTAAATCGATGTACAATCTTGACCGTGTGGATAGTTTTTTGAATCTTTTTATTGGTGCTTTTATAGCTCTGCTTTTGGTTCTTTAAAGTGAATTCGCCTATGAAAAAAATTCTTCTTGCATGTATTCTGCTGTGTATAAGCCTTTTTGCCCAAGACGGTTCTGGGGGCTCTTCGGTTATGCCTTTGCGTACGCCTATTTTTGTGGGAGGAGCCCTTGGCTTTGGCTCGGGTACAGGCGTAGGTGCTGAACGTGGCCTGGGTTTGCGTCAGATTGAACCGATGGTCGGTTTGTGGTATCCGCGTTTTGGTTATGTTCGAGTCGGATATGGTTTCTATGACTACAACGCTTCCGATGACGATTCCAAGTACGAAATAGAACATAATGATTTTGACGTGGAACTGGGTGTTAACCTTCTGGGCGATGTCTATGTCACTGGATCTTACTCTAGGGTTAAAGAGCTGAGTGACATCGGTGATGTGGCTTGGAATGAATGGGGGGCGGGTTTTGGTGCTGTGCTGAACTTCCATTCAAGGGCTCTGCTCTTTGCCGAGATGAGTTACCGCTGGGTTCTTGATCATTATGATCCATTCTTGGATAAGAGTATTGACGGAACAAGGCTTCAAATGAATCTGGGCTTTGCCGTGTACGTTTATTAAAGTTTTGAGAGAATACATAACTGTTTGAAAATGAGCACTGTTAAAAAAAATGTAGCTGTATTGGGGGGAGCCTTCGATCCTGTTCATAGGGATCATGTGACTGTGGCAAAGACTTGCTTAAACCGAAACTTTTGCGATGAAGTGTGGTTTATGCCGAGTCCCGATCGTTGGGACAAAACGTTAAATGCATCTCCTGAGGATCGCTTTGCCATGCTGGACCTGGCATTCTCCGGCGATAAGCGCCTGGTGCTGTCTGACTTGGAAATCCAGCAAGGAGATTTTCGCGGGTCCTATGTATTCTTGATGGGTTTAAAAGAAAAATTTCCTGAGATAAATTTTCGATTGCTGGTAGGTACCGATAGTTATGAGGGAATTCCGCACTGGCGAGACCCGATGACCTTCTTTGGAACCAACTACAACGGACATTTGCTTTTGCGAGACATTGAACTGATTGTTTTTGCCCGCAAGGGATATTCTCAACCTGATATGGCGAAACACAAGGCTGCCGGTTATGCAGACCTTCTATGGTTAGGTCCCGAAGATGGTTTCGAAGGTGTCTATTCCAGTACGGCTATTCGCAAGTCGTTGCTGTGCAACTATAACGAATGTCCCGAAGGTCTGGAGCCTAGTGTGTATGAGTATATTCGGGAACACGGTCTTTATCGTGAATAATGAAAAATGTTTTCATCCTTCATCCTTCATCCTTCATCCTTCATTCTTCATTCTTCATTGTTAATTGTTAATTGTTAATTGTTAATTGTTAATTGTTAATTGCCATGGTTCCTTCAGATATGTATTTTGAAAGCTTAGTCCAGCCTGAACACGAAGGCTGGTTACTGCTGGATTCCCTATGTGCTCGCTTTACTTATCACAGCAAAATGGATTGGGCGGATAAACTTGCCCGCGGTTTGGTGTCTATTAACGGAATTGAGGCTAATGCATCTACCGTTGTTCATAGGAATGACAAGGTGGTGTATCATGTTGAAAATTACACAGAACCGGACGTGCCCACTGATTTTGAAGTGATTTTCGAGGATGAAGAGTTCATGCTGGTGGCAAAGCCCGCTGGAATTCCGGTTCACCATACGGGGCGGATTTTTTATAACACTTTTACAGCTGTGGTCCGTCGAGGGACGGATTGCGAAACGGCCACCCCGATGCACCGTCTAGATCGAGATACGGGTGGAATCATGCTGTTTGCTAAGTATGCGGAAACGGCTGCGCGCTTCCAGAAAAATTTAGATAGGATTCTGCTGAAGAAGTTTTATATGGCGGTGGTCCGTGGAAATTTTCCCGAAGGGACGGTGGACTGCCAAATGGCTTTGCGGGAAGACCCGGAGGACCGCCTGCGTCTGAGAATGCATCATTTTGAAGATGGAAAAGCTTGTCATACGGTTTTTCGTAAGGTTGCTTCTGGAATCCGGCAATCTGTTAGTGAAGCGGGGGAGACTTCTGAGGAACTCTATTCTGTAGTTGAAGCAGAGCTGATTACTGGACGTAAGCATCAGATTCGAGCACACCTGGCGGAGTTGGGGTATCCTATCTTGGGGGACCGACTATACAGTTTTGATGGCAGGTACTACGAAAAAATGTCGAACGCAGTGGCTGATGCCCGTGCACGGGGGGAATTGAGCCAGGAAGATTCTCTCACTGACAATGATTTCGCTGTCCTTGGGTCCAAAAGCCAGATGCTTTATGCCTACAAGGCTGAAATTCAATTGCCCTATTGGAAGGAGCCTCGGACATTTGAAAGTCGTAATTTTCCGAAAGAAATGATGGCGTTGGTTCACTAGGGCTTGCAAGAATGGTATTTCTTCGCTTTTTACAATTTTTTCGGGATTATCCCTTGACAAAATGACGGAATAATCTATCTTTGGCTTCAACAGTGAGGAAACTTGCTGGACTGATTGCTTCATAGCTCAGTTGGTAGAGCCCGCGACTGTTAATCGCGTTGTCCTTGGTTCGAGTCCAAGTGAAGCAGCTTAAAAGCCCCGTTCGAAAGAGCGGGGCTTTTAGTTTCCTCAGAAATGCTAAAAAATGGCTGAATTTAACTTTTTTTTGTAGATTTCCCTTGACAATATGATGGAATAATCTATCTTTGGCTTCGTCAATGAGGAAACTCGCTGATCTGATTGCTTCATAGCTCAGTTGGTAGAGCCCGCGACTGTTAATCGCGTTGTCCTTGGTTCGAGTCCAAGTGAAGCAGCTTAAAAGCCCCGTTCGAAAGAGCGGGGCTTTTAGTTTATGCTCGTTGAATGTTGTATGGTTGTTTTGCAGGAAAGGGGCGAGAAGTGGTCAATAGAGGGCTTAAATTCTTTTGAAAATTCTAGGTGAACCGTGGTTTTTGTATATTGACTTAAAATACGGTAGGTAACCTATGTTCAAGAAACTTACAATTCTTCTTTTTGCCCTGGCCATGTTTGCTGTAGCAGACCCGATTGCAGTAGAGGCTCGTCTCACGGAAATTCCTGGTAAGATGCCCAGCAACGATTTGTACAGTTACGTCTATGTGTTCAAGTACAAGGTTGTTTCCGGCTTGGATGCTAAGGAAATCTTGGTGGGAGTCTATAATCCTTTGATAGCTCGAGGCAAGGTCAAGGACAAAATGGCAGACAAGTCCAAGGGTAATGTGTCTGAATTTAAGGCCAAGGCTAAGCACAAACTAAAATTGATTCCTCTGGAAGGCAATTGGGATGGTGCCGTGGAAGATGAATATTTTGACGATGAAAGCCTTCGCTATCTTGCCATTGAGGTTAATGAATAATGAACAATGAAGAATGAATAATTAACAGTGTACATAAAGGTGCCTTCTGTCCTGTATATTGGGCGGCCAAGCCGCGAAACTAAAAATTGTTCATTTTTCATCTTTCATTTTTAATTTATAATAGCGATGGTTTTCTCTTCCCAAATATTTCTGTTTTATTTTCTGCCGACCTTTCTGGTAGGCTATTTTGTGCTGTTTAAGCTTGGGGCGAAACACTCCTGGCTGAATTTCTTTATTACGGTCTTTAGCTATATCTTTTATGGGTGGCTGGAACCTTGGCTTGTGTTCCTGATGTTTGGATCCACTTTGGTGGTCTATGTTGCCGGTAAGTTGATTTCTGCCGATGGAGCTAGTGCCTTAAAACGCAATCTCGGCTTGGCTATGGCGGTAGTGGTTAATCTGGGCGCTTTGGGCTTTTTTAAATATTACATGTTTGGTATGGGTGCCATCAATGCTGTCATTGAAAAATTTGGTGGAGAGCCTTTTCATGTGATGACAGTGCTTTTGCCGGTGGGTATTTCCTTCTATACGTTCCAGTCCATGAGTTATGCAATTGACATTTGGCGAGGAACGGCACCACCGGTCAAGAATTTTGCCACCTTTGCTTGTTATGTGGCCTTGTTTCCCCAGCTGGTGGCGGGGCCTATCGTTCGTTATAATACTGTGGCGGAAGAACTTGAAACAAGAACCCATTCTCTTGAAAATTTTTCGAGAGGAATTGCGTTCTTCTGCTTTGGTTTTGCAGAAAAAATCTTTCTTGCGAATCAGGTAGGGATTATCGCTGATCGTGTATTTGCTGCGGACGCTCCTGGCGTGCTCAATAGCTGGTGGGGTGCTCTTGCTTATATGTTCCAGATTTATTTCGATTTCTCCGCCTATTCCAATATGGCTATCGGCTTGGGCTTGATGTTGGGATTTCATTTCCCCAGAAATTTTGACGGTCCTTACCGTAGCTTGAGCGTTACAGAGTTTTGGAAACGTTGGCATATTTCCTTGACCAGCTGGTTTAGAGATTACCTTTATATTGCTTTGGGCGGAAATCGCGTAAGCAAGGGCCGACTTTATCTGAATTTGTTTTTAGTGATGTTTGCCAGCGGTGTATGGCATGGGGCTAATTGGACCTTTGTGTGCTGGGGGCTGTATCATGCTTTCTTCATGATTGTTGAGCGAGCGAACAACAAGCAAACTTTTTACTCCAGGACCCCAAAAATTGTTCAACTGCTGATTACTCAGGTGATAGTGCTATTTGGCTGGGTGCTGTTTCGTGCGGATAATATTTCTGAGGCTTGGCGGATGTGGAAGTCCTTGCTGGGCTTGAACGCAGTTAGCAACGTCGATGCTATTTTGACCACGGAAATTTTCACACCTTCATGCATTGCCTTTATGGCCTTGGCCGCACTTCTTTCTTTTTGGAAATTCCGCTCTTTCGACTGGTGCCTTGCAATAAGCCCCAGACGTTTGGCGATCGCTATGGTCATATTTATTGTGGCTATACTTGCGTTGTTTACCCAGAGCTATAATCCATTCCTGTATTTCCAATTTTAGCCAGAAGCTCTTTTACAGGCATAAAAATAATTGTTATTTTTTTACTACACGCCGAGAGTGTTTATGGCTGTTTTAAACATTTTTAAAAGAAAAAACGAATCCTTTTTTGAAAATCTAAAACAGATGTCCAAGATGAGCGTCATTGAGTACGTTTTGACCTTGGCTTTGATGGTATCTGTTTTACTTGTAGTTGTCATTTATATTTTCAACTCGTTCTACAAGGTGGTCAAGGAACAAACCTTAAATGATGGGTTGACTAACGTCAGTATTCTTTCTGAGAGAGTGGATAATGTTTTGCTCAAGGCGATGGATGCTGTAAATGTCAGCAGCTATACCTTGGAGAATTCGGTTACCCCTACGGAATATTCTCTGCTGGAGTTTGTGAACACCCAGAATCGAATTTACAACGATAGCGTGGAAAGTAGTTTCCGTGCGTTTTATATTCAGTATGACTCTATTTTCGTCAATGGAGCTGGCTTTGTTCCTCCGGAGAATTTTGAACTGGAAAATCGTCCCTGGTATTCGGAAGCTAAGGCCCATGAAGGAAAAACTGTCCTAATTTCTCCTTACATAGATTTTGATACCAAGAAATACATCGTGTCGGTAAGCCGCACTTTTGCCAATGGTCGAGGGGTGGTGGCTATTGATATTGATTTTGATATTTTTCAAAAGTATGTGGAAAGTATCTCTTTAAATGGTCTAAAAAATAGCTTTATAGTTTCTAGGGACGGCTACGTCCTTGCTAGTACAGACAAGTCGACGTTGGGCGTAAATTTTCTTGACATGAATAATTGGCAGACGGATTTTGCCGATGTAGTCAAGTCTATGCTTCAGGGAACTTCTGCATCCAAGGAGGATGGCTCATCGGTGTTGTTAACCCGAGAACAACATCTGAAAAAAGATAACCTTTATCTACAAAAGAAATTGGATAATGAAAAGAGTGTTGTTTTCTATAGTCTCGTTCAGGGTGAGTTTGCCGTGGGCCTTGTTGTTGCCGAATCTAAACTCTATGAGTCTGTACAGAAAATATTAACCTTAAGTATTATTCTTTCGTTGTTTGTTGTGGTGGTGGCTGGCACTTTCATTACGTCAAGTTTCTTTAATGGGGCTGTGGCTAGTCGTGCCGCCCGTGAACAGCTGAAGATGAAAAAGGAACTGCAGAAAAACTTTGACATCATTAGCTTGATGGCTTCAAACTTTGACTCTGTTTTTTATGTGGATGTTCATAACAAGCATGTGCTGACTTATTCTGTTGGTGCAAACATCAGAAAAAAGCTCGCATCTCAAATCGACAAGGTTTTGCTCTATGATCAGGGAATGGCTCTTATTGTAGGTTCATTGGTACATCCGGATGATCGTGATGTTGTCAAACGGATTGTTGACTTTGACAATGTTATGGATACTCTCAGAAAAAAGAAATCCTTCAGCTTCCAATGTCGTTCTTTAAGCGAAGGCGTTTCTCGCTACAACAGAATATTCTTTATTCGTTCTGATGAAGAGAGTAACTGGGATTCTTTTGTAATTGCAGTAAGCGATGAAGATGAAGAAGTCCGACGCATTCAAGCTTACCAACACGAGTTGGAAGATGCGAAGAAACGAGCTGAGGATGCCAGTGCTGCCAAGAGTAACTTCCTTGCAAATATGAGTCATGAAATTCGTACACCTATTAATGCTATCATGGGTATGAATGAAATGATTCTGCGTGAATCGGAAAATCACCAGATTCGTTCCTATTCCGAAGATATTCGTGGGGCAAGCCAAATACTTCTCTCCATCATTAATGACATTTTGGACTTCAGCAAAATTGAAGCGGGTAAAATGGAAATCGTCAACGTTCAGTATGATTTGGGTTCTGTGCTGAATGACGTTTCTACTATGATAGGCATTAAGGCTGAACAGAAAGGCTTGAAACTGAATGTCCGCGTAGATGAAAATATTCCAGGTCAACTGGTAGGAGACCCCATTCGTATACAGCAGATTATGTTAAACCTGTTAAACAATGCGGTTAAGTATACGGAAAAGGGCGAAGTGACTTTCTCGGTGTCATTGCTATCCTGCGAAGCAAAACAGGTGAAGCTTTGCATCAAGGTTCAGGATACGGGCATTGGAATTCGTGAGTCTGATCAAGCGCTTCTTTTCAAGAGTTTCCAGCGTCTTGACTTGGCTCAAAACCGCACTGTCGAAGGTACCGGTCTTGGACTTGCTATTACCTCCAAGCTCATTACCTGCATGAAGGGTGAAATTAGCGTCAGTAGTGTCTATGGGGATGGTTCTACCTTCACGGTAACGTTACCTCAGTTGATGGCTGATTCCGCTCCCATAGGAAACTTCCAGGAAAATTATCAGAATAACAAGCCTGTAAGTTCTGCAAAGAGCAAGAGCTTTATTGCTCCTAACGCAAAAGTCTTGGTGGTGGATGACAACAAGATGAATCTTCGTGTAGCGCAGAATTTGATGAAGCATTTACAAGTTCAGGTGACAACATGCTTAAGCGGTCAGGAATGCCTAGACCTTATGCGGCAAGAACATTATGATATTATTTTCCTGGATCATATGATGCCTGGCATGGATGGCATAGAAACGCTAGCCCGAAGTAAGAAGATGGAGGGCAACTTGTGCGACAAGACTCCCGTAATTGCCCTAACCGCAAACGCGATTGTGGGTGCCAAGGAAATGTACTTGCAGTCTGGTTTTGACGGCTACTTGGGTAAGCCTATCAAGATGAATGAACTTGAAAAGAGTCTGATAACCTTCTTGCCATCGTACTTAGTTCAAGTGGACGATAGTGCATATCATGGCGGAGTCAACTCGGATGCCGACAAGGAATTTGGCCGCAAGATGATTAACGAGGCTGTTGGGCTTAAGTATTGTGCTGGTAGCCAACAGTTCTTTGAGCACGCCTTGGGCATGTATGCCGATGGCTACGAAGATAATGTCAAGCGACTCAAGAACGCCTTTGATTCAAAGGACTGGAATGAGTACCGCATTTTGACCCATATGATTCAAAGCAATTCTTTAACGATTGGTGCAGTGTCTTTTGCAGAAATGGCTCAAAAGTACGAAACTTATTGTGCGGAAGGTACTCAGGGTTGTTCTGAACAACAGTTCCAAGAATTTCTTGAAATGTACAAGCAAGTACGAAGTGCAGCCTTGAAGCTTAGACAGGTCTAGTATGGGCAAAATTCGAAAAAGATTGTTGCTTCTAGTAACTTTGTTCTTTGCTGTTGTGCATATATGGATTGTGGCCTCGTTTCCGTTGGGAGCCACAGGTACAGCCTTTACCCTGCTACCTGCGTGTGTGGTAATCATTGTTGCTCTTATCACAAGGGAAGTCTTTCTTTCGCTTATTGCCGGAGTGATTTCTGGTGCAGTAATCGTGTGCTCAAGCGGAGACTTGTCGAGCCTTCCTAGGGATGTGCTCTTGTGCATCGTAGGTGGTAACGGCAATGAGATGGGACTTCTAGATGTTCTCTCCGATAGTTGGAATATGGGCGTCATGATATTCTTTCTGTCTTTGGGTGTGGTGGTGGAACTTGTGAATCGTTGCGGAGGTAGGGCTGCCTTTACCCGTGCTTTAGTCCGTCGAGTCAAAAACCGCAGGGGTGCTCTGCTTTCTACGATTGTCCTGGGGTGTGTTTTGTTTGTGGATGACTACCTCAACTGCCTGATCGTGGGGACCTCTATGCGGCCGATTACTGATACTCACAAAGTGAGTCGTGCGAAATTGGCTTATCTAGTGGATTCTACCGCCTCGCCCGTTTGTATGCTGATGCCGCTTTCTTCATGGGTGGCTGCTGTTTCTGGTTATGTGGGGACTGATAAAGTTAACGGTGTGGATCTTTTCTTTAAGCAGATACCCTACAATTTCTACTGCATCATGACTTTACTGATGGTGGTGCTGATTTCTCTTACGAATATTGATTTTGGCCCCATGCTAAAACATGAGCGTAACGCCCAGTTGTACAACGACGTATTTTCCTCGACGGATCGTCCCTTTGAAGATGCGGAAAGGAATGAGGTCGAACGGCGAAAAGGCTCAGCATTTGATTTTATAATACCTGTTTTAGCGCTTGCAATATTTAGCTTGTTTGGGATTCTTTATACTGGCGGGATTTTCGATGGTCAATCCTTCTTGGATTCTTTTGCCGCTGCCGATGCTTCTAAGGGACTCGCCCTAGGGGGCGTTTCGGCTTGCTGTTTCGTGATGTTGTACTTGCGGTTGCGTAGAAGCGTTTCTGTAGCAGAAACCATGTCGGCTATTCCCAATGGTATCAAGTTGATGGCATTCCCCATAGGGGTTCTTGTGTTTGCGTGGCTCTTTGGTGGCATTGCTCGCAATGGATTGGATATGGCCAACTTCTTTGGTGGAATTTTGGGAAATGTCGAAGGCTATATTCGCTTTCTTCCCGCCATTGTGTTCTTGATAGCTGCGGTTCTTGCCTTTGCTACGGGAACCAGCTGGGGGACCATCGCAATTATTGCTCCCATTGTCGTCTCTATTATGGATTTTGGAGTTGATCCCACTACCTGCGTTATTGGGCTTTCTGCTGTTTGTGGAGGTGCTGTTTGTGGCGACCATAGCTCACCTATTTCCGATACATCTATTATGGCGTCTACCGGATCTCACTGTTCCTTGATGGAACATATTGTGACCCAACTACCCTATGCCCTCCTTGTGTTGGCGGTTTCATTTGTGGGATATTTATTGACCAGCTTTGTGGAAAGTCCCGTAGTCTGCCTCTTTATGACGGTGGTTTTACTGTGGGCAGCATTGATGGTGATCAAGTCTGTTGTTTCGGCAAAACATCTAGGACTTTTTGAAGAAATGGATGAAGCCAATGGCAGTGACGGAGAAAAAGTAAAGTAAAAGGATAACGGCGGGATATACCCGCCGTTTAGCCTAGAAAAAATCTCTGAAACAATTCAGCACTAAAATTTTGCGTGTCCCTTAAAAATAAAAGTCCTCGGCATTAACCGAAGACTTTTAGGATTGTTGCTGTTTTCTCGGGATCTTTACTTAATCTTAGCGGCTGCAGCCTTCAATGCATTTGCCTTGTCGGTCTTTTCCCAAGTGAAGCGAGCGCCGACCCGGCCGAAGTGGCCAAGGGCTGCGGTTGCGATGTAACCGGGCTTCTTCAGGTCCAGCATCTTGTTGAGGCCAGCCGGAGAAAGGTCAAAGTGATCTGCAACCAATGCTTCGATCTTGCGGTCGTCGATCTTACCGGTACCGAAGGTGTTCACCAGAACGGAAACGGGCTTGGAGTAACCGATGGCGTATGCCACCAGGACATCGCAGCGGCGGGCGAGGCCTGCAGCCACGATGTTCTTTGCGACGTAACGGGCTGCGTATGCACCTGAACGGTCCACCTTGGAGGGGTCCTTGCCGGAGAATGCGCCACCACCGTGACGACCCATGCCGCCGTAGGTGTCCACGATAATCTTACGACCGGTAAGGCCGC
Organism: Fibrobacter sp.; assembly: GCA_045600425.1. GTDB lineage: Bacteria > Fibrobacterota > Fibrobacteria > Fibrobacterales > Fibrobacteraceae > Fibrobacter. The sequence continues at coordinate 14,702 of JAZRXW010000037.1, forward strand.
AGTCGCCGTGAGGACCGCCAACCACAAACTTGCCGGTGGGGTTGATGAGGTAACGGGTCTTCTTGTCCAAAAGCTTTGCGGGGATCACCTTCTTCACCAGCTTCTCGATGATTTCCTTTTCGATCTGGCTGTGCTTCAGTTCCTTGCCGTTCACCTTTTCTTCGTGCTGGGTGGAGATAACCACGGTGTCAACGCGGACCGGCTTATCGTTTTCATCGTATTCAACGGTGACCTGGGACTTGGCATCGGGACGCAACCACTTAATCTTGCCCTTTTCGCGAAGGTTCTGGATTTCTTCCATGAGCTTGTGGGCGAGACTAATGGGCAGCGGCATCAGTTCCTTGGTGTCGTCGCAGGCGAAACCGAACATCATGCCCTGGTCGCCAGCGCCCTGCTTGTCGTCTTCCTTACCTTCTGCAGCCTTGGCGTCAACACCCTGGGCGATATCCGGGGACTGCTTGTCTACGGCCACCATGACGGCGCAGCTCTTGTAATCGAAGCCGATTTCGGAATCGGTGTAGCCGATGTTCTTGATGGTTTCGCGGGCGATTGCCTGGTAGTCCAGGTCAGCCTTGGTGGTGATTTCACCGGAAATCACTACGAGACCGGTGTTCACCAAAGTTTCGCAGGCAACGCGGCTTGCGGGGTCCTTGGCAAGGCAAGCATCCAGGATGGCGTCGGAAATCTGGTCGCAGACCTTGTCTGGGTGACCCTTGGATACGGATTCAGAAGTAAAGAGATAATGTGCCATTATAGGCTCCTATGTGTTAACAGCACCGAAAAGAAGGTCGCACTTTTGACCAACCCAAGCGCTGAAAAAACGGTTTAAGTTTTTCTATGCATAAATTTACAAAAATGCATAAAGTCTGACTAGATACACTATCGTAAAGGCGGTGGAAAATGTAAAAATTGAGAATGTATTTTTTTTTGTGGAAAAATTTGAAACTTATTGCGTTTGTTAAAAAGTTTTATTATATTTTGGAAAAATTAATAACGTAGGAGGTGTTGTGAAAATTGAATTTAGTGATCGTGATTTAAGGCAATGTGCCGAAAATGAGGCTTTTGCGGTTAGGACAATGGGTAAGGTTCGTTCGAATCTTTATTTAAGAAGGATTAGAGCTTTGGCTGCTGCAAAAAATTTTGAGCAATTAAAGAAATACCCTGGCAATTTTCATGAATTAATTGGAAATCGTAAGGGACAATGGGCTTGTAACCTAGATCAGCCTAATCGTTTGATTACAAAGGGTGCAGAACCGGATGAAACTGTTATTTGGTCAAATGTTTCTGAGGCCACGGTTCTTGAAATTGTGGATTACCATTGAGGAGGCATAAAATGTTTGAAGAAAATGACGTAAAGATTTGGGGGGTAGTTTCCCCTGGCGATATCCTTGAGGAAAAACTTGAGGAAATGGGTATGGATGTCAATGAATTTGCGCGCCGTATTGGCTATACGCCTAAGACGGTCAACGAAATTCTCAAGGGAAAATGTCGCGTTTCTACGGAAGTAGCCTTGAATCTTGAATATGTTACTGACATAAGCGCCGAAGAATGGCTAACCATGCAGAGAATGTATGAAGAAGACCTAATGCGTAAAAAAATGCGTGAGTCTCTTAAAAATCAGTCTCTCTGGCGTTCTGATTTCCCCTTGCCGGAATTGGCTCCCCGCAATTGGATTGCCGATATGGATAATAAGGACGATAACGTTTCTCCCATATTGCAGTTCTTTAGGGTTTCATCTCCTAAGGCATGGAAGGATTATTACCTTAGTGCGGATCTTAAGGTTGCTTTCCGGATTTCTCTTTCCGAGGCACAGGATCCTTACGCGGCCTCTGTTTGGCTCCGTCGCGGCGAAATTCTTGCAGAGGCCATCCCCATGGAAAAGCAGAACGAAAAGAAGCTCCGTTCTGCGGTCAAGAAGGCGTTGCCGCAGTTTATTGAACTGGCAAAAACTTATGGCGACCAGTCCACCCAAGGTGCGCCTGGTGAAATTGACGAGGGAATGCTGAAACTCCAGGAACTTGGTCTGAGTCTGGGCATCAAGATTCTCTATGTCCAGAATTTCAAGAGCGCTCCCATTCATGGCATGTCCCGCTGGTATCGCCACATTCCCATTATCCAGCTTCATGACCGATTCGAAGACCGCAAGGCCTTTTGGTTTACGTTCTTCTATGAACTTTCACACATTATCCTTCACGGTAAAAAGGACATCTTCATCAAGAATGCTTACCACGGAAACAAAAACCCGCAAAAGGAGGAGGAAGCGGACCTGTTCGCCCAGAAATGCATGGCTGACGCAGGGCTGGATATGGACGAAGAACTGAGAAAGTTCGTGAATGTTTGAGATGGCGAATCACGCAATGCGAAAAACACTGGATAAATTGAAACTGCTTGTATAGCGTCATTGAAATTAATGTAAGCTACATGCATTTTTTTTGACATTTGCGAGTCCGCATTGCATGTTCTTCTGGAAAAATTTATCTTTCTGTCATGCAATTATCAGAATTTTCCTCCTGGCTTAATGACCTGCTTTGTCCGCAGGCTTTTCACGATTATTGTACCGACGGTCTTTGCGTCGAGGCGAACGACAAGGTGACCCGCGTAGTGACTGGGGTCAGTTTCCGCGACCGCCTGATCGATGCCGCCATCGAAGAGGGTGCGGACTGCATTTTCGTCCATCATCCTAATGGTTTCTGGAAGGGGGAAGACCGAGTGCTGGTGGGGAAGTTCGGAGAACGGATGCGCCGCCTGATGCAGCATGGCATTTCCCTTTATGGTTACCATCTGCCGCTGGATGGTCATCCGGAGGTGGGGAATAACGCTCTTATCGCAAAAGCCATGGGATTGTCCAACCTGCAGGGCTTTATGCAGGAAGGCGAAAAGTTTGTGGGGTGGATCGGCGAATTTTTACAGCCGAAGACTCAGGAAGAGTTTATTGCCCAGGCGAAAACCGTGTTTTCTCACGGGGTCCAGAACAGTCTGATGTATGGTTCAAAGACAATCCGTAAGGTCGCCATTTGCAGCGGGTCTGGTTCCAGCAGCGTTGAAGAAGCTGTTTCCCTTGGGGCCGATGCCTTCATTACCGGCGAAATCAAGGAAGCGGTTCCTATTATTTGTGAGGAGTTGGGCTTTAACCTGATTAGTTGTGGACATCACCGGACGGAAATTTTCGGTGTTCGGGCCATTGCGGAAAAAATCCAGAGAGAGTTGGGTATTCCCGCAAAGTTCGTGGATATTGATAATCCGATTTAAACCGGGGACCGCAAAAATCTCTATCTGAATGACAGATAATCTGTTAGCGATTCCGTTTTTCAGGTGTTTATCCCTGAAAAACGGATTTTTTTTTATAAAAAAATCGAAAAAAATGAAAAATTTTACATTTCCGGGGAAAAGTTTGTAACTCGTTGTTTATCAATGAGTTACGTGTTTTTGTTTAAAGATTTTCGGTCTTTTTGTCAAGGAAGTTCTCTTTTTGGAGGGCCTTTTTCTTTGCCAAATCATCATTAAATATGTATCTTAGCCTCCGTGAAATTTGTAAAAACGAACATACACTTCCAGAATTCCACTAGGTCGGTGACTTTGCATTTGCCGTCCTTCTTGTTCACTGGTTGGCCTGTACTTCGTTTTGTCGTGGGTATTGGTGTCCTGCTGTTTATGGCTCAGATGGCCTTTACCACTGTTTATGACGGTGTGGTTGACCTTCAGTTGAAAGAGCGCCGTGGTCTAGAAAAGGAAATTGCTGGCATTCAGGGCACTTTGGACTACCTTTCTGGCACGACCTCTGATTTTCTGAAGGCTGAAAACCGTCTTTTGGCTCGCTTTGGTTTGCCTTCTCAGGATGAGGGTTCTCGCGAAATGGGTACCGGGGGGAACATTTCTCCCGAAGATATGCTGTTGCGTTCCACTTATCCTATCTTCGCACATGTGGCAAAGTTGAACGAAAATTCCCAGCGAATTCAGGGTAAACTTGCCAATAGCGACGTCTCTTTTACCAATTTGAATAAGTATATGGAACAGAAGTTGGCCCAGTGGCGCAATATTCCCTCCATCGCTCCTACTAACGGTCGTTATGCTTCTTCATTTGGTCCACGTGTTCATCCGGTGACTGGCGAAGTGGGAAAAATGCACCAGGGAATTGATATTTCTAACGATCGCTGGACTCCGATTTACGCACCTTCCGATGGTGTGGTGGAAATCGCCCAGCCTAGCACGACCTTTGGTAACTATGTGACACTGGATCACGGAAATGGCATCAAGACTCGTTATGGTCACATGCAGATGTCCATTGTTCACCCGGGACAGTTTGTCTCTCGTTACCAGGTAATTGGATATATGGGAAACACCGGTCGTTCTGTTGGACCTCACCTTCATTACGAAGTCTGGGTCAACAACGCCCCTGTGAACCCGCTTGCCTATATTCTGCCCAACGATCACTCCGTGGACTAATGGCTTCGATGCTGTTGGTTTAACTTTGGGTCCGTTGGGCTCCCGCCCGAAAACATGGCGCCGGCAAGTTCCGGCTAAAGGCGGATAGCACCCCTTGGAGGGTGTCTTGTCAAATAATCTGGGTTACGCTGTTTCAGCGTTTTTTGCAACCGGTTGCATTTGCCGATCGGTGTTTTTCTGTATTCTTCTAGGCTTTTTGAAAGCCTTTGGTTGTCCGATATTTGTGGAATTTTTCCCGGATCCGACAGATGTTCCTGATGCTCAGGGAGAATTTGTGGAAATCCGTTTGGAACTGGGGGATAAGCCTTCTGATTCTTTAATGATTCAATTTGAGGGGAAAGAGCCTCTGTATATGAGATATCCGCAAGGAAAACGCCTTGTGCTGGTTCATGATTCTCTTTATTGCCCCGGCGGAGAGGTTGCCTGTGGTTTGCTGGGGGGCGTATCGTTACCGAATTCCCGAGAGTCAAGCTGGCTTTTGCGTTCGGGTTCCTGCTTCGACTCTGTGGTCGTCCCCGTACCTAAGGCGGGGAAAAGTTTTCAGCGGGTGATGGCTTCGGACCGGTGGCTATTGACGGAACCGACGAAAGGATTTGCCAATGCCCCCTATGAGTTAAACGTGGAAGACTGCGGTGTGGAATTGCTGAATGCTGAATGGGAGAATTCGTCCTTACTGAACTTGAACCTAGGGTTACGGGGGTGTGACTCTTCTGAGGTTCGTTTTCGTATAAGAGATTTGTACGGAACGTTTGACGAAACGGATTCGGTGGTTGTTCGAGATAGCTATTCTTGGAACTCATTGACTGGAGAGGCCTTTTGGCTGGAAGCATGTTTGCCTTCTGACGAAGATCCCTCAAATGATACATTGGATACGCTAATTGTTTCTGCGGGTTGGTCTCCGCTAGTCATTTCCGAAATACATCATTGTCCTGTAGAGCCGGAACCGGAATGGGTGGAGGTGTACAATCGAGGAAGTGTCAATCTTCCTTTATCCAAGTTTCGTTTTTGCGATCGGGGAAGCTCTTGGTCGGGAGAGATTCCTGCAGGCGGTTCTGTGATTTTTACGAAGGATACTGCGGCTCTTCGCAGTTATCTAGGCTTTCGGGATGTGGCTCTCATGCAGGTGGCCTTGGGATACTTGAACAATACTGCCGGTTCCCTTTCCCTTTGTTATGGGAATGTGGTACTGGATTCTGTTCGATGGGATAAGAATACGGTTGCATGTCCAGCTGGTTTCAGTCCTTTGACGCATCGTCCGGAGAATACTCCCGGGTTTCAAAGTCCCCGCAATAATCCATCCGTCAATTCCCCTTTTACATATAAACTGTTGAACCGCGTGGTCCGAAAGAATAAATCGCCCCTGTGGGTTTATGTAGAAAATTCTACGTCAGTATCCTTGGTCTTGTTGGACTCTTCGGGACATTCTGTTTGGAAGGAGGCTATTCCTGCGGGGAGTAACACCTGGTGGAAAGTACCTGCAGATAGTCTTCTGGATGTTGGCGTTGCCTATTTGGTTCTTTCGTCGGGCCAAGCGGAAAGTATGGTTGGAATTCTAGTGAGGCCTTAGTCATGAAAATTGTAGTCTTTATATTTGCAATGGCTGTAGTGGTCTTGGGCATGGACCCGACGGAGTTGTATCGGGATAGTTATAAGGAGCCTTCCCATATTTTTGCCTCTTGCTTTACCTGGAAACATGTAGATGAATTTATTTGTGGTGCTGGTGGCAAAATCGATAGGCCGTCACTGTCCTTTTCGTTTTCCAGTTCATACCATCAGATGGATTCCTTGTATGTGCAATCGTATTCCGAAATGAACTTTGTGTATAAGCGGAACTATTTGCTTTGGAATGTGGGATATGGACTTTCCATGGAATGGATTCCTGGGGAATCTTTGTGGAATCGGCATCGCTACAAGCTGGGCGGGATGTGGCTTGCGGAATCTTTTTATTTATCGGCTTTGACAGAAGGTTGGCTTTCTGCATCCGAAAAAACTTTTCAGTGGGAATTGATGGGGGGATTAAGAAGCAATCGCTTTGGTGAAGTTTTTGCTCTATGGAATGGTCAATCCATAAAGGTAGGAAACGAGGTATTCTGGAAATATTTTTCTATAGGGACCTCCTATATTTTCCCTGACTTTGAAATATCTGTTCAGGTATCAATTTATCTAGGACGGTGGGTTTCACGTTCCCGCTATGGATTTTTGTCGGATAAAAGGGAATGGTTTGGGCAAGTTTTTGAAAAAAAGTTCTAGAAAAAGTCTATCTTGTAGGGCAATAACGCGGAAATATCTATGTCGATTCCTCCTGGCGTCCTTGCCGGAATTCTTTTTGCTCTGTTTATCGTCTTGGTGGCCTTTGTCATCATGGTTTTGTTGTATAGAGACATTCGTTCTAAGCAGAAAGTTTTTGGGGTATTCGCTGATCATCTCGATGAATTTGTGGTTATTATGACTCGGGATGGAAACGTCTTGGATGTACTGCCAAAGATGGTGAATGATCCGCTGTATGAACAGCTCGCCTTGAATCATAGCTTTGATAGTATTTTGTCCATTGCTGATTTGGATCGTTTAAATGACTACATTCGCGGGTTGGATGCTTATCCGGATATTCCCTTTATTTTTTCCTATAATGGAGATTCCGGCGTACATTGGTATGAATTGCGTGCCGTTGTCCAGAAAGGTGGCGATGATAGTCACTACGTTTACTTGATCAAGAATGTGTCCTTTGACGTAGAGTCTAGAAATCAGCGTGACCGTATCCAAAAGAATATGGATTTGCTGTTGCAAAGTACGGGTGATTTCTTGTGGAGTCTAGATGTTGAAAAGCGTCTGTTCGCCCTGTTGACTCCTATTACGGATGATGAAGGTCGCGTCGTTCCTAGAACCGTTGGCGTTCAAGATATTCACACGATTCTTCCCCCGGCTGATTTTGCCCAGTTTGAAAAATTTATCAATACCCGAATTGTGGAATTTCGTTCGTCGGGTCATGATAATGAAGAAAATTTTTCCATTCGACTAAGGCTATTTGGACAGGAAGGTAAGTTCTACTGGTATAGTCTGCGCTGTAAGGTTGGTTACGATGAAAATTCTAGGCTGTTCCTTAAAGGAACTGCACGCCGTATGGAAGCTTTGATTGAAGCTGCGACGTTTGAAGATGATGGCAAGGACGCCTTGCTGTCTTCCGCTTTTGCATTCCCGGATCAGAGTATGTTCTGTATGGACCGCGATTACAAACTGGTAAGTTGTAATTTGACTTTTGCCATGGAACATGGTTTGCACAGTATTCGTCACGCAGAAGGACGCAGGATGAAGGACATCTTAAAGACTAAATACTATACCTTCTTCTTGGGATTGTGCTCTAATTCATTTGAATCCGGAAAACCAATTTCCTGGCGAGGTCCTATTGAGACGGAAGATCGTTTGTTGCTGTTTAACGCCACTCCCATTAAGGTTGGGGATGTGGTCAGTAAGATGCTTTGCATGTACATGTACATTGACAAGTGCGATTTTGAAAAATTCATGAATATAGAAACGGAGGCGTAATGAACAAAATAATGATGGTTTTGATTGGTTCAGTAGTGATTCTGTCTGGTTGCAACCAGGAACAGGCAAAGCAAGAATCTGCAACTGTTGCTAAGAAAGAAACCGTAGCTGTAGCTGCTCCTGCAGCAAACTCTGCGTCCACACTTTCTTTAGAAACCCAGACCATTGATTGGACAAAGGCGAAACAGATGGCTGATGCCGGTGCTATTTTTGTTGATGTCCGTTCTCCTGGCGAATATAATTTGGGCTATGTCCCTTACGCAGTAAACATTCCCCTTCAGGAAGTTCCTCGCCGTCTTGCAGAATTGCCTAAGGATAAGGATTTGTTGATTTATTGCAAATCTGGGCGTAGAAGTGCTTCCGCTACGAATTTCCTGCTGCAGAATGGATATGAAAAAGTTTATAATGTGGCTGGCGGGTTCCTTGCTTATCCGAGGAACTAAAGAACCTCTTGTAAATTTTTAGACCATGAATTACTTGCGTCTGGCTTTAGAGGAATCCATCCTGTCTATCGGGATTAGTCGCCCCAATCCGGCAGTTGGTGCCGTTGTTGTAAAGGATGGAATCGTCGTGGGGAAGGGGCGTACGCAACGCCCCGGAAGTGCCCATGCGGAGGTGATGGCGTTGCGTGATGCGGGCGAATTGGCCCGCGGCGCGACCATTTATGTGACCTTGGAACCTTGCTGCCATTATGGCCGCACGCCCCCCTGCACAAAGGCCATTATTGACGCTGGAATTGTGAAGGTTTTTTTTGCTCATGCAGATCCCAATCCTGTTGTTCGTGGAAACAGCCGCAAGATTCTGGAAGAAGCTGGCATTGAAGTTTACGAAGGAGTGGACGCCTGTATTCGTGCAGAAATTGATGACGGCTGGGACGACAACGAAGGCGAATGCCATTGTCTTTCCGTAAATCATGCTGAAGATGGTCCGCACCCACAATCCGTGACTTCAAAAGAAAAGGATTCTGCCGGTCGCGAAGTCTTCCATGATGTTGAACGCTACTTTGAAGCGTATGATTATTTTGTCCGCAATAAACGTACTTTTGTTGAAGTCAAAAGTGCGGTTTCTGACGAAGGCTCTATGGGTTATGTCATGCCAGATGGCTCCCACAAGCCAATGAATATAACTGGGGCGGGAGCCAACTGTTGGAATCACGAACTGCGGGCCATTAGCGATGCAATTCTTGTTGGTGCGGGAACGGTTCTTGCGGATAATCCGTCTTTGAATGTCCGTAACGTAGTCGGGAATGATCCTGTGAAAATTGTTTGGGCTGGTCACCATCAGTTTACTGTAGAAGAAATTGAAAAATTGAAGGTATTCTCCCCGTGTAATGCAGAACCGGATTCGTCATCTGCTGTTCCTGCGGTCTTTGCTTTGGTATTCTCCTGTGTTTCACAGCCTGCTATTTCGAGTGCGGTTGTTTTGACTAAGTCTGGTTTTGCTGATTGTTGGAATGAAATGCTGGAGCATCTTTCTGCTTTGGGAATGCATCGTCTGATGGTGGAGCCGGGGGCTGGTCTTGCCTCTCAACTTTTTGTTTCTCGGCAGAGTTCGGAGGACGAATCCAAGTATGGTGAACCTGTCAAACCATTGTGGAATCGCTGGAATTTATGGCGTTCAACGGACCGTATGATAGATGATGCCCTCGCTTCCTTCATCGATGGGGGTGTTGCTTCGGCTAGTTTGGATTTTCCGCCTATTCCTGAAGCGTTGGTGGCCAAGGAATCTTTTATGGTGGGGCCAGATGTGCTTACGGTTTTTTACCCTGCATAGGGTTCTAGTTTTCTAGAATAATATCTGCAAATTCATTACACGGTTCTTTTTGCTTTTGGCACGGTTCTTGCGAATATGCCTGCGAAAACAAAAGAAAACTACCGTTTTGTTTCAAAATGAAACTTTTGGGCGGGCGGTAGCGTTTGAAAATTTAACATAGAGCCTTCGTGAACGAAGTGAACGCTGACTTAAGGCCTGAAAGGGGCGAAGCCCCGACCTCACACCTGAAAGCGAAGCGTGCTGAAAGCGCGAAGCGCGACCTCATAGGAGCAAACATGGCAACTGAGAAAATGGAATTCCAGACCGAAGTTCGCGACATGCTGAACTTGATGATCAATTCCCTTTACAGCAACAAGGAAATCTTCCTCCGTGAACTGGTTTCCAACGCAGCAGACGCATTGGATAAGCGTCGTTTCCTTTCCCTTTCTGATTCAAGCCTTTTGCCCACCGGCACTCAGCTTCGCATCGATATCGACGTGAACAAGGACCAGAAGAAGCTGACCATTACCGATAACGGTATCGGTATGAACAAGGAAGACTTGATCAACTGCCTGGGTACCATTGCCCGTTCCGGCACCAAGAACTTTATCAAGAATCTCAAGGATTCCGACAAGTCCAGCGTAGATCTCATCGGTCAGTTCGGCGTGGGTTTCTACTCCATCTTCATGGTGGCAAAGAAGGTCGAAGTTTTGACTCTTAAGGCTGGTGAATCCCAGGGCTATCTCTGGACTTCTGAAGGCACTGGCGAATTTGAAATTTCTGAATGCCCCCGTAACGAAGTGGGTACCAAGATCACCCTGTACCTGAAGGACGACGAAGATTCCGAAGACTTCACCAGCGAATGGCGCATCAAGGACATCGTCAAGAAGTACAGCGGCTTCGTGAACTACGGCATCTTCTTCCATCCGGAGCCCACCAAGAATGACAAGGGCGAATTGGAAGTGAAGGACGAAGAACGTCTCAACGACAAGACCGCTCTCTGGCGCCAGTCCGAAAAGGACGTGAAGGAAGAAGAATACAAGGAATTCTACAACGTCATCGGTCACGACGGCGGCGAACCGGCCTGCTGGAGCCACAGCCACGCCGAAGGCTCCCTGGAATTCTGGAGCCTGGTGTACATTCCGTCCAAGGCTCCCTATAACATTTGGCAGAACGATGCTCTCCATGGTCTTAAGCTCTACGTGAAGAAAACCTTCATCATGGATGACTGCAAGGACCTGCTTCCGCCTTGGCTGCGCTTTGTCCGCGGCGTAGTGGAATCCGAAGACTTGCCCTTGAACGTGAGCCGCGAAATTTTGCAGTCCAACAAGATTGTGACTAACATCCGTAAGCATGTAATCAAGAAGGTTCTTGACGCTCTGCAGAACATGGCCGACAAGGAAGCCGACAAGTACACTGCCTGGTGGAAGGAACTGGGCATGGTGCTGAAGGAAGGCTTCTACATGAACTGGGAACATCTTGACGAACTGAAGAAGTTGTTGCGCTTCGAAAGCACTAACACTGCTGATGGCGCCCTGGTAAGCCTTGACGAATACGTAAAGCGCATGCCCGAAAGCCAGAAGGAAATCTACTACCTCATTGGCGACAAGAATGCCGTGAAGTCCAACCCCATGCTGGAAGCCTTCAAGGCCAAGGGCTATGAAGTGCTTCTCATGAGCGATGGCATCGACGAATTCATGATGTCTTCTCTGATGGAATTCGGCGACAAGAAGTTCCACGACATCTCCAAGGGTGACGTCGACTTCGAAAAGACTGAGGAAGAAAAGAAGGCCGAAGAAGAGAACAAGGGCATCTTCAAGGGCCTTTGCGAAAACCTCCAGAAGATTCTCGACGAAGACATCAAGGAAGTCCGCGTGTCTAGCCGCCTGAAGGACAGCCCCTGTTGCCTGGTGACCAGCGATGATGCCATGAGTGCCCAGATGGAACGTATGATGAAGGCCATGGGCCAGACCAACATTCCTAAGTCCAAGCGTATTCTTGAAATCAACCCCACGCATCCCATTTGCGAAATGCTGAAGAGCAAGTCCGAAGCCGGTGCCGATCTGGGTGACTGGCCCAAGGCTCTCTACGGTCAGGCTTTGCTTGCCGAAGGTAGCCCGCTGCCTAACCCGGCTGAATACGTCTCTGCAATTACCAAGCTGTTGACTGCGGCCGCTAAGTAACGCCTTCGGGTGTCACCTTTTGCTCAGCCGGTCTAGAACCGTCCTGACTCAAGTCTATCTGACGTCATCCCGATCTCAGTTCGTTTAGTGTCATCCTGAGCCCATAGGGCGATATATGAAACTAGGAACTTTAGTTCCTTAGTTGAATTAGGTTCGAAGGAGCAGGATCTGGCTTTAAGACTTAAAAAGTCTTGCGAGAATATCGCAGGACTTTTTGCGTATAATCTTAAAATTATTATCTTTCGTGGAAGAGGTTGATTTCTTGAAATCTTGTGCAAAAAAAGTAATTCTAATGTTGGCGGGTTCTGTTATTCTTGCTGCCTGCTCTTCTGGTGGTTCTGATCGGGAAGAGGTCAGACTTAAGGCGAATCACGGATACGAAAATTTAGACGAAGAATTTTCCTACGAGAAATCAGCAACTCCGTCTTCTTTGGATAAAAAGGCTTTAAGCCAATACGCCTGCCCTAGTTCTACAGATTTGCGCGGAGAAGCCTTTTCGCGTAGTGCTTCTGCAGCCTTACAGCTGGCACAGAAAAATATTGCGGTTCAGATACAGTCTACGGTGGTTTCTTCTGCATCTTTGAAAACATCCTCTGTTCAAGATGCTGATGGCAAGGAAATTGAAAAATCCAGCTACGAAGTAAACTCTAAGGTATTGACCCGTTTGGAAAACGCTCAGGATGCCCGACAAATAGGAAAGGTGGAAGTAGATGGAAAGATAGGTGTTGTGGCCTGCATGTCCATTGATGATGCCATGAAGCCCTTTGTTCAAAAGTTTAGCGAACTTCAAGATTCCGTTGTTCTACTGTCGGAAACTTATGGAAACGTTGAACATCCCTTGAAAAAGTCGGAAATCTACAGGCTGGGGCGTGATGTATATACTCGGATGGTTGCTGTCAAGAATGTGCTAGAAAGTTTCGATTTTCCGGTGGAAAACTTGGGTGATGAAGCGTTCTCATCTATGAACCAGCAGTTTCGTCAGTTTAAGTCTCGTTTCGCTTTCTACTTCAATGATGGAAATCAGGGAGAGACGGAAAAGGCTCTGTTTGGTCGTATCTCTCAGAAATTTAATTTAGTGGCAGGAACGTGTAACGGTGGACTTTTGCTGTCTGTTGACTTGGGAGATGCCAAGTGTAAAGAAGGCAGCTTTGGTATCACCTGCTCTGCATCGCTGTCTTTGACTGGTTCATCGTGCTTTGGCGATGTCTATTTTGTTCAAAAGGCCGATGTGAAGGGCGTAGGAAAATACGGCGAGGACGAGGCCATGGACCGTATGCTGAAAATGATTCAGATGGGTGATTGGTTTAATGCTTGGGAAAATGAACTTAAGAAATGGAATTTAAAATGAGAAATTTGACTTACCTGTTCTTTGCCCTTTTCTTGATGGCGGGGCTTGCTCATAGTGCCGAAACGGTTGTGTTGGAAAAGCCGAAGGTTATTGCGGACAGCTTGCCTTGGTTTGCCGTTCGTGAAATCAATGAGGACAATTCTCCTTTTACTCGCACGTTCTTGGAAAAAATTGCGGTTATAAATGAGCGAACAGCTTTGGTTTACTTTGCTACTTGGTGTGCTCCTTGTAAGGATGGAATTAAACGTCTTGTCAAGTCTAAAGAACAGCTGGCTGAAAAAGGAATCCAGGTGGTTCTTGTAAATGTGGGTGTCCGTGAACAGGACGAAAAGAAAATTGTTCAATGGGTAAAACAGATGGGTGCCGACAGTTTCAAGTTGGTTTATGATCCGTTCAAGAGCATGACTGAAAAGTTTGGTCTTACATCGAAGGATGGCGAAATTGCTTTGCCTAAGACGCTCCTTCTGGATAAGAATGCGAAACCGCTTTATCTCTTTGGTCAAGAAGGATCTGACTGGCCGCAAATTCTTTGGAATAGGAAGTAGTTTTATGTACCTGATTGTAGGACTTGGAAATCCGGGAACGCAGTACGCTAATACGCATCATAATGCGGGATTTATGGCGGTCGAAAAATTGGCTGCAACAGATGATTGGAAATCTGAACATAAGGCCTTGACTCAGAAAGTTGTTATTGCTGGTCAGGAATGCTTGCTTGCTAAACCTCAGACCTATATGAATCTTTCTGGTGAATCCGTACAGGCTCTTATGACCTGGTACAAGATTAAGCCGGAACAGCTGTTGGTTTTTAGCGATGACATTAACTTGGATGTGGGGCGCATTCGTTGTCGTGCCAATGGCAGTCATGGCGGTCAGAATGGCCTTCGCAACATCATCGAGAAAATCGGCGACAAGTTCCCCCGCATCCGTTTTGGAGTAGGGAAGTGCCCTCCCAAGTTTGACCTTTCCAACTGGGTGTTGGCCAAGTTTCCGCCGGAAGATCGCCCTGTTTTTGACGAGGCTCTTGAAAAGGTGAAGCCTTTGGTGGAATGTTACTTCAAGTTCGGCATCGAAAAGTGCATGGAACGCTATAACGGGAAGTAGTCTTCCCGTTTTTTTACATATTTCGTCTATCGGACTTTTGACGTAACGCCCGCTTTTTTCTATCTTATTCTCGCAAAAAGTAAGAGGTTCTATATGAAGATTTTACCTGAAGCATTAACGTTTGATGACGTTCTTCTCGTTCCCGCAGCATCCTCCGTTTTGCCGTCTCAGACAGACGTGAGCACTCAGCTTGCTCCAAACATTAAGCTCAACATCCCGGTGATCAGCGCCGCTATGGATACCGTTACCACGGCTCCTCTCGCAATCTCCATTGCTCTTCAGGGCGGTCTTGGCATTATCCACAAGAACATGTCCGTGGAAGACCAGGCCGAAGAAGTTCGCAAGGTCAAGCGCTGGCAGTCCGGTATCGTGACTAATCCGGTAACGCTCGATGCAGACCAGCCGGTGTCTGCCGCATTCGAAATGCGCGCCATGCACAAGATTAGTGGCTTCCCCATCCTCAAGAAGGGTAAGCTGGTTGGCATGCTCACCAGCCGCGACCTGCGCACCATTACTGATTATAACGTGAAGATTGAAAAGGTGATGACCAAGAACCCCATCACCGCTTCTCCTAAGATTAGCCTTGCCAAGGCCAAGGAACTCCTGGCCGAAAAGCGTATTGAAAAGCTTCCTCTGGTTGATGCAAACGGCGCTCTCAAGGGCCTCATCACCATGACTGACATTCTGAAGCGCGAAAACAACCCCTCCGCAAGCCTGGACAAGAATGGCCAGCTGCTGGTAGGTGCTGCTGTTGGTACCGCTGCAAACACTTTGGATCGCGTTGCTGCCCTCGTTGAAGCTGGCGTGGACCTGCTGGTGATCGATACCGCTCACGGCCACCACATCGGTGTCCGCAACATGGTGAAGACCGTTCGCAAGAAGTATCCCAAGCTCACCATCTGCGGCGGCAACGTCTGCACTCCGGAAGCTGTTACTGAACTTGCCAAGTGCGGTGCAAACATCGTCAAGGTGGGTATCGGTCCTGGCTCCATCTGCACTACCCGTATCGTGGCTGGCGTAGGTTATCCTCAGTTCTCCGCTGTGGTGGAATGCGGCAAGGCAGCTCGCAAGGCTGGCGTCAAGATTATTGCTGACGGTGGTCTCAAGTTCTCTGGCGACATCGTCAAGGCTCTGGCCGCTGGCGGTCACGCTGTGATGATCGGCTCCATGTTCGCAGGTACCGAAGAAGCTCCGGGCGAAGTCATTCTCGCCGATGGCCGTAGCTACAAGAGCTACCGCGGCATGGGCTCTCTGGGCGCTATGGCTGCAGGTTCTGCAGACCGTTACTTCCAGGGCGGCATCAAGGAACCCCGCAAGTTTGTTCCGGAAGGCATCGAAGGCCGCGTTCCTTACAAGGGACCCCTCCGCGATACCATTTACCAGATCATCGGTGGTATCCACTCTGCCATGGGTTACGCAGGTGCAGCAAACCTGAAGGAACTCTATGACAAGGCTACCTTCGTTCGCATCACCGGTGCTGGCCTCCGTGAATCTCATCCCCACGATGTGACCATCACTAAGGAAGCCCCGAACTACCGTTCCGAAGGTTAATCGCTTAGGTTGCCGCGGGTCTTTATCGCTCGCGGACTCTGAATGGAGGTTTCGCCCTCTGTGTCATCCTGAGCAAGCCGCGAAGCGGCTTGTCGAAGGATCTGGCTAAAAATCCTGTTGCAGTTCAGTGCTGCAGCGGGATTTTTTTTATGGACACATGAGGCGTTGATTGAAGATTTTATTTTGTTCATAACGAATATCTTTTATTATATTCAGAATAAGGTAAGAGGTTGGAATGAAAAGGATTTCCTTATTTGCAGTTTTGGCGGGCTTGGCTTTTGGGCTGAGTGCTTGTGGCGATGATGGGAGTAGCACAGGTGCTGCTGATGGAAACGATACTGGTGCTGTTGATGGAAACGGTACTGTTGATGAAATTTCCAGTTCCCTTGAAGTTTCCAGTTCTTCAGTTGTGCCCGGAATGTCGATGTCCTCAAGTGAAACCGCCGGCAGTTCCTCAAGTTCGTCGGAGGACGCGGTTCCGGGAAGTTCTTCGGAAAAAGTTTCTCCGGAAAGTTCCGCGGGTGAATCCGTCGAAAGTTCGTCGGGCGGCATCGCCGGCAGTTCCTCCAGCGAAATTCCAAGCATTGCAGGCGACACTACGAAAGTTGTCTACTCTCTTAAGCCTTTCAAGGGCCCGCTGCCCAATCCCCACAAGGGCTTTACCCTCCTTACGGAAGGAGCCTGGAATTTTGTTCCTGAGTTCAGGTTCGGCCCCGATAAGAATGGCGCCTGGGACTTGATTACCTACGGCTCCGGTTATCAGCGCTGGGATAAGCTGAATCCGGGTAAGGGCGTTTACGACTGGTCTGAACTGGAAGAATTGTTGGACGTGCTTCAGGAACATGGCTTGGGCTATGCCTTGCGTGTTTTCCCCTATTCGCCGTGGTACATCGCCAGCAATAGCACGCCCACAAGCGAATACGACTGGACTCCGGCCTGGGTTTACGAAGAAGGTGCCCAGAAGGATTACGCCATCTTTCAGGATAACGGCGCTCGTGCTCAAGTTCCTAGATGGGATGACCCGGTTTACCTGAAGGCTGCCAAGGATTTTGCAACCGCATTGGCTGCAAAGTACGATGGCGATCCTCGTCTGGAATACATCGATGTACGCACCTTCGGGGAATGGGGCGAATGGCATGTTTCCCACTTAGACGGTAGCGACATGCCGTCCTTAAAGGTTCAGAAGGAACTGCTGGATCATTACGCCTCTGTATTCAAGAAGACTTTGCTGGCTTTGCCTTCTGATGCTTATGGCGAGATTTATACCTATGCGCTGAGCCTTGGAATTACCAAGCGCGATGACGGCTTTATCGGAATTCCTGGTACTGCGGATTCTCTGGTGCGGGCCTACGAGGCGGGGCTCCCGACCATTGCTGAAAATATTGGCAGCTACGAGAGAATGCTGACCTTTGACAACAGAAGTTACATGAGGTGGACTCCGGAGCGCTGGGTACACGAAATCACTACAGCTCACCTGACTTACTATGTGCTGGAACAGGAGAGCGATTGCGGATTTAAGATTTACAGCGAGCACAAAGATTTGGCGGATTCTTTGACTCATGTGATTGGATACAACTTCACTGTGCAAAAGGCTGAATTGATGACTGTAGCTGGCGATAAAGAAACTGTGAACGCCCTAAATATCACGGTCAAGAATTCTGGCATTGCTCCTTGCTTCTTTGACATTTACATGGTGGCTGAATTCGTGGATGGTTCCGGCGCGGTTTTGGAACAGCTGGGCGAAACCATTAAGATTTTCAAGGGAACTTTCAAGGATGAAATGGTGAAGGAATTCTCGTTCGCAAGTTCTGTGCCCGCAAGGCAGACCAATGTGGCTGCACTGCCTGGCATTTCTGTGGCACTTTCTATCTACGAAAGCGAAGAGGCTTTCAAGAGCGGAAAGAATCCTACGGTGCGATTTGATAACGATGGCTTGCAGGCCAATAACAAGTTGCTGCTGAAACCGTAAAAGTTCTATGTTGCTCGCTTTTGAACGTGAACAACGGTTTGCGACAATAAGATAGGCCTGCGCGAGGCTTGTCGCGTTGTCACAGTTTTTTTTGTGCGAATTTCCGCGTCGGTTTTAAGGTTGAACTTTATCGTTCCGCAGTTTTCGCATGGCTTCGCTGGCCAAATCGTGTACTTGTTTCTGCTGGGGAAACTTGTGGTAGGGGAGAATGCGGACTTCAACGTTTTCGTGTTTCGGGTAATTTTGAATGTACTGGACGTTGGAGAGGAAAATAATTTTCGTAAAGGCGCATCCGCGAATTTCCATGACGGAGCCACCCTCGGATGCCGCAGCAAATTTTTCCAAGGCGTGGTCCATTGCCCTGTAAATCATCTGGAATTCTTTCGTGTTGAAATCGGCGGTGGTGAATGTATCAACCATAATTGCGTCGGAGCTGTCCTTGGAATCCTTGTCGTATATTTCAGCGATGTATGCGCCGCCACCGGCACGTTCTTTGTGACCGTAGTCGCAGCTGCCGCCAACCCAGATGTAGAGAATGTCCTTTTCGAATTTCACAAGGCAAATTTAGTCTTTTATTGCTATAATTGGGACGATTTTACATTTGGGAGGTTAAAATGCTTAAGACAATTATTTTTGTAATTGTAACTTCTTTATTGTTCTGGGGCTGTGCTGCCCCAACTTATTTCAAGGATTCTTCCTGGACCGAACAACCTACAAGTGTGAAGGTTGTGTATGTGGATCCGACAATCAGTAATCCAAAGCAATTGACGGATGGATTGCCTGAATACAAGGATGATTTTAGCAAGTGGTTTGAAAATGTTGTAACCGAAAAGATGAATGAAGAGTCCAGGAAAAAAGTCAAGATGTCCATAGAAAAGGTGGATGTAAGTACTTTGTCTGTTCAGATTGTAAAACTGGGTGAAAAGGATTTTGAAGCACCCGCTTATACGAATATGGATGATGCCGATGTTTATCTTGTGCTGAGCAACATCTGGTTTGGTAGTGAATCAGAGGAATATATGACGGTTCAGGGCAACCAGGCTTCTGAAGCTATGCAGACGACTCCGTATAGTGGCGTCTCTGCATATAATTTCTTTAAGGCTAAAGCCAAGTATGCTTTCTATGATGCTAAGACCGGAAAGGTGCTTGCCTATGGTGTAAAGGAAGGTAAGGCTTCTCTGAGGTCAATTGACGTAACCGGTAGCGACTGGGATTATGCCACTCGCGGCTTGATTGGAGATATTGTCGCCTTCACCCCAGTGGTTCAGTGGTAAGAAATAATTGGAAAGGTCTAAATTAAATTTGCGACCCAGTCGTAATCCAGGGTGACGTGAATGGCGCTGATGCCACAGGATCTTGCGGCTTCAACGTTGGCCTGATTGTCATCCAGGAAGACTGTGTTGGATGCGTCGAGCGGTAAGGTTTTGGTGGATGCATCGCGGGATTGTTTCGCGGCGATATAGCGCAAGGTTTCCTTGAAAATTTCAGGATTTGGTTTTTCCAGATGTATTTCCTGGCTAAGGAAAATGTGATGGAAAAATTGTTTGATGTTGTTGGGACCATGGGCACCGTTGCCTTTGTTGAACCACAAATCCAAACATTTCTGCCAGTGAAGTTCGTTGGTGTTACTGAGCAGGTAGACGTTCGCCTTTTGCTTCAGAGTTCGTAAGGCATCTAGCTTGCGTTGGGGAATGTGGAGGATGGTGGTGTTCCAGACATCGGCAACTTGCTGGCGTGATGGCAACGGGTTGGTCGCGCCTAGCGTTTGGTTTGCTGCACCGCTGTTCTTCGGGGTGGTCGCGCCAGCTTTGCAACGGTTGATAATGGCGTCACAGAATTCCTCGGTAGTCAACAGCCCCAGCTGATAGTTCTGCATGATTTTCGCAGTTTCGCCAATGTCATACCGCAGTTCTTCTTCGGGAATGCCTAGGGCACGAAATCCGTCTAGAGCGTTTTGCACATTGATGTCTGCGATAACTGCGCCCAAATCGAAGATGTAATTTTTGAAGTTATTCATTTTGTCGGCATTTTTATTTTGCGATGTTCAATTCCAAATAGCTGGATTCCCGGTCGCGGCCGAGGATGACTTGGCCTTATGTTTGTTGCTTATATCCGCAGTCCTAGTATTCTTGCTTCTTCAAGGGCATCGGTGCTCAGGATGTCTCCCTTGTCTTTTACGTTCCGCACTAGAACGCGACCGCAGTCCTGGATGTTGAAGAATTTCAGCACCATTTCGTATTGGGTAGTAATGGCGTCAAAAAGATTGGGGAGGTTAGCGGCTCCGCACAGCAGTAGGCATGCCTTGTGGATGTGGAATGTGTTCCGCAGCGGGGTGTGTAAGCGGTCAATGCAGGCCGACATCTGGGAACTGATTCCGTAAAAATAAACCGGTGAGGCAATCACGAGGATTTCTGCGCGGGCGAGAGCTGCATAGACTTTGTCCATGTCGTCGCGGCGGGCGCAGGCGTTGCCTTCACGGGTAAAGCAGGTGTTGCAACCGGTGCAGTGAGCGATATTCATGCGGGCCACATTTAGAATTTCCACTTCGTGACGCGGAATGTTGACTCCGTAGGCGTCGAGATGTAGGGTGCTGACCTCGTTGGCTTCGCGATGTGGTGTTCCTGCTGCTTGCAGGCTTGTTTCGTCGGGTTGCTGCGCCGATTGCTGTCGTGCACCTTCTGCAAATGCATTTGCCAGAAGTTCCGTGTTGCCGTGAACGCGAGGGCTGCCGACTAGGATTAAGACTCTGCTCATGATAGAAAATTAAAAAAAAGGTGGTGCTGGTATTTTGGAAATTAGTCGTTTTCGCTTATAAATTTGGAAGATTTGTCCGTTTTATAAGCGAAATATTAGTTTGTGTGTTACATTGCTTGGACGGGTTTGGAAAAATTCGCTTATAAAAGAACTGCGAAAAATAAATTTATAAGTGGTTTGAGACTTGTAAGGTTCTTGAACCGTCTTTGTACTGGATAATTATACTTATAAATGCTGGGTGATTTTTCCTTTTTATAAGCGAATTCTTGAATTATAATGCTTTTTTTTGCGTGAAATTCCGTTGTCGTCGGAGGTGATGCCACTTTGTTATAGAAGGAGCTTCTTTGCAATTTGCTCCACATAGGGGATGTTTAGGGGAATCTCAGTTGTTTCTGTGGTTGCGATGAAGTTGACTCCAGGAATGTAACCTGCGGCTGCATATATACGTTCTTTTTCTATGGCGTTATTGGCGTAGTCCTGTTTGTCCATCATACCGAAATGTTCCCAGATGAATTCTTGGCGGGTTCGCTTGTTGAGACAGGTAAAGTCTGGGTGGACTGTAATAGTTTTGCTTATTGGTGCTGTAAGCTTTGCCGATTTTTTGGATTTATCGGCATTACGAGGAAGGTGTTGCTTGATGTTTTGTGTTGGCGTTTCTGTGGTGATGTAAGTTGATTCTGTAATGTTTAATTTCAGTTGAGCTTCGTAGCGATAAGGGATGCCGAGGGTGGAAAGTGTATTGGCGATGATGACTTCGGACTTTGATCGTACGCGTTCGCCGTTCAGCGTAAAATGCTCTGGGACATCGTTTGTGAATTTTTTCTTGCTGAATGCTTTTGCTTTCCATTGATTTGCGAACTCATCGTCTGTCAAAAAAATGGGGGTGATTAGCTGCTGTCTTTCTTCTCGCAGAGTTTGCTTTAGATGTTCAAGCTTACCAGGTTCGTAGTGCTTGATAAAAAAACTGATTTGCTTTATTTCAGCTTCAACCAACTTTTGTGCTTTGTTTAGATAGTCTTTTTGGGCGAGTTTTGTGATGGTACTCATATTGGACTTTGACAGGTATTGCCCAATGGTGTCTCCTTTTTGAGTGATATGGAAGTATTGAGTATTTCGTCCTTGTTTCATAAGTCTTAAATTACCTGGAGGACAATTGTTTAGGTCCTTTGTAATTTTGACATTAATAATCGTCAATTTTTCGAGTCTTTCTTGAAGTTTGTCGAGGGAAGTGTCTTTTGTAAGCATAATTGGGTAGGGTGTTTTGTGATGTTGTTGAGTTTTTGCTTATAAATTTCGATGCGAATAGATTTTTATAAGCGGAAAATTAATTTGTATGTTGAATTGTCTGTGTGATTCCTTGTGCAAACACTTATAATTTTTATTTTGGATTCGGTTTTATAAGTGAATAACTCCTTGCTAATAAAAATTGTGGTGACAATTCACTAATAAAAGCAAGCTTTGCGCGCTGGTTATAAGTGAATTTGCTTGTTTTGCGCAATCTTTGTGCAATCATTAAGTAATCATTGCGTGGTTGAACCTCCTGAAAACAAAAAGGACTTGCCCCGAAGGGCAAATCCTTATCTAAAAAACTATGTATGCCGTTTGTGATACGGCTACCCGCCAGTCAGCATGCGCGGCCCGCGGGATTTATTAGACTACTTGTTCAAACGTTCCGTAGCGGCAGCGACGCTGAGCAGGTCGGCTTCCTGGAAGGGCTTGCCAATCCACTGAAGGCCAACGGGCAGTCCGCCAGCCACACCGCAAGGAACGCTAACGCCGGGGAGACCGGCCAGGTTCAAGCTCACGGTGTAGATGTCGCTTAAGTAAACTGCCATAGGATCGCTTTCGTTCATGCCGCACTTCAGCGGGAGACCCGGCATGGTGGGGCTGGCGATTACGTCGCATTCTGCGAAAGCCTTGTTGAAGTCGTCGGTAATGAGGCGGCGAACCTTCTGTGCCTGGACGTAGTAAGCATCGTAGAAGCCTGCAGAAAGCACGTAGCTGCCCAGGAGAATACGGCGCTGCACTTCCTTGCCGAAGGCTTCGCTGCGGCTCATGGAGTACAGGTCGATAAGCTTGCGGGCATCCTTGCTGCGGTAGCCATAACGAACGCCGTCGTAGCGGGAGAGGTTGGAGCTGGCTTCTGCAGTTGCAATGATGTAATAGCTGGAAACTGCATAGCCGATGTTGGGTAAGCTGATTTCCTTCAAGATGGCGCCTTCAGCTTCCAACTTATTCAGCATGGATTCGATGGCTGCCTTGCATTCTGCGTCCAGACCTTCGGCGAAGTATTCCTTGGGAACGCCGATGACCTTGCCCTTCACGCCAGCGTCGAGTTTGGCGCAGAAATTTTCTGTGGGACGGGTACTGGTGGTGTTGTCATGCGCATCAACACCGCAGATAGCGCCAAGCAGGGTTGCCGTATCCTTCACGTTAGAAGCGAAAGGACCAATCTGGTCCAGGGAGCTTGCATAAGCCAGCAGACCGTAACGGGAAACGCGACCGTAGGTGGGCTTCAGACCCACAACGCCAGTGCAGGCGGCGGGCTGACGGATAGATCCGCCTGTGTCAGAACCAAGAGCGATGGCTACAGTACCGCTTGCCACTGCCACCGCGGAACCGCCAGAGGAACCACCCGGCACGCGGGATTCGTCCAGAGGATTCTTCACTGCACCGAAGTAAGAAGTTTCGTTGGAGGAACCCATGGCAAATTCGTCCATGTTGGTCTTACCTACGATGACTGCACCCGCTGCTTCCAACTTTTCGACGGCGGTTGCGGTGTAGGGTGCCACAAAGTTTTCCAGAATCTTGGATGCTGCAGTGGTGCGGGAACCTACCAGGCACATATTGTCCTTGATGGCGACGGGAATGCCGTCCAAGGCTCCCAAGGTCTTGCCTTCAGCACGACGCTTGTCGGACTGGGCAGCCTTTTCCAATGCACGTTCATTGAGGACGGAAATGTATGCGTTTAAATTCTTTGTGGAATCAATTTTTGCAAGAGATTCTTCTGCCAGCTGGACTGCGGTAGTGCCGCCAGCAAGCTTTGCTTGGAGTTCATCAATAGTAATCATTACCTTTCTCCGGACCATTTCATAATGTAGATGCCGACAATCATGCCGATAACGCTAACCACGTTCAGCTTTAGACCGAGGCCAAGGGCAATCTTGACCAAATAGAGGTCAAGAACCACAGGTTCGGGCTTGTCGGGAAAACCGATATTGAAATTGAAAGATGAAACGAAGAAATTGTGGACGATGTTGTTGTATCCACCTGCGTTCATCAGCTCACCGAGCTGGCCAAATAGCACTCCCAGGCATTCGCCAAGGACACCGCCGATTACCAGACCCAGCACAATGAAAAGCACGAGACGTGCAAATGTGTTCTTGTGATTCATAGGGCGAAATATAAAAAAAGCGGGTCAGGCCCGCTGGAACAAAGGTACAAATGATGAGTATTTTGCTCTGGTTATTTGATGCTCCAATCAATGGGCTCCAGTCCCTTGCTCTGTAAGTAGGTGTTTGCCTTGCTAAAGTGCCTGCAGCCGAAGAACCCGCGATAGGCAGAAAGCGGGCTCGGGTGGGGTGCTGTCAATATCAGGTGACCGCGGCCTTTTGCCACAAGTTCCTGCTTCTTGATGGCGAAACTTCCCCACAAAAGGAACACCAGGTTTTCTCGGGTTTGCGAAAGTCTCTGGATAATGGTGTCCGTAAACTGTTGCCAACCGATTCCTGCATGACTTGCGGCGGCGTGGGCACGAACCGTTAGGGATGCATTCAGCAGTAAAATTCCCTGCTGGGCCCAAGATTCCAGATTGCCGTGTGGGGGAGGGGTGATACCCAAGTCATCGTGCAGTTCCTTAAAGATGTTGATGAGGGAAGGCGGCGGTTCGATTCCCATAGGGACGGAAAAGCAGAGACCGTGTGCCTGTCCCGGATTGTGGTAAGGATCTTGCCCGATAATCACGGCCTTGACTTTTTCTACAGGGCAAAAGTCTAGTGCTGCAAAAATTTTGGAACCGGGTGGGTAGATAATCCGGCCCGCAGCCTTTTCTTTAATTAAGGTTTCTTTAATTTGTTTGAAATAAGGCTGTTCAAACTGATCGTTGAGCAGGTTGAGCCAGGATTCTTCTAGTTTTACTGTCATAATCAAAAGGAGTTGCGCGTGGCAATCGGCAAAAATTGGTGTTGAACTATGTCGTTAGAAGAAGTTGATGTTGAGCCATCCCTTGGTCCCGTCGGAATTCTTGGCGATGCCGCAAGCTACCGAGGTGTATTTGGTGCTGCTCATATTCAGGTAGTGACCTATGTAGGAGAAGTCTTCCTTTTTGTCGGGATTCCGTTCTCCGCTTTCCACCAGCTTTTTCTCGCTCCACATCATTTCAAGATAGGTGTCGACGATTTTTTCTTCGGTATTTTGCCATTTCAAGTCGATGTTCGAGCCTGAATTCTGGGCGAACTCACCGCAGTTGCCAAAATGTCCGTGAGCCTTGTTAATCTTCAGGTCGGCGGCAGCCTGCTCGTCGACGCAGGTCTGCTTGGCTTCGGGAGCAAGAGTTAAAGGTTTTAGATCTTCGGAGGCTCGATACTTGTTGATGACATCCAGACAGTAGTTGCGCCAGCCATTGCTTTCCGAGAACGCTCCGTTGCTGGAATTACTTGGATTTGGACTAGTGGAGGAATCGTCTCCGCAGGCGATAAAAAGTGATGCTACGATTGCAAGTAGTGAAAAAGCTTTAAACATATTTCAAAGATAAATACAATGGCGATGATTGATGGTTCTAGGTAAAAATGATTTGTCCGCAAAAATCTCTTTAAAGGCGGTTTGCGAGAATGGCGATCTTTTCGCCTTTATGTCGAGTATAGAAGAGAATTGCGGAATTCTTTCCCTTAGGTTTCAGCCTCTTGATTTCTTCGTCGGGATCTACCTTGACACCGCGGAGTTTTAGGGTGAGTTTTCCTACGTTGTGCTCCTTAAGCATGTTGCGGACGGCGCTGGTGGAAATTTCGCAGGAATCGATAACTTGGAAGTTTGCAAATGCGGGAGCGGGAAGCGGCGAGTCGCAACTGACGTAGGCGATTCCCTCGTTAATCAGGTGGGCATCGGGAGCGGTAGCCAGGGCTACGTTTCCAAACAGGTGACTGCGTATCAGGAGTGCTGTAGGTTCTGCGATGAAACTTGCAATTTCACCTACGGGCAGGTCACTTTCGCTGGTGGCGTTCCGGAAGCTACGTTCACAGCCGGGAAGATCGTGTTCTGCGTCCTTGTTGGAGGCTGCCTGGATTTCTGACAAGGTACCGGACCATTCGGCAGGTGCACCGCCAGCGTCACGGACTGTTTCGCCGTTCTTGTCCACCATGATGGCGCGGACTTTTCCAGGATTCTTCGCCAGTGCACCGAATAAAACCAGCAGTTCGCGGCAGTCCGAGTGACTTCCCAGATAGACCAGTTCCGCGTCCTGAGGGATTTCGTCGGTGGGGTATCCCGGAGGAAGCTTTGCCATGCCGCCCAGGTAGTGGCGGGAAATTTCCAGAACTTCCTCGAAGGTTGGCGTAAGATTTCGCAGGTCTCGCTGATTTTCTCCTTCGACAGCACGACGGGCCGGATCTATGGTGAAAAAGTCTGCGATGCGCTTGGAGTCCGATGCATCAGCGGCGCGCTTGGCTCCCGAGGCGTCAGCGGAAGCTGTGTCTGCGGAAGTCGCTCCTTCAGTGGAATTCCTGCGAGCGACTTCGCGGACATCGTCTAGAATGGTTTCGCCTGCAGAATCTCTCATGACATTGATGTTGTAGCGGTACATGGCCTGACGGTTTTCGTCCAGGTCTACTCCACACACATCAAATGTTTCTGGAATGAAATAGCTGTCGCCGCCCATGCCGCAACAAAGATCGTGCACTAGGGGGCGGCGGGCTTTTGTATCCTTGAAATTTGAATCGCTTGCATCCAGCGGGGCGCTTGCATCCTGAGAGACTAGCTCAGCTTCTTTTTTTTGTCCTTGCGATTCTAAACCCGCTATCCATAAATTAGCCTTGTAACGGCCGATATCTTGGGCGGTACTCTGCTCCAGGGCTAGTCTGTCGCATAGCAAAAACTTGTCGCTTTTCTTGCCTGCTTCACCAAAAAATTTTTCGCGAAACTTGGGGACTAGCGCCATATAGTCCATGATGGCGGCGCGGTCTTCGTTGCTGTACCCCGACTTATTTAGTGCCGTAGAAATTTGCAACGCATCCATCTTTTTCTTGATGGCGTTCTGGATGAATTCCTGTACGGCAGGGGAGGTGAGCAGGTCTGTCAAAAGCATTGGTTCAAATTTAAAAACTTTGGGGGGATGTTTCCACGATTTTTCACTGCAAAAGTCCATTTGTTTCAAAAAATTTAAAACTGCAACGGTAGAAAAAAGAGTATTTTTCCTTTTATGGGAAAATTAAAGGATATTGTGTTTGGCACGGCGGCTTGTGCGCTGGTACTTTGTGCCTGTAGTGATTCTGGTTCCAATGCGGAAGCTGAATACGATTCTAATATTGTCGGACAATCTTCCTCTTCAATTGAGGGATCGGTTTCCGAAATTCCGATGTCATCTTTGGGATTTCCAACGGAGTATTCAAGCGCTGGTATAGGTTTGTCCAGCGAGATGATTTCTCTGTCCAGTGCGTCCTTTGACAGCGCCTATTTCGGTGAAATTATTCCCGTGAGTTCCGGCCTAGAAATTTTGAGCAGTTCATCCTTTGACTCACGGCCCATGTCTTCTAATATGGAACCTCCCCGCAGTTCTTCTGGAATGGAGCATTCTCGTTCAAGTTCTAGCATTGAACCTCTACAAAGTTCCTCGTCTGTACCTCCTCCTCCACAATTCCAGAGCAAGTATATTGTGGGCGCAGACATTTCCCGATTCCAGGAATACGAATCCTACGGTACCCGCATTTTTGATACGGACGGAACCGAGAAGGATATTTTCACGCTGTTGCGTGACCACGGGTTTAACGCCATCCGTTTGAAAACATTCCTCAGTCCCAAGGCGGCCTACGGTTATGCCGCAGCGGGCTGTGGTCAGGATAGTGAAGCTTTCGGCGATAAGGAACATGTGGTTGCCTATGCCCAGAAGGTGAAAAAGGCTGGCTTTACCTTCCTGCTGGATATTCATTATAGCGATGTCTGGGCGGATCCGGACACGCAGATTATTCCCGAACGTTGGCGCGGTGTGCAAAGCGCAGATGCCATGGCGGATTCCGTCTATGCTTATACTTACGACCTGATGAACGCTCTCAAGCAGGTGAATGCCCTGCCGGATATGGTGCAGGTGGGAAACGAAATTACCAACGGGATGCTGCGAGACCTTCCCACGAGTAACACCAATTGCTGGGGCGATAACGTGCAGTTGGCTTCCAATAGCGTCAACGGCGTCATGAACAAGCAGCAGAATCCTAATGGAATTGCAAATACGGCGAAGTATCTTGCTGCAGGTTCCCGGGCGGTAAAGGCTTTCGAGACTTCTTCCCACAAGATCAAGACCGTGTTCCACATCGAAAGCCCTCAGAATGCAACTACGGTAAACTGGTGGATGAATTCTATTATCAAGACGGAAAAAGTTTCTCCCGACGTGATGGCTTTCTCCGCTTACACCGCCTACCAGCATGGCACACCTGACACCTGGAAAAACTTGATGAGCAGTCTCGCCAGCAGTTATCCGAGTTTGGAATTTCTCATTGCGGAATACAATGGCGGAACAGGCAAGAACATCTATGGCTATGACGGATCCCGTGCAAAAACTCACCAGATTATGGAACAGGTTCCCCGCGGGTTGGGAGCGTTCTTCTGGGAACCCGCCAGCTACGGCGAATGGGGTAGCGCCCTGATGGACTGGGATGGCAATACCCTGAAGGCTAACCCTAAGGCTTTTGACGAATATAAGGTGTTGTTCTAATTTTTTTTTTCAAAAAATTTTCGAAAAAAAATGGCGAGTGTCAATTTTTGGCACTCGCTTTTGCTTACATTTAGAGCATGAAAATGATGCTTGCAAACTTAGATACTTTGATTATCGGTTTTGACGGGGACTTTGTAAAATTCAATAAATTTTTTTGTGAAGAGTTCTTTTACACTGAGGGTTTTCTATATTTGAATCACATCAGTTAAATCACTGTTAGAGGTGGAAATAAATAGAATCTTGCAAATTTCTTGCTTGGTTCTTAATGCAGTGCTTTTGGCTAGCATATGCCAATCGTCCCGAAGAAAATTTTTTTCGGTACGGTTTCTCTCTGATGCCTAGAACGTTATAGCCTTAGCCAGCGGGCTTAAAACGCTGGAAAAAATCATTTCGGGAGCAATGATAGATGAACTACAATCAGGAGATTTCTATGGGAATCAACGCGAATAAGGATTACGAAAACCGCACAGGTTTGAACTCTGAAGATTTGATCCTTTTGCTTGCAGCAAAGGGGGGCGACAACAAGGCTTGTGGAAAGCTTTATATGAACCATACCCAGGAGGTGGAACGTATGCACCTTTATGGTCCCGATGGCAAGCATCCCAAGAAGTTTGGCTTTACCTACAGTAGAAAAGGCGCTTCCTACGAAGAAGCTTCTGGCTATTGTTATCTCTGTTTCTATAACTGTGTCCATAGCTATGATGTTAACAGCGGAACCCCCTTTATGGCTTGGGTCCGGGGAATTTTTGCCAAGCGTGGACAGGACTGGGTTGAAGACCGCAATCCTGATAATTTTCTCTTTAAGGGGGACCGCATTTCTGAAAGTGGCGAGACTCTTGGGGATGATGGAAGCTGTGTTCCTGAAACTTTTTCTGAAGGTCGTTACATCGGGGACAAGGATCTGGAAAATGCTTCGGTAGACGTATTTCGTGTTGACCATGAGGTGGCGTCCCTTGATGAAAGCGATGTCTTTAATATTGAAGGTCTGGAGCAGGTACGCAATTATCTCCGTAAGGTAGGGGAGGACAAACTAGAAAAGTTTGTGTCTACTTGGATTTCCTTGGGAGATACCAAGAAAAATCCCATTTCCGCTGTGGCAGAACGTTTGGGTGTTCGTCGCCAGACTGCCTACAACTACATGGACTCTGTCCAAGCTTTGGTAAAGGGCCATTTCGGCAATCATTTTTACGGTCGCGATTAAATAATAAGAGAGTTTTTCTTAAATTGCGTTTTTCAAACGCATTTAGCAGTGGCTCGGCAATGAAAAAATGCAAGCATTTTTTCGCAGCTCTCGCCTTTTTTCTAAATTCCCTACTATGAAGATAGAAGATTGGCGCATCCGTATTGATGAACTGAATGACGAAATTATCACCCTCCTGAACAAGCGGGCTACCTACGCTACTGAAATTGGAAAACTCAAGAAAGAATTGGGGCTTCCCGTTTTGGATGAGTCTCGGGAGAGGGCTGTTTTAGAGAAGGTGGGTTCCATGACGAAGGGCCCTCTTTCCTCGGATTCCGTTAAGGAAATTTTCAAGACCATTATGGCGGAAACCCGCAAGGTGGAGGACTAAAAATGGAACATATTACGCTGGTTGGCTTTGGACTGCTGGCAAGTTCCATTGCCTCAGCCATCAAGCAGGCGAACCTTCCTGTGAAGGTCCGTGCCGTCAGTTCTCCTTCCACGCTCCAACGTGCTCGCGATATGAAGTTGGCCGATGAATTCTTCGGCTATGATGAGACTGCCGCATGGGCTAAAGATACAGATGTCATTTTGCTGTGCAGTCCAATCTTGCACATCTTGAAAACCTTAGAAGATTTGTCTAAGCTGCCTTCGGGTATACTAGAGGGTGCCTCCCGCAAGTCCATTTTGGTATCGGATATCGGAAGCACGAAAGTTGAAATTTGCAAGGCGGGAGCAAAACTTCCTGCTCCTTTTGTGTTTGTGGGAAGTCATCCCATGGCCGGTTCCGAAAAACGGACTTTGGAATATAACGATCCCTCTATTTTCGAGAACGCTTACTGGTTTGTTTGTCCGCCGGATGGGACTCCGGAGGCAGCCTACAAGCCTCTGCTCCAGCTCATCGATTTTGTGGGGGCCCATTCTGTAGTGTTCCCGCCGGAACATCATGACCGCACAATGGCTTGGGTAAGCCACATGCCGCAGATGCTTTCTTCCACATTGGCTGCGAATATTCCGGAACGCTTGTTGAATTACAATTACCAGCATTACGCTGGTCGTGCCTTCAGAGACATGACCCGCATTGCCGCTTCCGGCTGGAATATGTGGCACGATATCGCTGTGACCAACCGCTCCGAGACTGTTCGGGCGCTTCGCGAAGTTCGTGAAGGTCTGGACGAAACTATTGCCGCTATGGATAGTCTGGTGGCAGTAACCGATGGTCGCCCGGCTGCAGATGACTGCTCTGACAAGTTGGAGAAGGTCTTCAAGGCAGGTAACGACGGTCGTGCAAGTCTTTTTGCTCCGGGCCGCAACGCCGCTGCTCTCTTTGCCGAAATTACTGTCCCCCTAAAAGATGAACCGGGTGCTCTGCTCAATGTGCTTCGTCCTTTGGCGGATGCAGGTCTGAATGTCCGTGACATAGAACTGATGAAAGTCCGTGAAAATGTGGCGGGAACCTTGCTTCTGGCTTTCAAGACTCCCGAAGAAGCCCGCCGGGCTATTGGAATTCTCTCTGTTTTGGATTACGACGTAAAGGAACGTTAATGGATTTTTTGCTGAACCCGGACCGGGAACGAATGAACCTGACCTTGGTGATGGCCCTTCTGGTAAATGGCCGCACTGTTTTGGAAGACTTTGCCTGGGCTGCAGGCTCGGAACGCCTTGCAGAGGCTCTCCGTGAATTTGGGTTGAACTACGAAATTCAAGGCCACCAGCTAGTGCTGGATGGGAAGGGCTTCCAGTACAGTTTGCCCTCCCTTTTGCCTTTTGACTTTAACGAAGAAAGTAACGTAATGCTCTGGACCTTGGCTTCCAAGGACCTGGAACAGCTTTACACCTTTGCTGCCGAAGCTGATGAGACTGGCATTGCCCAGGTGAACCAGGCCAAGGAAACTTTGCAGAAGTATTTTAAGGTAAAGCCTGTTACTGATGAACCGGCTAAGTTTGTCTTTACTTTTGCTGCCGAGGATCCCGTTCTCAAGAAAGATTCGTTGGGAAATATTCCCTACATTATGCGCAATCGGTTCTTGATGCGAAATTTGATCCGTTCAGAATACATGACATTTGAAGAAAAGTCTACGGTTCATGACCAGTGGACCAAAATGCTTATGTATTTTGGCGTTCGTCTGAAATATGAAAGCCGCGGTATGGAGCAGTTGAGCGAACTGGAACGCAGAATGCTCATTGCACGCGGTCAGAAGGTGGAGCGCACCCAGGCTACAGAACTTTCCGAGACAAAGATTATTACGGCCCGCGAATACTTTGTCCCTGGCGACACCACCGAGGCCATGGCTTTTGCCTTGCTGGTGACCATCGGCAATTTGCCCAAGAATGCAAAGGTTTGCGTAAAGAACGTTGACTTGAACAGCAGCCGTGCAGGGGCGTTGACCTGCTTTAAGCGTATGGGGGCTAGCTTTGAAACTGTTAGCCGGCGTGAACGCTACGGAGATGTTTACGGTGACGTTGAAATTTTCCCCATGGTCTCGGGCAAGCGCCTGCAAGGTCGCCGCTTTTCTGAAGACATGATGTCAACCGGTATGGAAGAATTTGCCATGCTTGCTGTTGCCGCTTGCTTTGCCGAAGGGGAGACCATCTTGCGAATGCCCAAGGAAATTCGCAAGGATCGCCGTACTCTCAATGAGGTGTTGGCGGAAAACCTGAGAAAGACCGGCGCCGAAGTTGGTGTTTACGATGATGGACTGGTTATTCGCGGTCTTGAAACTGTGGTGAACGGCAGTGACTTTGATGGTGGCGAAAATCCTGAGATTACCCTGGCGCTTAATGTGCTCTCAATGGCGTTGCAAAACGATGAGCCTGTAGCCCACAGCGAGGTTGTTGAAAATACTTATCCCGGCTTGTTGGAAAAGCTAAAACAAGTTACTGAGATTCAGTCCGAGAAACAGGAATCAGACGATAAATAGAGGACTCCATGTTGAAGAAGAACATGCAGGAAGACAAGTCTGTAGACGAAAAGACTTCTAGTATAAAGTTCCGTCAGATTGGTATTATCGGTTGGAAGGACAAGAGCCCGGATTTGGCATTTGCTTTGGAGCAAATAACCTCTTGGGCTTCTGAACATCCTCAGGTGAAATTCTGTGCTTTGGATAACTTGAAAGAGCTGGTGAAGGCTCCTTTAAAAATTGTGAAGGAAGCGGCTCTTTTGAAATCGGATTTGTTGCTGGCTATTGGCGGCGACGGCACCGTATTGTCCGCAGCTCATATGGCCTTGGGTCATCACATTCCCATCTTGGGAGTTAACGCGGGACACGTCGGGTTCCTTGCCGAAACCCGCATTAATGCACTACCGCAAACTCTGGATGATTTATTGGCGGGGGATTTTTCCACCCGCGACCGCATGATGATTGACGCTACCGTCTACCGCGGTAGAAAGCGCATCGCCAAGCAGACCGTTTTGAACGAGGTTCACGTTCGCGCTCATGCTCCCGAACGTATGGTGAACGTGAATGTTCTTTACAACGGCACCGACTATACGGAATATTGGGCGGACTCCCTGCTGGTTTCTACTCCGACTGGATCAACAGCCTATAACCTGGCTGCTGGTGGACCTATTATTCATCCTGCAACTTATGCGGTTGTTCTTACTCCTGTTGCCCCGAGTAGCTTGTCTGTGCGTCCCCTTGTCATGTCCTTGACGGACAAGGAACTGGAACTGAAACCTGCCGCAGGCAAGACTCTTGATCTTGTCTTTGATGGCCGTTCCTGCGTTGCTCTAAAACCAGAGGATCATGTGGTCTTGACTCAAAGCAAGTCCTTTACCACATTCCTTCGCATGCGTCATACGGGCTTCGTTGGTGCCCTCCGCGAAAAGCTTGGCTGGACCGGAAAGCGCGGCTAAGATAATTAAAAAGACCCCGCTTGACGCGAGGTCTTTTTAATGGAGGTGAGGGGAGTCGAACCCCTGTCCAAAGTCACATCCCTGTCCATTCCTACAAGCTTTCCCTTCGTATTTAAGATCTCGTCTGATTCACGCCCAAGAAGGTCGGCGCAAACTTCGACCAGCCTAGTAAATCTCGAATTCTGCACCCAGGTATTACAGAATTCCATCCCATATT
>JAZRXW010000038.1:0-22027 GCA_045600425.1 Fibrobacter sp.
GCAACGGTCGAAGATCCAAGCGAGGACGCGGCTGTTGTCGCCGTAACCCGGCCACATGAAGCCACCCGGAAGTTCTGCGTTGTTTTCGTCCTTACGGAACCAGTTGACGTAGAAGATCTTGGGGAGCTTGTCTTCGGTAGACTTCTTACCGATTTCGATCCAGTGCTTGAAGTAGTCACCCATGTTGTAGCCGCAGAACGGAAGGATTGCGAACGGGTCGCGACGGATCTTACCGACTTCAGCAGCGTTAATGGTGGAAGCAGCGGTGATTTCGGAACCAACGATGGAGCCGAG
The DNA here is from genome assembly GCA_045600425.1 of Fibrobacter sp. Classification (GTDB taxonomy): domain Bacteria; phylum Fibrobacterota; class Fibrobacteria; order Fibrobacterales; family Fibrobacteraceae; genus Fibrobacter. Next base: position 295 of record JAZRXW010000038.1, read on the forward strand.
GAACACGCCGTGGTTCCAGCTCAGAGACTGGTGAACCAGAGGAATGGTGGACGGACGACGACCGCCGAAGAGAATTGCGGAGATCGGAACGCCTGCCGGATTTTCCCATTCTTCAGCAATGCAGGGGCACTGGTATGCCGGAGCGGTGAAGCGAGCATTGGGGTGAGCCATTTCTTCGCCCTTCGGAGCCTTGTCCTTCGGGAGAGCGTCACGGGTATTGCCCTTCCAGTCAACCAGCTTGCCGGTTGCAGGATAGCCGATACCTTCCCACCATACGTCGCCATCTTCAGTGAGAGCGCAGTTGGTGTAGATGGTGTTCTTTTCAGCAGAGATAAGAGCGTTCTTGTTGGATTCTGCGGAGGTGCCCGGAGCAACACCGAAGAAGCCAGCTTCAGGGTTGATAGCGTAGAGACGGCCATCAGCACCAAACTTCATCCATGCAATATCGTCACCGATGGTTTCGACCTTCCAGCCCGGGATAGTCGGGATGAGCATAGCGAGGTTGGTCTTACCGCAAGCAGAGGGGAATGCGCCTGTTACATACTTGACCTTGCCTTCCGGGTTGGTGAGCTTGAGGATGAGCATGTGTTCAGCCAGCCAGCCTTCGTCGCGAGCGAGAACGGTAGCGATACGCAGAGCGAAGCACTTCTTGCCGAGCAGAGCGTTTCCACCGTAGCCAGAACCGTAGGACCACACGAGGTGTTCTTCGGGGAACTGGGAGATGTACTTGAATTCAACGTCAGCGCAGGGCCATACACCGTTGTCCTTTTCACCGTTGTTGAGCGGCTTACCCACAGAGTGGAGGCAAGGAACGAAGTCAGCGTTCGGGTCAGCATTGAAGATGTCGAGAACCTTCTTGCCAGCACGGGTCATGATGTCCATGTTGAGAACGACGTATTCGGAGTCAGTGATTTCGATACCGTTCTTGGAGATTGCAGAACCGAGGGGGCCCATGCAGAACGGAATCACGTACATGGTACGGCCGTGCATACAGCCCTTGTAGAGACCGGACATGGTCTTCTTCAGTTCAACCGGGTCAATCCAGTGGTTGGTCGGACCTGCGTCTTCTTCCTTAACGGAGGAGATGAAGGTACGGGATTCAACACGAGCCACGTCAGACGGGAGAGAACGGAACAGGTAGCAGTTTTCCTTCTTAGCGAGCTTGGTAGCGAGACCTGCGTCAACGCACTTCTGCATAAGAGTGTTGTATTCTTCAACGGAACCGTCAGCAACAACAACGTTGTCCGGTTCGCACATTGCGATAACTTCTTCAACCCAAGCCTTGATCTTCGGGTGCTTGATGTCGTTCAGAGTAAGAGACATTTTTAGCTCCTATTTGGTTAATGTTAAGGCGACTACATGACGCAGTCCACCCTTTCGAGAATTTTCGAACGCTAGAAATGTATAAAATTTTCTTGAACATGAACACCAATTATTTGGAAAAACGTTCAAAAAAAACGCCGTCTGAACAAAGCCCGACAAGTCTAACTGCCACAGGAGGACCACCGACCGCAGTTTGACTAGACTAATTGAAATATTTTTTATGATTTTTTTCGTCTTTTTTCCCTTTTTCCTAAAAAATTGATAGATTATGCCTTGTAATTTTTTTGTTTACCAAATTTGAGGGTAATATGAGCTGGTCCTATTCTAGAGAACACCAGAAAAACATTCTTTGTATGATCATGGCAGGTGGTCAAGGCAGCCGTCTACAGCCCCTAACTCGCGACCGCGCCAAGCCCGCCGTCCACTTTGGCGGCACCTACCGCATTATTGATTTCGTCTTGAACAACTTCATCAACTCCGGCATCTTCAAGATCAAGGTATTGACCCAGTTCAAGTCCGACTCCCTGAACAAGCATATTTCTGCCGCATGGAATTTGAACGCAAGCCTGGACCAGTATGTGGACCTGGTTCCCGCCCAGATGCGTACAGGCGACGAATGGTACCGCGGTACTGCTGACGCCATCTTCCAGAACATCAATTTGATTACCGACGAACGCCCGGACTTGGTGGCCATCTTCGGTGGAGACCACATTTATAAGATGGACATCAATCAGATGATTGATTTCCACCTGTCCCGTGCAGCACTTCTCACCATCGCCGCCATTCCCGTGCCGGTGAAGGAAGCAAGCGAATTCGGCATTATCGAAGTGGACCAGGACAACCGCATGATCGGCTTCGAAGAAAAGCCCAAGAACCCTAAGGAAATGCCGGGTCGTCCGGGTTGGTGCCTCGCTTCCATGGGCAACTACCTGTTCACCAGTAAGTTCCTGGTCCGCGAGCTGATGAAGGGAGCATCCAACGGAGCAACCGACTTCGGCAAGCATATTATTCCGGCTTTGTACCACGACTATCCAGTGTACGTCTACGACTTCAACACCAATATCGTTCGTGGCGAACAGGCAAGTACCAAGGGTTACTGGCGCGACGTGGGAACACTTGACGCCTTTTTCGAAGCAAACATGGACCTTTGCTCCGAAAATCCGCCCTTCGACCTGTACAACAACTACTGGCCAATCCGTACCTACAACTGGAACCAGCCACCTGCACGTTTCTTTGCGGGCGATAACGAATCCCATCAGGGAGCAGCCATCGACTCCATCGTCTCTGCAGGCTGTATCATTGGCGGCGGCACCGTGGTGAAGAGCATTCTTTCTCCTGGTGTTACCATCCAGAAGGATGCCATGGTGGAAGAATCCATCCTCTTCCCCAACGTGACCATTGGACCTGGTGCCAAGGTACGTAGAGCCATTATCGAAAAGGGCTTGCATATTCCTGCAGGCTTCCAGATTGGCTACGACCTGGAACGCGACAAGAAGCTGTTCCATGTAACCGAATCCGGCATCGTTGTGCTGGCTAAGGACACGATTATTAAGGCCTAACAAGGCGAGTGAAGCGAGAGCAAATTTATTTGCTCTCATTTCCGAGCCGCAGAGGCCTGCGTTCGTAGAACGCCAAGCTTAAAGCTTAAAGGTTAAAGATTAAAGGATGCCCCGCGAAAGTGGGGCTTTCTTCGTTCAAAAATTTAAATCTGCAAAAAGGCGGGGTTTTAATGAAAAAATAAGCCTCAACCCCGCTATAAGCAATTCATCTGCGGAATTTTTTCTTTAGCCAAGCGGGGGTATCAGCAAATATTGCCCAATAACCCCGCTGTCTGCACCAGCAAACGCCTCCCAACAAAGCCCAAAGGCAGCCTACACTACAGACAAAGGAATAATTTAGCGGGGGCGTGAATATGTTTTTTGTACCTACCCCGCTTTTTAAGTGATTTTAAATGTGACATCTTTTTTATTTTTCTAAATTGTACCTTGTATGAGCGAAGATGTTACAAGCACACTTTCCCAGAAGGTGCAAGATATTGCAAAGTCCCCCAAGTACCGTGGGGCAATATTCCAGATTGAAGCGGATGAAAAGGGGCTCGCCCTGGTTGACGTGAAGGAAGCTAGCCTGAAAGTCTATCTGATGATCGACCCAGACTGCGACAAGATTCTGGAGACCAGATTCTTTACCTACGGCGGCCCGGTGTTTACCGCCCTCGCCGACACCTTCTGCAAGAAGATCCAGATGGTGACTATCGACGAAGCCTGCAAGATTACGGCGGAGTCCATCGAGGAAGAACTGCGAGACATTCCCGAAGTTCGTGCCATTCCCGAAACCGCAGCAGAAATCGGTCAGATGAACAAGCTGATTGCAAAGGTCCTGGAAGAATATCCCGAGAAGAAGGCAACTGCAATCATCGTTCGCGAGAAGATGGAACGCATCAAGTACCGCACCCAGACTGCGGAAGGCCGTGCCGAGGCTGACACCGAATGGAACGCCCTCACCAAGGTGCAGAAGATCGAGAAAATCGAGGAATGGCTCCACAAGTCCGTCCGCGGAACGCTGCAGGGCGACGGCGGCGACCTGGAAATTTTGGATCTCACCGAAGACAACCACCTGAAGATTCGCTTCCAGGGGGCATGCGCCGGATGCGGCAGTGCCATGGGCGGTACGCTCTTCTACATCGAGGACGAACTGCAGAACAACGTCTACTACAACCTGGTGGTAGACCCGGAAGACCCGTTGGACAACATTAATCCGGAACCCTCCGTATTCGGCGGAGAACCTTCAGAAACCTAAAATTAACAATGAAAAATGAAGAATGAACAATGTAAAGAAACGCGGCTTCGCCGCCTTAACAAAAGCGAACTTAGTCCGCACTATATTGGATTGTTCATTACCAGCAAAATTTTTAATTATTAATTATTAATTCTTAATTGAAAAAAGAGGATAATATGGCTAAAGAAGCTAAAGAACTGAAGCTCAAATTCGTTGACCCGCAGCCCATGCGCTACGGTGAAAACTCTCACCAGGCAGCTGTTTTCTACCGCGACCCCACTTGCGACGAAGCAAGCCTCGCTACCGCAAAGCAGCTCCACGGCAAGGAACTCTCCTACAACAACATTGTTGACGCCGACGCAGCTCTCGAAATGGCTCGCGAATTCGCTGGTGAAAATGCAGTTGTCATCGTGAAACACATGAACCCCTGTGGCCTCGCTACCGGTAAGACCCTCCGCACCGCTATGGAAGCAGCATGGGAAGGTGACCCGGTGTCCGCTTTCGGTTCCGTGATCGCAGTGACCAAGAAGGTCGACCTCAAGACTGCAGAATTCTTGAAGGGCAAGTTCGTTGAAATTCTCCTCGCTCCGGCATTCGAAGCTGACGCTCTCGAATTCCTCAAGAACAAGTCTAAGGACATCCGTCTCTTGGAAGTTGGCGAAATCAAGAAGGCCACCAAGATGAAGGTGTACAAGCACGTGATCGGCGGTATGCTGGTTCAGGACCGCGACGTTGACGTTTACGAAAAGTTCGAATGCGTCACCAAGAAGAAGTTCGCAAAGAATAAGGAAGCCCTGGCCCGCTTCACCTGGATCGTTACCAAGCACACCAAGTCCAACGCTATCGTCATGGGTTACGAATACGCTCGTGGCTATTTCCAGGTTCTGGGTCTTGGCCCCGGCCAGCCCAACCGCATTGACTCTAACCTCCGCCTCTGCCAGCCCCGCGTTCGCGACAACGTCGCCCGCATGAAGGCCGCCCAGAAGTTCTTCAACGAAAAGGGCAAGTGCATTGACAAGGCTGGTCTCAAGGCTCTGGAAGCTAAGGTGTTCAGCGAAGTCGTTATGGGTTCCGACGCATTCTTCCCGTTCCCGGACAACGTCGAAGCAGCAGCCGCAGCCGGTGTCCAGTACATCGTGCAGCCGGGTGGCTCCAAGAAGGACGACCTTTCCATCGAAGCTTGCAACAAGCTTGGCGTGGCAATGGTCTTCACCGGCATGCGCCACTTCCGCCACTAGTTCTGTTCCGTCACTAATACAGACAAACGCCGCGTCCGTCTACGGGCGGCGCGGCTCTTTTAAGTTTTTAATTCTAGGTATCCATGATTCAAGCTTCCCAAAAGGAAATCAACCAGAAAGAAAAAGAACTGTACTACACTGTGCTTTCTTTTTTGAAGAAAATCCGCAAGGCCGGCAAGACTACCGATCAAGAATGGAAGGAATACCGATCCAACATTAAAGGTATTGCCCTCACACCGGATATGGGCAAGGCAGCCGACATGTGGACCATGGACAACCTAGACCAATTCATGCCGGACAACAGCCAGCTTCCTCCCCTAAACGATATGGAATGCATCGCAAGGGTGTCCCCGGAGTTTCTCTCCCAACTGATAGAGGCTCTCTACTACGGCATGTTAAACCTCACGCAGGCCAACATGATTTCCGACGAAATCCAGGATGCAGATCCAGACTGCGTTACCTCGGCATCTCTGGAAGAACTTCTTGTAAAGCTTTGGATCGGAAACGCCAGGACTTACAAAAAGATGATTGTGAATTAGACGAAAGATTAGAAACAGGAATCTAGAGACTAAATCAGGGCGGCCCTGCGGGGCGGCCTTTTTTATTCCAGAGAATTTACTTTTGACATGGGAAGTTCGGGACGAACACCGCTTGTATACTTAGTTTATTCAAAAGTTTGAATGACGGGGAATCCTTCGTGATATTCCTTGATGATGTAAGGGTGTTCTTTTGCGTAGTCGAAGATTTTCTTGCCCAGACCGTTAAGGACCAGTGAGCTCAACTTTTCACTAGGCACGGCTCCGATGGCGGGGCAGGTGGGCGTCAGGGCAATGACCAGTCGCCCATCCTTACGCATAATGCGAAGCGGCCAAATACTGCAATCGAAAGGCTTGTCCTCCCCTTTCAAGATGCAGCCTTTCTGCGGGTCCAGAAACGTACAAGGGACTTCCTCTTCGGGGTCGGCGGTCTTGTACAAATGATCCAGCATAGTTTGACGATTCTCGAAAGTTCCGATTACGTTGTACGCATTCTCCCCGGAAAGTTTCTGGATGGATTCGTCGTCGAACAAGGGCGTTTCCCAAAGGCTCTGCCTGCGGAAGGAGCAGCAGAATTTGCACTTGGCACAAGTGGACTTGGAAAGAACTTCAGAAAGCATTAGACACTCTTGATGGTAACGTGGTATTTGTGGAGAATGACCAGCGGGTAATAAGACAGTTTTGCCTTGCGGAGGCCTTCGATGTTGATGTCTTCTTCGCGATTGATGAGGCCTACCCCACCGAGACTTTCTGCGAAAAGTTTATTGATGGCAGTGTAGCCACCGTTCTCGGCGCACTCCCCAATGACTTTTTCAAAATGGATGTCCCAGACTCCGGAACTGATTTCTGTGGCCATAGTCATACCTGCGGGATTTCCATTCACGTATAAGATGGCGCCCTTGAAGCCCAAAGTATCCATACGGTATAAAGCTTCGGCGATGGCATCGAACTCGGCGCAACGGGACTTGCGGTCTTCGCAACATTCGGCTGTAGCAGCGTCGGAGCATTCGTCAGAAAGGTTTTCGCAGGGAGAGACGGCAGCGGGTTCAATGGTTCCGCTTTCGATAAGCCAAAGCTTTTCTACGTCCAAAGCTTCTGCGGAATTTTCTGCGGTGATAGGGCGCAGTTCATAATCGCTATAGGTGCGGTTGAATCTGGAAAGATGATTGCGCTTTTTCCGATAATCTTTTCCTTCAAGAGTAGCCAAGCTTTCTGCTGAATAAATGTAGTCACTGTCCCCGCGATTTTCTTCAACAACGGCACGGTCACCAAAATACTGCTGAAGAATTTTCAACTGTTCTTCGGTCACCAGGCAAAATTCCAGGGGACGGTCTTTTTCGGCAGCGTGCCGCTCTATGAGACGAAGATCAGCAAAAATTACGGCAAGATTTTCTTCGCTAAAATTATTTTCGGCACCCTCTGGATGAGAGACATCGCTTGCCTTGAGCGCCCCGCTTAAGGGGAACGTATAGCCCCGACGACTTCCCTTTCCGTTGTAGTAGCGAAACAAGGTTCCGTTTTCAAAGGCGATTTCAGTGCCGTACTTTTTACGCAAAAGAAAAAGATTACCAAAGCTGGCATCACTGCCTACATAAGAGGCTTCGCCAACAGCCTTGCAGACAGCTTCGCGATCGGAAAGTTCTGGGGACTTGAAATTCAACATTTTTTATAAAAATTGCATTTATCAGTAACTTGGGAAATTATAGCAATAATGAAAATACAAAATACAGAGGCAACGCATTTTTCTAACTTTGGACTATGACTCAGAATGTTTCTGCACAAAAAGTTCGCGTAATTGGTGGCGGTCTCGCCGGTTGTGAAGCAGCCCTGCAGTTGGCAAGCCGCGGTTTTGACGTTCATCTGTATGAAATGCGCCCGGTAAAGCCAACCCCCGCCCATCGTGGCGGCCACTTGGCCCAGCTGGTCTGCTCCAACAGTTTCAAGGCTCTTGGGGTCACAAGCGCTCACGGACTTTTGAAGCAGGAACTGAGAATGCTTGGAAGTTTCCTTATGGAATGCGCCGCAGAGGCCGCAGTGCCCGCTGGAGATTCCCTGACGGTGAACCGCGACATTTTCAGCGACCTGGTAGAGGCCCGCATTAACGCCTGCGAGAACATTACGCTACACCGAGAAGAAGTTACCAGTCTCGCCGGAGACTGCCCCACGCTGGTGGCCGCAGGTCCTTTGGCCAGCGACACTCTGGCCGACGACATCTTTAAGCGACTGGGCAGCGACCGCCTGCATTTTTACGACGCCATCGCTCCTGTGGTGGAAACGGACTCCATCGACTTTGACCACGCCTTCTATATGAACCGCTGGGAAAAGGGCGAAACCGCAGACTTCATCAACTGCCCCCTGGATCGCGAAACCTACGAGAAGTTCGTGGCAGCCCTAGTGGACGCCGAATCCGTGGAGCCCCGCCCCTACGAAAAACACGAGCTGTTCGAAGGCTGCCTGCCTGTAGAAGAACTGGCCCGCCGCGGTTACGAAACTTTGCGCCATGGCCCCATGCGCCCCATCGGTCTGGGCCTTGGCAATAACGGCAAACTTTGGTACGCCGTAATCCAGCTCCGCGCCGAAAACAAGCAGAAGACTTTGTACAACATGGTAGGTTTCCAGACCCGTCTCAAGTGGGGCACCCAGAAGGAAATCTTCACCATGGTGCCGGCCCTGAAGAACGCAAACTTCGCGCGCCTGGGCTGCATGCACCGCAACACCTTCATCGACTCCCCCAAGTTCCTGGACAAGACCTTACGCCTGCGCCCGGAACTGGAATGCGCCAAGGACTTGCCGCCCATCTGGTTCGCCGGTCAGATTACCGGTTCCGAAGGCTACACCGAAGCGGTGGCCACCGGCTGGTATTCCGCATGGAACATGGCACAGACGCTATTGCACGGTCACGCAGACCCGCTGCCTGACGAAAGCTGCATCGGCGCCCTGATGAACCGCCTGGTAGAAGAAAACGAAGACTTCCAGCCCATGAATTTCAACTTCGGACTCCTCCCCCATCACGAGGGCTTGAAGAAGAAGAACAAGAAGGAAATTCTTGGTGCGGCCGCAGAACAAGCCGTCCGTCAGTGGATTGCCGAACGTACCATCGGCAACGCCCGCTTTGTGAACCCGCAAGCCGACGAGCAATGCGAAGGGTAAAAAGAATTGTCTTGCAGCGCTGAATTCATAGACTTCATCAAGGATGTTCTAAACGACGTCGGTGACGTGCGCGCCAAGAAGATGTTTGGCGACTGGATGATTTATGTGGACGAAAAGCCCGTCATCATCGCCTGCGACGACATGGCCTACGTCAAGAAGTTGCCTGAACTGGAAGACCTAATGGAAGATGTCGAATGCGGGTTTCCTTACGAAGGAGCCAAGGAACATTACATCCTTGAAATGGAACACCAGTCCCACGCCAAGGACGTGGTGCAAAAGCTGGTGGAAGTCTTGCCGAAACCCAAGAAGAAAACGAAAGCTTCCGCCAATCGCAAATAATTGAAAAGGCTCTGTCCCCCCAAAATGTTGCTTTTTCTTTGACATTTTCCATATTCTATACGATAAGAGGTATAGGAGACAGAAAAACGGCAGAAGCAAATGTAGTATTCCAGATGTTTAAGTCCTTAAGCGACAAGGAGAAGGAGACCTTTCTTCGCCTCCTTGGTATGCCCACGGAACTGACGGAAATCATTGATTCCACCGACACCGAGGAGTTCCTAGCCAAGCACCGTTTCCCGAACCAAGAGGTCTGCTGCGTACATTGTGGTCTGCTTGATGTCTGCAAGTGCGGTCATACCAAGAGTGGTCACCAGAGATTTCGCTGCAAGGGATGTGGCAAAACCTTCACTTATGCTTCTAGAACAATCTTCAATGGAGCCAAGAAGGAACTGGATATGTATTTCCAGTACATCCATTGTATGATGCGAGGAATGACCATCCGTGATAGTGCGAAGGAATGCCATATCACTAAGAACAATTCCTTCTATCTTCGCCATAAGATTCTGGATGCATTGCAGGAAATGCAGGACAAGGTTCGCTTGGATGGTATCATTGAAGCAGACGAGACCTATTTCCCGATTTCATTCAAGGGCAATCATTCCAAGAGCAAGACCTTTGTTATCCCAACATCAGATAGTGTCTTTGCATTTACAAATAAAGTCGGTAATACTGCGTTCACAGTTCGTAAAGCATTTGTCAAATTCGCTTTAACATCACTTAGCTGTATTTCGATGTGATGGACTTTAATGACAGAGCCATCATTGTTTACTACTTTTTTCTTAGTAGTTGATTCTAGTTTGGCTTGTGTGAAACGCTCAGTGTCAGCATTCTTGCTGGAGGGATGAACCCGTAGTGACGGTAGGCCATTCGGTTCAACGAGGCGATTGCCAGATAGATGTGGGTAGCACAGTCCGTCAGCATCATACCAAATATCTGAACATTCCCCATCTCCACCAAGTTTCTCTTGGTGGAGTATTTTATATCCAGTTGCAATAGATTCTATCAAAGCTGATTGCTCTGGAACAATCTTCGCTAATTTAGGCAGAAAATAATCAAGAAATGCGTCCATAAACACAAAACGCTAGGTATTTCTACCTAGCAGTTTATATGTTCGGATTTATTCTATCAACACTTTGGGGGAACAGAGTCATTGAAAAAAAAACTCCTTAATTCAACAATCGCAAAGCATCTCGTATTGAAACAGCCTTTACCTTGGAATTTTGGAAGTCCCTTAGATTTTGTGTTACAACATAATCAAGATTGGAAATAGAAGCGCATTGTTGCTGCAAGCCATCTTCAAGATCAAAAAACGGATCTTGATTCAACACATTGTCAAACATCATTTGACTTTCTGGAACAACCTTTATATTCGCAAGAATAAATAAAATCAAACGTCTTCTTTTTTCTAAGGACAAATTCTTACGAGTTATATAAAATAAATCTGTAAGTGAATGTGATGACACATAACCATCTGCAATTCCATTCACCACAGCAGACATCAACCGTTCAGCATCTGCGTGAAATTCATTTCTATTGAGAATCCAATCTATCAATACATTCGTATCAATAAAGAATCTCATACACCATACCGTGCATCAAGATATTCATTCATTGATGAACGAATGTCGATTGACTCCGCATCAATACAACCAGAGAACTCTTTAAGCAAATTCAAGTTTCCCTTCATTGCAGAATTCTCTTTTTTACACATTGCATCTAACAAAACAACAAGCAATTCTGCCTGTTGCTCTGCAGAAAGGGAACGAATTGTATCTGTATATTCTGCAAATGCGGTTTCTGACATACCAATAAATCTACCAATAGCCAAATAAAAATGCAAGTACAGAAAAAATTTTGCAACCTATGGTTTACATAGAACGCAAAATTCATCTAAAGAAAAAAACTACTAGGGCATACGGATCATGGTCTCGTTAATATCCGCAATCTTGCGGGCTCCGCACATATACATGGTGTCTTCTAGCTCAGCCTTAATCTTATCCAAGTAGATTTCGATGCCTTCCTGACCGCCACCATAATAGGAAATCAGCACAGGGCGGCAAATGAGGCAGGCGTCTGCGCCCATGGCCAAAGCCTTGAACACATCCAGACCTGAACGAATTCCACCATCTACGAGAATCTTGGTTTTCGGGGCGGCACCTGCTGCGGAACCTGAAGCCGCTGCGCGACTTGCGGCATTGGCAGCCTTGACGGCAGCAACGATTTCGGGCAGAACTTCGGCAGTGGCGGGAGTATCAGACAGAACGCGGCCACCGTGGTTAGAAACGATGATGGCATCGGCACCGGCTTCCACTGCCTTCAGGGCGGTGCGGGCGCTCATGATACCCTTCACAATGAACGGCACTTTTGCGTAAGCCTTCAGTTCGCGCAGGTCTTCGACGGTCTTGGTACCGCCGCCCTTGCCGTTGAATGTCTTCAGGTGCGGAAGGCCAGCGCTGTCTACCACCACGCACATAGCCTGTGGAAGGCAATCCTTGTACAAGTCCATCAGTTTCTCGATACCTTCGTTAGTACCGGGATTGAAAACAGGAATGCCGCAGTTGCCGTGAGTCTTGCCCGATTCAATAGCGCGGTCCCAGACACGCTGGTCGCGGCCATTGCCGTAGGCGTGGAAAATTCCGCGGGATTCGCAGGCGGCCATGCACTTTTCGTTGAAATCCGCCACGTCGTCGGTGGGGTTAAACTGCATGGCGATAGACCCGATGGGAGCGGTAATCAGCGGCAAACTCAACTTGAGGCCCAGCAGATCGGTGCTGGTATCAATGGGAGTATTAGGAACGAAGGTGTCCACGTTCAGTTTGATGTTTCGCCAGGCCTTGTAGTTGTCGTTGGCACCGTTGCCCGGAGCCTTGGAACCAGGACCCGGCATGGTATTGCCGCAAGCCAATCCGTTACAAACGGGGCAAACTTTGCAGTTGGGGCCAATTCTCTTCTTAGCGTTTTCAAGAACTTCTGAATAATTCATAATTACCTCAACCACAATATATGAAAAAAGCTCCCAAAGAGGGAGCGGATTTTCAACAACATAGCGACATACGACTTTTTAATCGGCCTTATTTTTCCAAGAATTCAAGCGACGCTCGCCCTCTTCTATGGAAACAATTTCCCCGTCTCCGCACTTATACGAAGTCATCGCACCTTCGGCCTTAATATGATCCATAGGACAATTATTGATTACTGAATAAACGTTATTCATTTTTCCATTTACAGAGTAGTCACCACATCCTTCATAGGGACTCGGATCATTGCAATACATCTGTTCATTTTCAAAGAAACTGTCTTCTCTTTTAGACTGGTTATAGAATTTTTCCTTTGCACAACTTTCATTGCAATCCGACAAGAACTTGAGAGTGTCAGCCAATTCCTGTTCACATTCACTATACTCATTGCCAGAAAGTTTCTCCACGTCAAAAACGGGAGTGCAATACAAGGAAGGATCCGCACAGGGGCCTTCACAAGGTTCGTCGGTTCCATATGCGCATGCAATATGTTGCACGGACCATAAGCTGGCAAAAAATCCCAGGAAAAGACGTTTCTTATCGGCCCACAGGAATGCAGTGAGACCGGCGAAAAACTTTTTTAGAATAGAATCAAACATGGTTTCAAAAATATAAAAAATGAGACCACCCCACAAGTGGTATTGGGGTGCGGGGTAGCCAGATTACTCGTGAGCCAGTACGGCTCCGCCGTGGCTCACTCGCCCCAAGGGGTTCCAACCTTCGGTTGGAATTCAAAAATTCCCATACGCACTCACTTCGTTTCGTGCATTGGTAATTTTTGTCGAACTGACTTCGCAGTTCGATCTGGCGTTACCTAGGATACAAAAAGAGGCCCCACAAGGGGGGAATTGGATGCGGGGTAGCCAGATTGTTCTCGTTGCTACTCGTCTGCGACGAGCAACTCGAACCCTACGGGCTTAGGCCTATGGGCCTAAGCTCAAAAATTCCCATTCGCACTCACTTCGTTTCGTGCATTGGTAATTTTTGTCGAACTGACTTCGTCGTTCGATCTGCTACCCCCAATATAAAATGAGACCACCCCACAAGGGGGTGGCCTCATTTTATCGGGGTAGCCAGATTCGAACTGACGACATTCTGCTCCCAAAGCAGACGCTCTACCAGGCTGAGCTACACCCCGATTTTGAAAGAAAAGACCGATTCCGATTGCTCGAAACCGGCCTTTCCTGAGCTATGAAGGACTCGAACCTTCGACCCACGCCTTAAAAGGGCGTTGCTCTACCAACTGAGCTAATAGCCCGAGTGAGACCAAATATACTAAAGGTTTTAAAACTTGTAAAGGCAACTATCCTATTTTATCGAAAAAAAGCGTTTTTATAAAACTTAGCGAAACCTTACCCCTATCTCTTTTTAGTAAATTTGTGGCATGACGTTCAAGATGTTCATCAGCGCTCTTTCAGCAAGCCTTCTCATTCCGACGGCGAGTCAAGCTTATTTTTCTCAGGGCGATGCCGGACAGGAAATTTTTTCCTTCTTGAACACATTTGACGGTCCCCGCAACAGCGCTCTTGAAAAATCTGCAGGAGCGCTCCCCTCCTCGGACCCCTCCATCGTCCAGTTGAACCCAGCGGCATTGATTCTTCCCAACGGCAAGAACCATGTGGCAGAAGCCCACTGGCAAACTGGAGACTTCGCCGACAACCAGGGAAGCCTTTCCTATACAGGTCACTACAACAAGTATCTGTATCAGGTCAGCTACAACTGGCTAGATTACGGAACTATCGACGGGTACGATGAATACGGAGATGCAACAGGAAAGGATTATCAACCTTTCAGCCAATTGATTACCGCAACAATCGCCTTCCCCATGAAGCATTTTAGTTTTGGTACAACGTTAAAGTTTGCAACAGACAAATTGGCTGACGACGAAGGTGACCGAACCGCGATTGGCATGGCATTTGACTGGGGTCTTTCCTGGCTCTCAAGCAACAAGCTGTTTGGACTAGCCCTGGCAGCCCGAGACTTCGGCTGTCTCCTGCGGGATTATGTAGACGACGGAGACGACCAGTATTACCCCACTTCCCAAACCTTTTCATTTAGTGGCTATCTAAGATTACGCAGCCTCCCTCGAATGACGTTAATGGCAAGTAGCGATTTTCCCCGCTTTGCCGAACCATATCTTAATCTTGGCGGCGAGTACGTTCTGGGAGAGAGTTTTTTCCTGCGTGCGGGTTTCACAAGGACTTGGCTGGACCTTTTTCGAGACGCAAAGGAACTGCTCGCTTCTAAAGGCAGGCCTAACGAATCCAACCGAGCTCATATGGTGAGCACGGGTCTCGGTTATACCACAGATTTATTTTCCATCGATTACAGCTTTTCCTACCTGGCCCAAGGTTTAGGACAAGAACACCGTCTTGGCATTAGGTTCAGTTTCTAATGAGACAGTTCGACGTATTCGTCTTCGACAACTCGGAAGAATTTGACCGCTGGCAGCCTTCTTTTACCGACCCAGCCCTAGGGTGGTTTCATTGTCGGGACTGGAACAAGGAATTAAACGATCTTGACGCCGAGTGGATTATCTTTGCACATCCCCACATCAACATCGACAGAGAATTCCTAAACGAACTCGCTTTAGCAACAGACGGATTCCCTATGGTGGATGCTTTTGCACCCCGAGTAAGGCTGAACGGTCACTTCTACGGAGGCCTTTTAATCAACGGATCCAAAGGCTTCTGCCCGATTTCAGAAAACGAAGAACTTCGTTATGTGGCAACACCCAACCCTTTTATCGGAGCCTTCTCCCGTAGGATTATTCAGCGAACCGGACTTTTTGATCAAGACCTACCCGAAAATCTAAGATTGCTCGATTATGCTTTGCGAATGGCCCATGCCGGAGGAAGGGTGTTTAGCATTCCCTACTTGGTCGCAAAAAGTTTCGACGAGTCCGTGACAGAGAATGAATCTCATGTGATTGATGGCTCCTTTCTGGGGCACAAAAATATCACTCACGACCTTTGGTCCCTAATGTACAAGAACTTACCAAGCAACTTGGTTTTAAAATATTGTTTAAGACACCCTTCCACTTTAAGTAAATATATCAGGACTCCTAAGGATCTGGAAGAAAAAAGAGAAAAGGCTGTACTGCTATCTAAGTTTTCTGAGAAAAACCGCCTGGCCGTTTCCCGCCGTTAAAAGAAAATCCATACAGCGATCCAGAAGACCATCAGGCAAAATTCCATCTCTCTGGAAATCTTCGATAAAAAAGTGCTACTAGCAAATATCCCTAGTATGGCGCAAAGTCTTGTCCACGCAAAATCGCTACCATCACCGTACAGCATCAAGCAACCGAACAGTTCCACCCAAAACCAAAACATCTGGGCCAACACCAAGTAACGTCGACGATGACTGGTCAAGGATGTTGTAGAAAAACAAAGGCTCAACGCCAATAATCGCATAGGGTAAAAGGATCCTTCTGCAGCAAAAGTCGAGAACAAAACAAAGATCGCCAAGGAACAGGCTAGAACGACAGCGTTCTTGTAAAGGTCAGACGCAGGCCTCCAAAGATAGTAGGCACATCCCAAGGCCAGAAGGCAACCTAAAGAGTTCAGCATTGCATTCATTTGTCTTTCCTCTCAAGAACAAAAAGGAGAAGTCCAGACACAAGTGCGAACAGAGGATAGGTCAAGGGAACAATATCTAAAAATGTTTTTTCAATATTAACATCGCCATTCAAATTTACCGCCATAAAAACCAGGACTGCAGCAACCCCGACCAAGACCGGCAAACGAAGCATTTTAAATTCCCTAGAAGAAAAGGGTTCTTCATATTGAGAACGTTCCACAAGTTCCTGTGTTTCCGTCTTGGAAATATCGGCTTCCATTTCACTGCCATCCAGTTCACCAAAATAGGAACTGATGCCACCAAGATATTTCCCCACCCAACGGCGCAAACCATAGAACAACAGCAGGAAAAGCCCCACAGAGAACGAGATTACACCCAGATCGACAAAGCTTAAACTTGATACACCATTTTCATAAACAGAAGACGCAAGACAAAGACGTTCAATAAACACTGCTACTAGAATACACAGGGAAATGACCAAACGTCCAATACGAGAATCCCTGACAGCGGATACCCACCATAGTTGGGGAATCACAACCGCAAGCACAAAAACGCTGGTAGCAAAAGACCCTCTTAAGAGAAAATTCCAAAAAAGAAGGATAGCCATAAACCAGGACCCCACCATCATTAAACGTTCTAGCATCCGCACACGAAAGCCTTCGGCACAAAGCAAACCGTTCATCATGGCTAATCCAGAATAAAAAATTCCAACCAAGGTATGTACAGGTACAAAAGCTTCGTTCCACGCAGGGAGAAACGCATTACGAAACTCTAGACAAAGAACTCCGTGCGTCCATAATATAAGAGGGAGTAAAATCCATGTGAGCGGCTTACGCACTCTCTTGAATGATTCCGTCAGTTGCGCTTTCAGATGATTAACAAATAGCAGGGACGCCAGCAATCCGTATATAGCAATACAGAAAAATCCTTGAGAGTCTAAATAAAAGTCACGAACACTTCCTAGATGAATCAAAGGAAATATAACCGCCAGCACAAGACAACACAAAGTAGACAATTCAGCAAAGGTGACGGTTCGCCGATCAAGTTGAGCCCCCAAAACAAGAAATACACAGGAAAGCAAACTACCTGCATAGGCTAGCCCCAGCCAAAAGACGAATAAAGCTACCGGCACACCCCAAAAAGACATTCCATCGGAAAGAACCTGATTGGAACCACTCCATAAAGCATATCCCAGCACTATCAGTCCGGGAAGCAAGAAAGCAATTCCTATGGTTCTTAAAATTTTTAACATACTTAAACCAGTCGATTTCTTAAATATATGTATTTTCCTAGTTATTTCCACAATGAGCCACGTCATTTACCTATCTTTGGACCTATGGGTATTTTTGAAATCATTGTAATTGCCATCGTAGAAGCCATGGACTGTTTCGCTGTTTCTATCGCGACTGGCTTGACGAAGAAAGGCATTCCATACTCCAAGGCGCTATTACAGGCTGTTTCCTTTGGAGTATTTCAGGGAGGTATGACCCTGCTGGGCTATTTTCTGGGAAACTTTACCCAACGTTGGTTTGAATCCATCGGAACGCCTATAGCCTGCACCATCTTATGTATTCTAGGCGGTCGCATGATTTGGGGAGCCATTCGTGACGGCGATGACGAAGCAGCCGAAATTGCATCCAAGAACCTTTCTGTAGCCAACATCTTGCTAATGTCTGTTGCAACCAGCATAGACGCCTTTGCCGTGGGCATTTCATTCGCCTTCATTAACGCAAATATGTTTACAGCCACAACTGCTATTGCAATCGCAAGCTTCGTCATGGGTGTCATTGGTTATGAAATCGGCCGTCGTGCCGCAAAGAAGTTCAAGACAAGGATTCCCGAAATCATCGCGGGAATAATCCTCATAGGCATTGGCATCAAGATGTTTTTTTAAAAACTGTTCCGCCAATCCTAGGGATTCACTTCCGGTTCGGCCTTTGGTGCAACCATTTTGTTCTTGACGCACCGTACAGAAAAAGAGAAATTTTCGAAATCTTCCATCGAAACAAAATCATCCTTGCCATGGATGATATTCCAATAAACGGCACCCACGCCATCACCGCCCTTTGCGGCCCAGAAATAGGCACTGGTTCCTAGTTCGGCAAATTCTCCATCAGCAAAACGACTACCGGCGGGTAAGACATCAAAGCCACTAACAGCAGAAATCGGAGCACCCCCTCGGGCCCAGCCCTCCTTACTCTTCAAGGCAGATCCGATCCCTCCCCTACGCATATTCAAAGCCTTCTGTCCCAGGGCTATCCATTCTTCGTTAGTAGGAATGTGCCAACCATCAGGACAAATCCCCTGATGTTCCGGCATGATTCCATCCGTCATAGACTGATCCACATAGTCTGCAGGCAATCTCATCGCCACATGCCATGGATACAGGCGGCCATAGGATTTGCAACGAATATCCTTATCCTCATAACAATAACTACCAGGAGCCGCAAAACGCAGGTTTTCAGCCATCCAGGAATCTTCTCCAATAACCACGGTCTTATAGCGATTATCATCGCGTTTGTCGTAAATAGAAGTACTGTCGTAGATTTCATCAATATCCGGAGGATCCATCATACAACGCAAATAATAGGCCTCTTCCTTTCGAGCGGTATCTTGAATAAAATCATCATCATCGTGGGTCAATTTCCAAACAACGGCGGTCACTGAATCAGACTCCGTCCCCGACCAGAAACCTGTAGAGTTATTGAACCCGCCAAAGGCCAATTCTTGATTCCAAGTCGGATCCACAACGCAGGAATCAGTAAAGACAGTATCGGGCTGAGCCCCCTTCTTTTCGGGAGGGAGAATCTGCTTAACAACCGTCTCGCAAATCATCCTCGGTTTAGTATACTGAATTGCACCAAAAGGTTCTGCATTAAAGCCAAATCCATTTATTCCCTGGAGTGCATCATCGCTTTCGGCCCAACCTTCACGAGACTTCAGGTTGGTTCCTACACCCACCGCATCATCAATATCCTTCAGGTAGGAATTGAGACGATAGTAATCCAAAGCAGTCGGAACATGCCACCCATTGGGACAAATCCCCTTAGGCTTCACCTTTGAAATGGAGTCTCGAGCAACCTTTGAGGCAAATTCAGCTCCCAACTTCACAACCACATGCCACGGATAAAGACGACCATACTTCTCACAATTTTCCGGTTTGTTCTGATAGCAGAAACTTCCTGGAAGCTTTACATCCACATTATTTGCCATCCAGACCTGATCTCCAATATGAACAGTCTGGGTTTTCTTGCCTTGAATCTCAACAACCTTAGGCTCAATCTTTGGTACTGGAGAAGGAGGTTCCTTAATTTCGTAAAGACGGTCTTCCACACAACGTACGGACACACCATTTTCCTTACTCTCGTACACACGGTCTAAAGTTCTAGAATCGTAGGTCATACGCCAGAAATAGGCTCCGCTTGCATCAAATTCATTGGAAGCCCAATACTGGGCAGAAACGCCCAAATCCATATAATCGCCAATAAAATAACGTTCCCCGGAAGGAATTGCATTAAAGCCAAACTCATCCTTACCTGCAGGAATACGGAGTTCCCGCTCCCACATTTCAGGAGACTTCAAACTGATACCAACGCCGTCACTTATCCCCTTTTTACCAACAAAAGCCTTCAGCGTTTTCCAATCCTTGTTGGAGGGAATATGCCAGCCCATGGGGCAAACATCGTGAATCTTGTTTATCTTCTTGATTTTCTTAATGGAGGTGTTGTTATAGAAATCCACCAGCATACGGGCGGCAGCCCATGTATAGAGGCGTCCATAAGTTTGGCAGTTGTAATCCTTGTTGTCGTAGCAGAAACTACCCTTTACATCAAAACGGAGGTTTTCAGCCATCCAGCGCTGTTCTCCAATCTGCACGGTCTTATAGACACGTCCATCACGTTTGTCCTTGAAATCCGGCATCTTTTCCACATAGGCAAACGCAGCGGAACAAGCCAGGAACATTACAAAGCAGAACAAAAACTTAAAAAAACTTTGTCTAAACAAGAGAAGCCTCCAACAATACAAATATAACCAAAAGAGTTCTTTTTGCGTAAAAATTTGTAAGAGCCACCCATTTTAGCAAAAAGATTTCTGCAAAATGCTACTTTGTATAAAAATCAGGATACCCAAAAAGATCTTTAACCTGATTTGGTACCCCTTTTTCCCGAAAAAAGACTCGACGAACGAGCCCAGCGATATACATGCGAACGCAACCCGCGGGATTGATGTAAAAAAATGGGCTGGCTTTTTGAGCCAGTCCATTTCTTGGATAAAAACGAAAACCCCCAGCTATGCTGGGGAGTTCAAATAAAGCCTTCTGGCGATCATGAAAAAAATCCTTTGGCTAAATTGATGGTGCGGTCTGCCAACTGCATCACAATAAAACCAAAGGAATAGTATGAATAATAGAAATACAACCGCCCATACAACGTGGAATTGCAAATATCACATTGTGTTTGCCCCAAAATTTAGAAGGAAGGTGTTTTACGGGGAACGCAGACTTGAAATAGGGAAGATTCTGCGAAGATTGTGCGAATGGAAGGACATTGAAATTGTAGAAGCCGAGGTCTGCGTCGACCACGTACACATGCTGCTTTCAATTCCCCCGAAATACTCTCCATCATCAATCGTCGGATACCTGAAGGGCAAAAGCAGTTTGATGATCAACGAGAAGTATCCTGAACTACAGAAAAAATACCGAAGCCGGGTGTTTTGGTGTCGAGGATATTATGTGGACACGACTGGAAAGAATACGCAAAAAATCAAGTCGTATATTGAAAATCAATTGAAAGAAGATGAATTCGGAGAACAGTTAGGTTTCTTCGGAAAGAAATAACCCGTTTACGGGTAGCCGGGTAAGGGCCATCGCAGGTGGCAGACTGCGTACGCGTGTTAGCGCGTGCCGTAACATAGGGCTTTGCCCGTCTATGAAGAACCACCGGCTTCGCCGGTGGGTTCCTTTTTTGTGAGAGCGAGCGCCAACGAGAGGTTCATTACCTGAGCATAGCGCTTGCAAATAAGAAGGCCCTCAGTCTTTCAACTGAGAGCCTTCTAAATTCTGAATCATCTTTCAAGTACGCGCTGTTCTCCCGAGAGAAGCTCGTTCGAACGCAGGTTCTCTAATGATGAACGGAACGAGCGGGCTTACCGTGAGCAAGAAGGGACTGGCCATTAGCCAGTCCCTTCTGCGAGAGCGAGCGCTTAACACAAGTACTTTACTTTATTCTAGCGCGAGCGGTCATCTTAGCAAGCGCCCTGCCACTTCATAGCGTCGGCAACCTTGAGGAAGCCAGCGATGTTTGCACCCATAACGAGGTTCTTCTTGTCGCCGTACTTTTCAGCAGCGGAAGAAGCAGCCTTGTAGATGGAGGTCATGATGCCATCGAGCTTAGCGTCGACTTCAGCGAAGGTCCAGGAGAGACGTTCGGAGTTCTGAGACATTTCGAGACCGGAGGTAGCAACGCCACCAGCGTTTGCAGCCTTAGCAGGTCCAAACAGAACGCCAGCCTTGAGGAAGGCTTCGATTGCTTCCGGAGTAGAAGGCATATTAGCACCTTCAGCAACAGCCATCACGCCGTTAGCGATAAGAGCCTTTGCGGATTCTTCGTCGATTTCGTTCTGAGTTGCGCAGGGAAGAGCGATGTCGCACTTGACAGTCCAAACGCCCTTAGAACCTTCGTGGTATTCAGAACCCGGAACGCGCTTTGCGTATTCGGAGATACGGCCGCGTTCAACTTCCTTGATCTGCTGAACAACTTCAACCTTGATGCCGTTC
>JAZRXW010000039.1:0-23404 GCA_045600425.1 Fibrobacter sp.
TTCCGGAGTCTTAGCCGGACCGGCGTAGTAGATCGGATGGTTGGAGACAACTTCCAGCACCTTCTTTTCGATGTCGGAGAGTTCCTGGCCAGCTTCCTGCTTGTCGAGGATTTCAGCAATCTTTGCGTGAGCCATGTCGCGAGCAACGATCATTGTGCCCTTGAGGTTCAAGCGTGTTGCAACAGGGTACTTTGTGAGTTCTGCGCAAACGTCCTTCATCGGGCGGTCAAGATCAATTTCTACTGCTGCAGCGATCTTTGCTTCGCCCTTGGGCAGGTACTGCTCCGGATTGTGTTCCATCTTTTCGAGCCAGAGGCCGTTTTCGTCGATCTTAGCCTTGATGTTACGGTCAGCGGAGCAGCTAACGCCAATGGAAACCGGGCAGCTAGCAGCATGACGGGGGCAACGGATCACGCGAACGTCGTGGACCAGGTACTTACCGCCGAACTGAGCGCCGATGCCAGTCTTCTGGCAGATGTGGAGAACCTTTTCTTCCATTTCCACGTCGCGGAACATACGGCCGCCTTCGGAACCGGTGGTGGGAAGATCATCATAGTAACCGCAGCTAGCAAGCTTAACGGTGTGGGTATTCATTTCAGCAGAAGTACCGCCGATAACGATAGCCAGATGGTACGGAGGGCAAGCAGCAGTACCGAGGGTCTTCACCTTTTCGGAGATGAACTTTTCAAGGTTCTTCGGGGTGAGGAGGGCCTTGGTCATGGGCCAGTAGTAAGTCTTGTTGGCAGAGCCACCGCCCTTGGCAACGAAGAGGAACTTCATGTCGGCACCTTCTTCGGCGTGGATATCGATCTGGGCAGGAAGGTTGCAAGCAGTGTTCTTTTCTTCGTACATGGTAAGCGGAGCGATCTGGCTGTAGCGAAGATTCTTTGTGGTGTAAGCGTTGAAGATACCTTCAGAAATTGCTTCGAAGTCATCGCAGCCAGTCCAAACCTGCTGGCCCTTGTGGGCGACGCAGATTGCAGTACCGGTGTCCTGGCAGAACGGGAGAATGCCCTTTGCGGCAACGCAAGCGTTCTTCAAAAGGGTAAGAGCAACAAACTTATCGTTGTCGGAAGCTTCTGGATCCTGAAGGATCTTTGCGACCTTTGCAGTGTGTGCCGGGCGAAGGCGGAAGCTTACTTCTTCGAAAGCAGCCTGAGCGATCTTTGTGAGTGCGCTCTTTTCAACCTTCAAAATCTTCTTGCCTTCGAATTCAGCAACGGAAACGCCTTCCTTGCCGAGATTTACGTATTCTGTGGTATCGCCAGTATGCTGGACGGTTGCTTCGTACTTGAATTCCATGGTTACCTCTATTTGTGATGGATAATTGATAATGGACAATGGATAATTATCTAACAAGGCGGTAAAGCCACGATTTTTAATCATCAATCGTCAATCTTCAATTTTCAATTGAATTGTACATGGGCAAAATTATCTTTTTTTTACCCTATTGATAAGTGAATTTTTAGAATTACACCCAAAAACATTCTCTTTCCATCTTAGACCGGCATTTCAGGATAAACCACGCATTTTGGGCGACAAACGCTCATTTTTAGGGGATGAACAGGCTGTTATCGCATTTTTGCCTCCCATTTCACCCTTTTTTTTCACTTTTTTCTTATTTTTTGTTTCTGTTTTGTCAAAGAGAATTTATTTTTTGGCAGGAAAAATTTTAAATCAAAGAGGAATACTATGAATATAAAGAACCTGATGCTGGCTACCATGCTCGCCTCCGCAGTTGTTTTCGCAGCACCGGCCGCCAAGAAGGGCGCCGCTCCTGCTAAGAAGAAGCCTGCTGCCGCTGCACCTGCTCCGGCTCCTGCCGAAGCTCCGAAGGCTGAAGTTGCCGCACCGGCTCCCGCTGCTGAAGCTGCTGCTCCGGCCCCTGCCACTGAAGCTGCTGCTCCGGCCCCTGCCGCTGAAGCTGCCGCCGCTCCGGCTGAACAGGCTGCTGCTCCTGCTGACTCTGCTGCAGCTCCTGCCGCTGAAGCTGCTGCCGTTGAAGCCGCACCTGCTGAACAGGCTACTGCTCCTACTGACTCTGCTGCAGCTCCTACCGCTGAACAAGCTGCCGCTCCTGCTGATTCTGCCGCAGCTCCTGTTGCTGAACAGGCTGCCGTCGAAACCGCTGCAGTAGATACTGCAAAGACCGAAGTTCTCGAAGCAAAGGCTGAAGAAGCTCCTGTAGATTCTGCCGCCCTCGCAAAGTCTGAAGAAGAAAAGAAGGCTGCTGAAGCTGAAGCAAAGGCCAAGGCAGAAGAAGAAGCTAAGGTTGCTAGCGAAGCTAACGGCGCTGCCAAGACCTCCGTCATGGAAAACCCCTGGGAATTCCTGATTGTGTCCGTGGCATTCGTTGCCTCCGTTCTCGCCATCATCTTCACAGGCAAGGATTAATGACCGCTCGTGTAAACCGGTTAGTTATGAACCTCCGGTCACACTCGCTCTCTTAAAAAAATGCTCCGCTACTTGCGGAGCTTTTTTTATTCACGGGATGACCGCTCGTGTAAATCGTCAGGCTATGAACCTCCAGCTACTCTCGCTCTCTTAAAAAATGCTCCGCTACTTGCGGAGCTTTTTTTATTCACGGGATGACCGCTCGTGTAATCCGTACGATAAAGAACCCGCGGGTACACCTTGAAAATTTTTGAAAATAAGAACAGGATTTGTTACTTTTTTCTTACTTTAGAAGGATAGTTTTCAGCTCTCATAGAATTTTCAAAGGCTGTTGTCAGTTTGAGAACATTTATAGAACGTTTTATGGTTTACCCGAGAAACTTTTTCCACGGATAAATCTATTTTAGCTTAGAACGTGTTTGGATGTTAGGTTGAGTGCATCATGTACTCATCTATTTTGTTGCGTATAAAAAGGAGGCCCTGTGCCGTTGAAGAAGAATCTTGCAGCCGTTTTGATGGCAACCACAACAATTGTGGCAGCCGCTACTCAAGAGCAGCCCACTCCTTATGATCTTATAAGACCTGTTTGGCCTTTGACTTGGGACGAATCCGTCTTTGACCGTTATGATACTACGGTAACCACAAAGCACAACATGGTTCCCAAAAAGCGTACCCCGGCATCTTTCTTGCCAAACACCTTCATTCCAGACACACTGAACCAGGCCTATCTTGATGCCATGAACGTCAAGATGTCTCCCATCCGTGTAAACCAGGCTGGTTACATGGAAAGCGACATGGAACGCCAGTTCTATTATGTGGGATCCGCCACCACGTTCGAAATCGTGGACATTGACGGTAATTCTCTTTCACCAAAGGTTACTGGCAACTTTAAGTCATCTGGTCAAAGCATTTCTTCCGACTGGACCATTATCGCAGGCACCAACGCAGCAACTAACGACCAGAAGCGTTACCAGGTCGACATCACGGGTCAATCGGGCATGGTCCAAATAGGCAACATCCCGACAGCTGGACTTGCTACAGACACCCGTTACCGTATCAAGGTAGGAAACGATATTTCCAGCACCTTTATTATCAGTAACCGCGTTTATTCCATGGTCCGCTCCGCAGCTCTTAGATTCTACGGAATCAACCGTAGTGGTAACGGAGAATCCTGGTTCCATGGTCCCAGCCACACATTGGACGGAGGCGGTCCCGTTGTAACCGGTGCGGATGATGTCCGCGGTCCTTTCAACCAGTCTCTGGCAGGAACCCTGGAAGGCGGTTATTACGACTGCGGTGACCACTTGAAGGAATCCCAGACCCAGATGTACGCCTTTATGGTGGCAGCCGTCATGGCAGCCGCCAATCCCGACGCTGACGAAGACGTTTATGCCTACAACCAGGGAGAAACCGTCAATACGGATGGTATCCCCGATATGCTCCGCGAAGCCAAGCACGGTGCGGACTTCGTTCTCCGTGCCTACAATCGAGCCAAGGGAGTCATTGACGACATGGCCCTTTCTGTAGGCAACTTCGGTTCCGACCACGGCTGGTGGGGCCGTCCTGAAAACCAAGACAAGCTTCCTATTGATAATTCCGCAGCGGCAACGGACCGTGGCGGTCCATCATCCAGAACCGTCCGTCTTGGAGAAATCGGAGCAAACATCGGTGGTGAAACAGCCGCGGGTCTTGCTATTCTCTCCAAGAACTACCGCGAATTTGACGCTGCATTTGCGGATTCCTGCTTGATGGTCGCAGAAAAGATGTATGACTTCGCCAAGGCTCTTGCAACGGGCAAGTCCTCTTACGACGGAGGCAAACCCTTTGTAAACAACAAGGAAGCCGCCGGTTGGAGTTCCCCTGCCTATAACGGCAACAACGAATATTTCGACGATATGGCCCTTGCTTCTGTAGCCCTCTGGTATGCAACCGGCAAGAAGGAATACGCAGACGACGCCATCCGGTCCCGCACCCTTGGAACCACCGTTCCCCAGTCCTTTATGGAAAACTGCGTGGGTTGCTTTGAAGGTGGCTGGTTCGTAACCGACAACAAGGGCTTTTTAAAGAACAACAAGAACACCAGCTGGGCAAACGCTTATGCCTATGCCACCTACGCTCTTTATAAGTTGATTCTTGCAGACAAGAACAAAGCTCTTACCGAATATGGCCTGACCGAAAAGGAATGGCAGGACGCAATCGAAGACTGCGTCATGAGCATGATCCACAACCTGAGCGATGTCAGTGCCGGTACCGCCACCATCACTTTGCCCAGCAAGGATCCCGCCAACTACATGGTTCAAAGTATTGGCTGGAAGGGTAACGCCGTTAGTTATGACCCGCTGTGGTACTCCATGCAGACGGACCAGACCTGGATTTACAACCGTTACCAGGCAGGAAATATTTTTGAAGTTCTCGCTTATGCAGACGTAGCAAAGGACATCCAGGACAAGGGCATCGTCCTTCCGAATTTGGGTTCTCCGGACTGGAAGGCAGACGAGATGCACCAGTTGGGTATCAACCAGCTGAACTACCTGCTTGGCGTGAACCCCTGGGACGTATCCTACATCTTGGGTATTGGCGACAAGAACGATAACCACCCCCACCACCGTGCAGCAAACCCGGAAGGCAAGAACCAGCCCGGTGCAAACTACAAGTACAATCCTCCGGTGGGAGCCCTCTATGGCGGTGTCACTCCGGGTCTTACCAACTCCATGGTTCCCGATAACAAGAGCTGGGAAGATTACCACAAGTCCGAAACCTGTATCGACGCAGCAGCAACCCTGGTGAGTTCCGGCGCTCTTGCCGCAGCCAAGTTTGACCGTACAGAAGCTCCCAAGGTAAATGTTGAAATCCGCCATGTGAGCATGGACTCCGCCATTGTCATGGTAAAGCTTTCCAACCGCGGAACAGCAACGATTGTCTATGGCACAACCGAGGGTTCCTACACCATGACCGCCTCTGACGACGAGAAGGGCATGCAGCATGAAATCATCCTGCGAGGTCTTGAAAACGGAACAACCTATTACTTCTACGCCATCGGTATTAACGCATACGTAGAAACGAACTTCACCGAAAAGTTCATGGTGGATAGCACTAAGGCACCTTACACCTTTACCACGCTAAACACTATCGAGGCCGCAGAAATCAACAACGTAACCGTCTGTAACCTTCAGGGCGACAGTGCTGAAATCATGTGGTATACCCCCAATGGTGAATACGAATCCAAGATTTACTGGGATACTGTAGCTCACGCCACCACAAGTGAATTTGCATTCAATTCTGGCAACCGCAATGCAGATGTTTCTGGATTGCCCACCAAGTTCCATTATGTAAAGATTGGCGGCCTTAAGGAAAAGACCACCTACTACTACATGGTCGAAAGTAACGGAGTCTCCACCAACGTAAACGACAAGGGCGAACTGCTGAAGTTCACCACCCCCGTGGGCTGGTACGACTTTAGCGTCCGAACCTACCAATATGAATTTGGCGGAATGGACTTCCTGGATGCAAACGTCTATAACAACGAAGCCCGTCCCTTTGACAGCTTGACCTTGCGTCTGTACTTTACTGCTAAACCAGAGCAGGTCGAAAAGTGCGCCACATTGATTGACTCCGACATCTGCCAGGCTTACGACGAAGCAGGCTTCAATAAGCCTTGCGAAAATGACCGCGAACTTCGCGATTTGTTGAGAGCAGCCCTGCCGGTCCGTTTGGACGACACCTACAATCCCAAGGACGGAACGTACTCCTACTACTTCCCGGCACCCCTCGGTTCAACAACCATCAAGTCCCAGTCCCGTATGCGTGTTGACTTCGGATTCTCTTCAGGTATGTCCAACGATGGTTACAAGACTTGCGAGACCCTGCGTCAGCCGGGTAAGAAACGCTTTACCAAGGAATCTGGCGACTGGTCCTGGTCACCCCATGAATTCCTGGTTGACGGAGCAGACTACGACGGTATGCCCATCGAAGACAAGGACTACGGCGATATCGACAATGAAATTGCAATCAACCAGTTCATTACCGTTTACCGCAAGGACGAATTCATTTGGGGATATAGCCCCTCCAAGCAGGAAATGGGTACCAAGCGAGCCCACTACGAAATGAGCGTGGAATTCGACGCACCGTTTAATGTTTCCGAAGGAAGCTACGTCGAGCTGGACCAGACCAGCAGTACCGTATACGTAAAGGGCCATGCCTCTATTACGGAACAAGGTTACATCACCAAGATTTGGGCTAACGGCGTTCAACTTCAGACCACCACACAGCGCATCGGTGACGAAATCATGATGTACGATACCGACGGTGTCATCGTGGCCCACTACAACGTTACTAGCGGTGAAGGCACCATCGACTCTACCGGTCTTTGGACACTGAACATTCCTGTAAAAATGGCCATCGGTAGCAATAAGGTGGACATCACCTTGTTCGCAGGTCCCAATCCGGAATGTGAGGCATGCACCGAAAACGGCGGCTGCGCCTTCGTTAACAGAAATTACTTCGTCCAATTCACTCGTGGCAACTTGACTGCCTCATCCTTGACCATCAAGGACGAAGCCGGCAACGCCATCAAGAGTCCGGCAGATCCAACCAACACCAAGTTCTACATCTACCTCACCGACAAGGACAAGGCCAACTACAGCAATACCGTCTATGTTCTGGTGAAGAACAACAAGAAGGATGATATTCTGAAGGTTGCAATGCAGGAAGATCCGGCAAACCCGGGCTCCTTCGTCAGCAAGACTGCTATTACGGCACTCCCTGTAGACAAGGGTCAGCGTACCGGTAACCAGATATCTTTCTTCGCAGGCGATACCATCCAGGTCATCTACGAAGACCCGGACGATGAAGAAGACGTTTCCAAGCAGACCTTCTATTCTGAATCCACCTACCCCACTCCTCAAAAGGTTTTGGCTCAGGATACAAACTGCGATAACATTGCAGACCAGCTATTGGTAAGGTTCAACAACCCGTTGGACGAAGCCTACAGTTTCGATAGTATTCGCGTCTATATTTCTGGCATGGCAGATACCGCGGTCATTGCCGTAGATGCCAAGGCGGCATTGAACCTTACAGACGTTATCGTTCCTATTCCGGAAACCCTTGGGCTTACCGAAGACGCAGCACCTAGCGGCATGGCAGAAATCTTCTTGAAGGCCGACGGTACTGTCAACAAGGAACGTGTGGCTCTTAGCGACGGCATCTTGCCGCAGCTGGTAAGCGTCACCATTCTGGAAAATCCGGACCGCCAGTATCCTGAAGACACCTTGATGATTGCATTCTCCGAACCTGTGCTGTTGGCTTCTGCCACAACCTTCCCGCTGGATATTCCTAGTGCAACCGGAGCAGAAATAACCGTCGTAGGAAAGGCTACAACATCCAACGATGGCAAGAGCTGGCTGTATGCAGTCAAGGGAAACACCAACGGTGCTGTACTTGCAGAAGGTACTCCGGTCTACATCAAGTCCAATGCGGCTGGCGACAAGGCCTTTAACGGTGTTGATCCGACTCAGGCTTGCAAGTTGGTTAAGATTGTCGAAACACCAAGACCCGTGGCAATCACCTATGCAGAAATGCGTGACTTCGAAGGTGACGGTTACGCTGACGAACTCTACATGAAGTTTGAAAAGAAACTTCGCGACAAGGATATGCTGGACAGTTTTGTTGTGGACTGGGGCTACAAGAAGACAACTCTCAGCTTCCGCCCGGAAACCTGGACGCATACAACCGTAGACACTACCTTTACAGTGGAGGTCATTGACAAAGACCCCACCAGCGCAAGCTTTGGTACGGTCATCGATTCTAAAGATACCACCCAAACCATGTCCGTCATCGTGATAAAGATTCCAACGGGTAACGGATTCCCCTTGGGAGCCACCAGCGGACCTTATGACGGAGTTGGTCATGTCACCCCGCGTCTTGGACCAGAGGGCGGCTTCTTTGACAAGTTCTATGTAGTCAACGACAACTGTCCGCCCATTATTTTGAGCGCAACCAAGGAAACCGGTTCCAAGACGGAATTCCTCTATGTGAAGACCTCCGAACCCCTAGCCGAACAAGACATCGCCATGGCAAGCTACATCGAGCGTAAGCGTACCGGCGACTTTGATGCAGACCGATTCCTGTCTCCCCTGACCACAATTGTGTCTGACACCAAGATTACCTTTACCTACCAGCAGGAATCTGCAGATGCAGTTCGTATCGGTGACCAGATTAAGCTTGTTAAGGACGGCAAGTTGCAAGACAAGAACGGTTTGAGCGCCACCGAGCAGAATCCTTGGGTAACCGTTAACGGAACTACGGCAGAAAAGACCAGATTCGTAGTGACCATGGATCAGGGTGTTGCCACATGGAGTGCCGACAAGGGTATTCCCTACAGTGGACTTCCATTGACCATGACCGACTACCCCTTTGTGCTGACTGTTACAGATTCCGCAGGTCACAAGACGTTCTTGGAAAATAACAATGGAGCATGGCAAGTAGGCAGCCAGACCACCTCTGATACCACTTACGGAGCCATGGGTCCCACCTTCAAGATTGCAGTAATTATTCCCTCTGCCACTCTTGCAGGAAATGCCAAGCCCTACTTCTATGATTATGAAATTTCCATAGCAGTAGATGTCTACGACAATTTGGGACAGTTCATTAACAACCAGCATATAAAGATTTCCTCCACCAGTTTCAATATGCTTCGCAATTACGTGAACGAAAGCGGAGAAATCAACCTGAACCTGGAATGGAAATCTAAGGATGGCCAAGCTCCGGTTTCTGCCAACGGCAAGA
This sequence comes from Fibrobacter sp., assembly GCA_045600425.1. GTDB lineage: Bacteria > Fibrobacterota > Fibrobacteria > Fibrobacterales > Fibrobacteraceae > Fibrobacter. The sequence continues at coordinate 9,178 of JAZRXW010000039.1, forward strand.
AAATTGCAACCGGTCCATACATCGCTAAGTTCGACTTCAAGGCGACCTCTTACTGCACTGAAAATGTAGACGGCAAGACTCGTGAGGACGGACTCAGTTGCGAGATCGGAAGGAACGAAAAAGAAACCGACACCAAGACCAAGACATTCGGCTTCAAGAGAATGAAATGGTAATGGCAACCTAAAATTGGGATACTTGGGAATGTGGCCTCATTGGTCACATTCCTTTGTGTTAAAAGGAATTGGAGGAAATATGTTTTCGGGAAGCAATACTATGAAATTTATTTCAAAGGCGTTTTTACTTTTTTGTATACTCGTTAGTGCAAGTTTTGCAGATATGGGGCTCCCCAATCTGGACCGCACAGACAAAGTCCACGAGCGTCGCTACTTGGACTCCCTCAACGTGTACAACCGTCGACCCATTCGTCTAAATCAAAGTGGTTTTAGACCGCAGGATTACAAATACGCCTATGTAGCCGACCCGAAGGTAAAGAACTTCTCCGTCATTGACGCCAATAGCGGAGCAGAAGCTTGGAGCGGTTCCCTGAGCCTTATCAAGGAAAACGTGGTAAAGCCCAACATCTGGGTGAACGGAGCGTTCAGTTCTATTACCTCTGTATATGAATTCGGAAATTTGGACTCCATCAGCACTGCAACGGAAGCCCTCTATAGAGCAGACTTTACGGGTCTTGCCCCCAGCAATCCCGGGGAATATTTCGTGGTGGTCGGTAAGGATACTTCCGCAACCTTCCATATTCATCCCTCCATATTCAATTCTATTCTAGAAAATTCCCTGAAGTTCTTCGGGGTACAACGCTGTGGTGATACCAAGTCCAACTTCCATGGAGCCTGCCATTTGAAGGACGGTTCCGCCATTGGTCACGACCTGACAGGTGGTTGGCATGACTGCGGTGACCACTTTAAGGTTTCCGAAACCTTGGGCTATACCGCATACGTTCTTTCCATGGTGTACCTCACCTACCAGGACAAGGCTGAAGACCGTTACGGTGAATCCTATGCCGACACCGTTTTTACCGATGGTATTCCAGACATCCTTCACGAAGCGAAAGTAGGTACGGACTTCATTCTTAAGCTGTACAACGCCTCCAAGGCAGATGGACTCATCGAAAAAGGTGAAATGTACCATTCCGTAGGTGTCGCTGACCCAGACCATGCCTATTGGGATTGGCCAGAACGTCAAGACGCCCAGAGTCATGAAAAGGGCGGTCCGGACCGAGATGTTACCGATGGAATCGGTGCAGGTACTGCAGGTATTTTCGCGGCATCACTTGCAAACGTAGCCGTGGGTTACCAAGTATATGACCCCGCCTACGCCGACTCCCTGCTGGAAGCCGCAAAGGATATTTACAAGAACGTCCTCATGCCCGCTTTCAAGGAAAAGAGAAGTACTACCGGACATTTCTACAACCAGTTTTACACAGGCGGTGACGCAGGAAACATGAACGACGACGGTGCTGCAGCTGCGTTCGCCCTGTGGTATGCCACCAAGGATACAACCTATCAATACGACTTGTACAAGAATCCAAACATTTACAACAACGCCACCAACTACCTGTACAACCTGGATTACTTCAAGGGCGGTTTCCTGGGAAAGCAAAGCGGTTTTACCCCCGGCGGCTGGGCAACGGACTATCAAAACGTACACTCCTACGTTCTTTTTGCCATGCAAAAGATGATCCTGTCTAGCGAAGCTGTTTCTGCGGAATACGGTCTTTCTCCTGCTGAAAGGGACACTCTTTCCATGCGAACCATGGCAACGTTCCGCAAATTGATTGATAACGCCACCAATGAAGGTGACCAGCTGATTCTTGAAAATCCCGCCACCCAGGGCGAACCCCACGAAGGCTCCACCAAGTTGCATGTCATCTCCCCCTACAACCTGGTATGGACCAGCTTTGACTGGGGTGTAATGCGTTATAACATGGGTACCGCGGTTTCCATCTTCCTTATGTACGAATTGACGGGTGACGCACGCTATCTAAACGTAGCCCTCGACAACATGTATTTCATTCTTGGCGCAAACCCCTGGGACATTTCCTTCCTCATGGGAGCCGGCGATAAGAATCCCCAGCATCCTCACAATCGTGCAGCCAATCCTGACGGCTACAACGCTGGCGGCATGCCCTACGAATACCGTTGCCCCATCGGAGCCTTGATGGGCGCCCGAGCCCCTCACCTGACTTTGATTGAAGACTGGAGCAAGTATACCTCCACGGAAACCTGCATTGACTTTACGGCTCAGTTCCTGTTCCCAGCACAAAGTCTTGCACAGCCTCTCCCCGAAGATAATGAAGGTCCCCTGTTCAGCAATATCGCAGGAACTCCAATCTCTACAACAGAAGCGGTTATCAGCTGGGATGCTAACGAAGTTGCTCTTGTCACTGTTTTCTACAATACGACTCCAGACGTTACCACAGCAAAATCTGTCCAACAGACAAAAGCAACAAAGGGCGGTCAAATCACTATTGACGGTCTTGTCAATGGTCAAACCTATTATTTCTTCCTAGAAGGCATGGACACCAAGCGAAACCTGACCACAGACGATAACCATGGTATGTGGTACCAGTTTACCATGACCGATGCAAAAACGTCCATTAGTGGAGTCACCATTTGCCAAGTTGATAACCGCAGCGCCAAGATTTACTGGTGGACCACAGATCGTGCCAATGGCATGGTCAATTTTGGAAAGATTCCGGGAGCCTACTCCGAAACTAAGGTTTCTACAGATGGTGCGGTTCTTTTCCATGAAGTCAAGTTGACTGGCCTTGAGGCCGGTACAACCTACTACTTCAACGTATCCTCAGGAGCAACTACAGACGACAACGGTGGTTCCGGCTATAGCTTCACCACCGAGTCTCACGCAACTTATGCGGACCTGCAAATTTCTCTGAAGCCCAGTTCCTACCAGACGGATGCCGCCTGCTCCGATTGGAAGGATTGCCGCCAGTTCATCATCAGCATTTCAAACCACGATACTATTCCCTTTGAAGACTTTGAAATGCGTCTGTATCTCAACAATCCCAATCTGTCGGCAATGTGCAATATTTCCCAGAAGTTCGGCGGTGGCGGAGTTGTGAACGGTTCTTCCAGTATATCCTTCGGTACAGCCCAGCCAGACGGCTTTGGCGGTTACTACCTGCCCATTAACGTTAAGGGCCAGCTGGAGGTTTCCGGCCAGCTTCTGTTCCAGGTTCTTTTCCACGATTACAACCCCAGCGTAAAGACGACAAACTTTGGAGAACTGGAAGGTTCCTGGTCCTTGCGTCCCCATACCGGGAAGAACGATCCCGCTCAGTTCAAGGGCATTGACCTGACTAAGGGTCCTTACTACAAGGGAACCGAAACGGACTTTGTGGAAAAAGTCAACGGCGTAAATGAAGTTGCCATGACCACAGACCCCTACATTACCGTTTATTATCACGGAAAGCACATTTACGGTTACGGCCCTGACTACACACCGGAAAACGGTCCCCAGGTAAATCGTGTAGTTACCACCAGCTTCACCTCTCCCTTTGTAAGCCCCGCCTACTCTGTAGAAAAGGTGGACTACAAGACCCTATACGAAGGAAGCGTATCCGTGACCCCCATCGGATTCATTGATGACGTGCAAATGAACGGCGTTTCCCAGAACTTCCTCCATGACCCGGAAACACGAACCGATAACGCTGTATTCGCCAAAGATACGGTCCTTGCCTACGGAAATAACTATATGGAATGGGTGGGATGGCACAATCACGGAGCAAATCAGAAACAAACAAACAAGTACGATTGTGCTTGTGACGTAGTTCGCTCACTTGTTGAAATAGACTCCATTACAACCCCTGTAGAAAAGCGGTATCTGGTATTTGACAAGCAATCTTACAAAGCATACGAAGGAAAGCTTGCAGAAGTTCATATACAACTTTTTGATAGCCTCGCCAACTTGATGGACACCGTAAATGTGACGGTTAACTTGGGAACCGGAAACGACATGGCTTACTTCTACGCATCGCCTACCGCAACAATTCCCATTACTAGCATTAACCTGGTCAATGGAGAAGCTGTATTCTACGTGTCTTCTACAAAGGCTGCGACCACTACCCTTTGGGCAAAGGCTCCTAATACATCTACCCGCCAGTACCAAATGGCAGAAGCAGAACTCGTCATCGAGGAACTTCCGCCTTGGCCCATCATTGACGTGGCAAAGATGGTAGATACAGACTGCGACAACATTCCGGACGCATTGCAAATCAAGACAACCGATGTTTACCAACCCAACCAAAAATTCCATTCCGTAAAGTTTACTTACGGCAAGGACACCTTGACGACAACAACTGTTATTAGCCACAATGATAAGGACTTGATAGTTGCACTCAACCTAAAGGACACCACTATCAATACTAATCCTTCTGGAACAGTCACCTTGTTGAGCACAGTGGATGGTTCTGTAAAGAGTCATGAGGATTTCTACCAGGATGGAGTCAGCCCAACCCTACTCTCTGTTTCTGTGTTGGAACGTCTTGATACCGCAAAAGTAGATCGCGTCTACATGCAGTTCAGCGAACCCATTTCAGCTCCAGGAGCAGATTGGCCCACCCAACTTTTTGCAAACGATAAAATCACCCAAACTGCGGCTCCAGAAGTCAAGTTCACCCAACTTTATAACGATTCCCTCAACGTTTGGGAGTTTGAAATCGGGTTTGCTGCAGACGGTAGCTCCCTCGTAACAGAAGGGATGTTCGCCCAGCTGTTAAACAACAGCGCCATCAAGGATAAGAACGGCAATGGAGTCGCGGTTGCCTGCGGACAGCCCAAGCTTCCTGTTCTGTTAAAACTGATGCCCGTGCCCATGAGTTACGCCGCCTTCTCCGACCTTGATGAAGACGGACAAGCAGAACATGTAGACATCGAATTTGAACGTCCCATGGATGCAAGACATATTCCCGACCAGTTCTCCTTGATTTTCGGAAGAGCAGAGCAAGAAACCCTCTGGGTGGCAGGCTCCGAAGCAGTCATCGCAGCAGACGGCCTTACCGCCACTATTGACACGAAAAAGCCTTTCAGTCTTGGAAACACAAGCGGCACTTATAGTGGATCCTCTAGAGGAATGGCTATTGACGGTGCAGGTCAGGTTGCCGAACATCTTGGAACAGGTGCCTCCTACACCACCCAAACGGTCCTGGCCGAAGACAAGGTCGGTCCCGTCATTACGTCCGCCTTCATTAGAAATTCAACCTCCAGCGAATCTCAATTCCTTACCATTAGCCTTAGCGAACCGACAAACATTAGAGACCAGAATCTAGTTCTGTACCGTCAAAAACAATCCAATGTGGACACCGCCATCTTCAAGACAAATCTCTTAACTTGGGATCTTGCAGCAGGCAGCCTTACCATGATTTCAACCTACGCAGCACAAAGCCCATTGTCCATCAACGACGGTGACTTTGTACGCTTGCAGCCAAAAGAACTCAGCGCTCTTGCAGACCAAAAGGGAAATCTTCCCTCTCTCAACAGCCCCTGGGTTCCTGTTACAGGCAAGGGACAAGCTCAAGTAAAGTTCAACATCCAGTTGGTAGAAACCGTCGCTCCTTCTGGTGGTGCAATGGTCTCCGCCCAATTGCCTAACACCACTCAAAATATCAGGTACTACATCCTGAATCCCCAAACAAACAAACTTGACTTGATTCAAAATGGAGTGGCACAGCCCACAGGACTTAGCGCAGAAAACCTCCATGGAGCAGTCTGGAAAATAGAAATGAACGTTCCTAGGGGAAGCGCATCTACAGAGCCGGCTGCCTGGGACACCCTGAGAGTGCGATACAACATTCCCATTTATTCCAACATCGGCAATTACGTCAACCGCGTTGCAGGTACATTTAAGGTTCTCCCCCAACAGTATTTCCCCACATCGGGCAAGATCATTTTCTATACTGAATGGGCAAACATGCCTTTGACTGGAATTCAAGCAGAAAGTGGCCGTGCAGTAAGCACAGGAGCCTACATATACAAGGCCCAGTTCGACTGTACATTCACGCCCAACAAAAGAGACTTCGACATCGATGTTTCAAGCAGATTCTCGTCAACGAGCAGTTACGACAAGACGGAAAAATTCGGAGTTAAGAGAGTAAAGTAAAATGGCGGAAAGCCTATATTCAAATTCCCCATACCTTTTAATCCTGACCATAACCGCCCTTCTGCTGGCGGTTTCCTATCCTTTTATATTAAAGAATAAAATCATGGTCAAAAACATTCCACCTGAGCTAAAGCATCTGGTGGGACTAGGTATTCTGTGGAATCTTTGCGGCTGCCTTGGCATTATATTTTTTAGCGGACCTGTTAAGTTTGGTACTACAGCCTATACACTCCGACAAATTCTATTTGGAATTCAAGGCATCGCCTGGATTCAGGCGGGTCTCCAAACTTACCGGGTAGGCGAGCTTTCCTTCTTTTCCAAGAACAATGGCTTTGTTTCGGTCTTCCGCATCCTTGGCTTTTTCACCATTGTCGCACTTACTTGTCTTTTCATTTTATTTCCCGAAGCAGTAAGTCATTTCCACATAGGTCATTTTACGCCCCTTGAGAATACTCCCATATTCTTCACATTCTCTTTTGTCTATGTCGTTTTTCTAACACCATTTATGATAGCTTCATTTTACCAGCTGGTAAAAAAGACTCACAACACAGTCCATTTGGAACTAGAAGAGACCAATAGGTATCTCATAGGAATTCTTGCTCTAGCCATCACCCTTGCCCAATGTTTTGATTTCATTGTCCCCATCTGCACAAAGGAAAGCATTTGGACAGGATCTTTTCATTTCCTTATTTGGCATCAAATCCTTTCAGTATTCCTAGCAATTCTCTGCGGTCAATACTACACCTCCTACGCCTTTAAAAACAAGGGTGCATTTTGGTTTTTAAGAAAGCTCATCAGCAAGATGGAAGATGGCATCATCTATTTTGATGACTATGGTAAAATCGATTTTGCCAGCGGTGGTGCAGGAAAATTGCTAGGGTTTAGACCAGAAGAACTTCGTGGAAAATCCATAAAAAGTATTCTTCCGCCAAACCTGGATTTTTTCAGGGAAGTCATTTATAACAAAATCAATATTAACGTGAATGGGGAAATTCATTCCTTCAAAATTCATTTTTTTAAATGTCGTCAGTCGCTCACAACCGCATTTAACGTGGCCTATTTTACGGACCTTTCCAAAACCATGCTTCTGCAGCAGAATCTTAAAACATTAAACGAACAGTACATAGAATACACCCATGACCTCGTTCGTTATCAAGATAGATTGGCAAAGGAAGCAAGCATCAAAGATGAAAAAGAAAACGTCTTGAACACGTTAATCAATGCACTCCCCTTTAGAGTTTGGTACAAGAGCGAAAAAGGGGTTTATCAAAAACAAAACCAGCAAGACTTAGACCGACAAGGTTCTCTAGAAGGAACCATCGATGCGCCCGAAAAGGTAACGCCCTTTGAAACTCAAGCCCGGGAAAAAGGCGAAGTGGGAGGATACACCTCCTATGAAGACAAAGACGGCAACGAAATTTCTCTGGATGAAGCCAATCAGCTAGCGACCAACGGAGAACATGTTTCCACCTTTGACATCATGTACATTCCCATAGTCCAGGGGAAGGCTCCTTATAAGACGCTTTGCATTATGGTGGACATCACCAAGCAACGCAAGCTGGAACAAGAACGAAATATGCTCCGTGAACAAAAGGCACTGCACACCCGTCTAGAAGAACTGGGAACTATGTGCGGAGGCTTTGCCCACGACTACAATAACATCATTGGAGCACAGATTGGTTTCTGCCAATTAGCTCAGGAAGTCCTTCCTCCCGACAGTCCAGCCTATATGTTTGTTACCGAAGCACTAAAAGCCTCTGAACGCGGCAAGACATCTTTGAATGAGTTGTTGGATACCATCCGTGGCAAAACAAAATCTGCAACACCGGCATTCGTCTTTGCACCTTACATGGTTATTGACGATGTGGTGAAAAAGATTTCTCTCACACTACCCAAGACTATTTCTGTCCATAGTACAGAGCTGGACCATAATCTTAAAATTCGCGGAGTGTCCGCGTCTCTTGACCGCATTCTCAGCAATCTGGCCAACAACGCCATTTTTGCCATGAAGGAAACTGGAGGCACATTAAGTTTCAAGCTGGCCGCCGCAACACTGACAGAACAACTGGTAACGCCAAACGTAGCGCCCATTCCGCCAGGCAACTATGCAAAGTTTGAAATCGCCGATACAGGAACAGGCATGGACTCCAATACGCTAGAAAGAATTTTCTCCCCCTTCTTTACCACGAAGGCCCCCGGCGAAGGCCTTGGTTTAGGGCTTTCTTCAGCATTAAGACTCCTAAAAGAGGGAAATGCGTACTTTACAGTGCAAACAACATTGGGCAAAGGCACTACATTTAATCTATATTGGCCTATAGAAAATGAATCGAAGGAGGATTAATGTCTACAATCCTGATTATTGACGACGACGAACAGTTCAACTTGATGCTGAAGTCGGCTCTAGAAATTAAGGGTTACGAAGTTGAAACAGCCAATAGCGGACGTTCTGCACGTCCACTTTACCAGAACAAGAAATACGACGTAGTCATCACCGACATTATTATGCCGGATGGCGACGGTTTTGAAGTGATTCTTGACTTGCGTCGCTTAAACATGATCGACCGCACAATCGCAGTGAGCGGTGGTGGACGTACAGCGGCTGACGACTACCTGGTGACGGCAGACCACTTCGATGTGGCCGCAGTTTTCAACAAGCCGGTGGACCTGCAGGCTCTCCGTGCCAAGGTTGAAGAAATCATCAAGAAGCATTCCTAATACAGGAAATGATTCGTAATGAACATTCTGATCGCTGATCAAGACCAAAAATTCCTCAGCGACATCCAGCACTCTTGGTCCATAGCAGGCACGGAGCTTGTTTGTTGTCGCGACGAACGGGATTTGTTGTCCCTTATCAAAAAGTCACCTCTGGACCTTGCGTTCATCGAGGTTCCCTTCTTGATGCAAGACAACATGGATATGGTGAGTTTTTTAAAAGAACGCCATCCCGGAATTGAAATTTTTGTTCTTTGCGACGATAGAAACTGGCAAGGAGCAGCCAGTGCCATCACCCGCGGCGCCAACAGCTTTTTAAAGAAGCCCGTCTCCATATCCCTACTGGAGAGTACCACCCAAAAAATCCAGGCGCAGCTACACAACAAGACCAACAACCAGCTCATGGAATCCCAAGTGCTGGACAGCCTCTTGGGAAACACTCCCGAGATGCGAAAAATTCTAAAGACGGTCTACAAGATTGCGCCCACCAACAGTACTGTTTTGATTACAGGAGAGTCAGGTTCTGGCAAGGAATTTTTGGCAAACGTGGTCCATCGCTACAGCAAGCGTGTTAACGAACCTTTTGTTGCCGTAAACTGCGGAGCGATTCCAGAAAACCTTGTGGAAAGCGAATTGTTCGGAAGCAAGAAGGGAGCCTACACAGGATCCACTGGAGACAAGAAGGGGCTCTTTGAATCAGCGAATGGCGGCACCTTATTTTTGGATGAAGTAGGCGAACTGTCTGCAGCCACCCAGGTAAAATTACTACGCTTCCTGCAAAGTCACGAAATTCGTCGAGTAGGTGAAACCGAGGCAAGATTTTTGGACGTTCGTGTCATCGCGGCAACCAACAGGAATCTTCAAGAACAGATGTCCAATGGGAATTTCCGTGAAGACCTGTACTACCGTCTAAACACGTTCCACCTGCAGCTACCGCCTCTTCGAGATCGTAAGCCAGCGCTTCCGAATTTAATCAAATACTTTATTCTCAAAAATAAAGAATCGCAGGGGAAAGAGATTCTGGATTTGGAACCAGCAGCCCTTTATGCACTGACCAAGTATCCTTATCCCGGCAACATTCGCGAGTTGGAAAACATTATCGAGCATGCCATTGTTCTTTCGGAAGGAGGTGTCATCCGCCTAGAAGACCTGCCCGAAAATGTGCAAGAATATGCCCGAGAAAAGACATCTGCACTACCACACATTAAGGCGGAGAATGATGTGCCCTCGTTTGACGTGACTGCAGTATCTATGCAGCCCACAACTCCTAGCATCGGTTTTAGCGGTTCTTCTAAAAAGAACGAAACTGAGGATTCTCGCAGCGATGAAATCCTTTCTCTCGAAGAAATGGAACGTCGTCATATCTTGAACGCACTTAGCATCTGCAAGAACAACAAGACAGAGGTCTGTAAGCGTCTCAAGATTAGTCGCGCCACACTCTGGAGAAAGCTAAAGGAACTGAAAATTGAAATGGAAATAGACTCGGAAGACTAAATGTTCTAAACTTCCACGAGGGTAGCCACAAGGCAAGAATCCTTCGTATTTCCACTGGCAACAAAGTCTACGTCCTGGGATTTTTTCCAGGACGTTTTTGCATGCGGATGAACAGATGCCACCGCATCACGAACATTACGCGCAAATGTAGACAAATTAAATTCGCTATAATTAGAACTAACCATAAAGAATCCCTGCGGATTCAAAATGGAAGCGCAATCAGCAACCAAAGACATCAAATGCTCACGGACATTAAAGTTTGTTCCCTTAAAGCGAGCAAAACTAGGCGGGTCTAAAACAATACCATCAAATTTAAGACCCTTCTTTTGAGCCCAATGAACATACTCCACTGCGTTTCCCTTGAAAAATTCCCCCGGACGCAAATCCAAATTGTTCAAGGCGTAATTATCTCGACCCTTGTCCAAAATTTTCCCACTTATATCCGCGTTGGTCGCTAGTACAGCCCCACCAAGGCGGGCGTGCACTGAAAAAGAGCAAGTATAACTAAACAAGTTCAAGAAACGGCGATCTTTGCAAAGGGAACCAATCTCCAAACGGATGGAGCGCATATCAAGAAAAAGGCCTGGATTGATGGTGTCCAGCAAATCCACATTAAATCGTGCAGAACCTTCTCGGACAATTCCCACCGAGTCCTTTGCCTCCCCTACCAATACTTCCATAGGAGGATTTTCAAGAGAGCGTCCGGAACTGGAAAGACGTTCCTTGACCACAAGGCACCTGGGATTAAAAATTTCAGCGACTGCGTTACCAATTGATTTTTTATCACGCAACATTTCCGGGCCAAAGAACTGAATCTGAAAGCGGTCACCAAAGCGGTCCAAGGTCATTCCCGGAAATCCGTCTGCAGCACCATTTACAACACGATAGGCATCAGTCACCTCAAAAAGGGAACTACGCTTTTCGTTAGCCTCCAGCAAAAGTCTCTTTAAATCAGCCATAAAACAAAAATAAAAAATTGTGGCGAAACTGCAACATTATCCGTATTTAGAAAGTAAAAACCAAATCACAAAGGAGGACACATGCTAGACCCAGCCAAAGCTTATCAAACCAACACCGTCAAATGGATCAAGGAAAAATTCAAGTCGGAACATCCGCTTTCGAGAAACGAAGAAAAAATCCTTATAGATCTTGCAAAAAATGGGAATCAAAAAGCCAAGGAACGGTTGTTGAAAGCCAATATGAAATTTGTCATTCAGGTGGCCTCCAAATACAGTAACAACACTCTTGCCCCAGAAGAACTCATTAACGAAGGAGCCATCGGTCTATGGCATGCAATTCGGGATTACGACAATACTCGGGGAGTCCGATTTATAACTTATGCGGTTTGGTGGATCAAAGCTCATATTACAAGGGCTATCAGCGAAAAGGGCAACATTATTCGCCTCCCTGTAAACCAGCAGCTAGCATTGAAAAAAGCAAAAAAAAGCTGTACCGAAGAAAATGATCTAGACGACAGCATGAAAGTCCTGTCCTCAATCTGCGGGAAGACATATTCTTTAGACAGAGGAATCAACGTAGATTGCGAGCAATCCTTGAAGGACTACATTCAAGACGAAAAAACTCCAGCTCCGGATGCACTCATTGAACAAGAACTGAGAACGCGTTTCATCAAGAAGGTTCTTCGGAAACTACCACAAAAAGAAAGGCTGGTCATTGAAGACATTAACGGATTCGACAAAGATTCCATTCACAGCATCAGAGAGGAAGCCCGTATTTTAAAAATTTCAAGGGAGCGCGTCCGCCAATTGCGGGACCAAGCTATTAAACGATTGAATAACCTTAATTACGACGGCCATCTAACGGCAGAATTGCTATAAAAAAAAGGAGCCGAAGGCTCCTTTCTGCTACTTGTCCAGAGTTTTAATCTGATCAACAAACTCACCCACTTCCTTAAATTCGCGGTAAATGGAAGCAAAGCGTACGTATGCCACAGGATCAAGCTTTTTCAGCTCCTGCATGACCAGGTTACCAATCTGCTCGTAGGTCACTTCGAAGTTTTCAGTAACCGTCAGGGCATTTTCAACATTGATAGCCACCTGTTCCATTTCGGAAGTGGAGATAGGACGTTTCTTGCAGGAGTTCATGATACCTTTCAGCAATTTTTCACGCTGGAAAGCCTCGTGTTCTCCACTGCGCTTGATTACGGTAAGCGGCTGAAGTTCCACGTACTCGCGGGTGGAAAAACGGCGACCGCATTCCACGCATTCACGACGACGACGGATATAGCTGCCAATAGCGCGGCTATCCACAACCTTATCGTTATCTTTCTTGCAAAACGGACAGATCATATTTAGTAGGAAGTAGGAAGTAGGAAGTAGGAAGTAAACTGTCTACTTCCTACCGTCTACTATCTACTTAGTTATTCTTCTTGAAGTCCTCGACGTTAGCCTTGTATTCAGCCAGGTATGCCTTGGCTTCTGCAACCACGGCTTCCGGGGTGTAACCGAATTCCTTTTCAAGAACGCCAGCCGGAGCAGAGGCACCGAAGCGTTCCAGACCGGAAACCTTACCGAAGCCGCCTACAACCTGGGCGAACAGCAGCGGGAGGCCGCTGGACTTGGCAAACACCGGAGTCCACGGGGTAATGACGGAGTCACGGTATTCCTTGCTCTGGCTCTGGAAGAGGGCCGGGCTGATCATGGAGACCACGCGAACCTTCAGGCCTTCGCCGCGGAGAACCTCGGCTGCGTCGTGAGTCAGCAGAACGTCGGAGCCGTTGGACACGAAGGTGAGGTCCGGACGGTCGGAGTCGCAGTTGTCGCTCACGATGTAAGCGCCCTTACGGCACTTGGCAGCGTCAGCCTTGCGGTCGCCAGGCAAAGACTTCACGTTCTGGCGGGTCAGGATCAAGGTAGTGGGGCTATCGTTATTTTCGAAAGCCATTTCCCATGCGACGGTAGTTTCGAAGGCGTCAGCCGGGCGGAGCACCAGCATTTCGGACTTGCCCTTGTTTGCGCCGTGGGTCTTCTTGAGACCTTCCAGAAGGCGAATCTGGGTTTCGTGTTCGATAGGTTCGTGGGTAGGACCGTCTTCACCAACGCGGAAGCTGTCGTGGGTGTACATGAACTTCACTGGCAGACCCATGAGGGCAGCCATACGGAGCACCGGCTTCATGAAGTCGCTGAACACGAAGAAGGTGGCGCAAATGGGATAGAGGCCGCCGTGGAGAGCAATACCGCAGCAGATGGCACCCATGGTGAGTTCAGCAACGCCAACCTGGACGAAGCCGCCCTTGAAGTCGTTAGCGCGGAAAATGCCTGTCTTGTTGAGGAAGGCCTGGGTGTTGTCAGAGTTGGAAAGGTCTGCAGAAGAGCAGATGCAGTTCTTGACGTTTTCAGCCAGGTGGCCAAGAACGGTACCGGAAGTGACGCGGGTTGCAACCCCTTCCTTCAGTTCCAGACCGGAGAGGTCGATCTTGGGTGCATTGCCGGAGAGCCAATCCTTAAGGGTTGCAGCCTTTTCGGGATTTGCAGCGTCCCAGGCAGCCTTGGCCTTCTTCCAGGCTTCAACTTCCTTGCGAAGTTCGGCCTTGCGGGCTTCGAATGCTTCAGCAACATCGGGGAAAATCTTGAACGGATCAGCAGGATCGCCACCCAGATTCTTGACGGTTGCGTCGGTAGAAGCACCAGCAGCGTTGAGGGGCTGGCCGTGAGTGGAGACAGCACCTTCGAAGGACTTGCCGTCTTCGGCAATGGCACCCTTGGCCATGGTGGTGTGACCGATGACGATGGTGGGCTTTTCAGTTTCTGCCCATGCAGCCTTGAAAGCTTCACGGAGAGAGGCGATGTCAGAACCGTCAGCCACGTCGATAACGCGGAAGCCCCATGCTTCGTACTGCTTCTTGAAGTCGTGGCTCATCACGTCTTCG
>JAZRXW010000040.1:0-83042 GCA_045600425.1 Fibrobacter sp.
AGAAAGCGGGGTATACCAGGGCTGGATGAATTCCACGGCAAGACCCGGGGTCATAAGCTTCTGGACGGAACCGGCCATCTTGGCGCCGGCAAGGTATTCTTTAGTGCTCATATAGATTTCCATTGAATGGAGGGTTAATAATTTTCGGTACAAATCTAGCATTTTTCGGGGGTGCTCGAAATTTGACTCTTTACTAAAAGTGTATACAATTGTTCTTGCTGTTTTGTCCAACAGGAACCCATTTTTACAAAGAAGAATCGTCTTTACTAGGATAAATTTTGGGTTTTACAAAAATTGTAAAACTCCGGAATATCTTCAAGAAAGGTGTATTTGAAAAAAGGGGTGTCTATCATGTCATGGTTAATTTTTAAAGGCTCTCCAATCGTATTGCCGCAGGGACGGTTCTGCAGGCCTATGTGATTTACGTTTTATGAAAAATTCTTGTATGTATTTACATATTTTGTAAATTGTTTTGGAAGTCATCTTCTTCTTGTCGTGTGGTTGACAACTTTTATCGCTGAAATCCAATGCATTTGCCACATCTTTTTACTTAAAATGTAAGACTTTTCATTTTGTGTAGTCTTTTTGCATGATTCCTTTTGTTTTTTGGCACGCATTTTGCGATTAAGCCGCGGAAAAATAAAAACACAAGGAATAAATAAAATGAAAGCTCAAGCTCTTTACAATCCGGCGAACGAACATGACGCCTGCGGCGTGGGTCTCGTTGCCAACATTAATAATATTGCATCCCACCAGATTGTGCTTCAGGGTATCACTGTCCTGAAGCGTTTGATGCATCGTGGTGCGGCTGGTGGCGACCCGGAAACGGGTGATGGCGCTGGCCTTTTGCTTTCTATGCCCCATAAGTTCTTCCGTAAGATCTATAGCGACCTTCCGGAACGTTATGGCGTGGCCATGGTTTTTGTGGACAACACCGTTGCCGCTGATTCCTACGACGAAAAGATCAAGGAACTTGCAGCTGCCGAAGGTTGCCCTGTTGTAAAGATCCGCGAAGTTCCGGTGGACCCCAAGGCTATTGGTCGCACCGCCCGCGAAACCCTCCCGCATATCCGTCAGTATTTCTTTGACGGTTCCGCTGTGGCTGTCTCTGCCCAGGATAAGGAAGGGGAGGAATTCAATCCTTTTGAACTGAAGCTTTTCGTACTCCGCCGTCAGATTGAAAAGGCTTGCGAAAGCGTCTATATCTGCTCTTGCTCCAGCAGAACCATCGTTTATAAGGGCCTTCTTCTGGCAATCCAGATTGAAGCCTTCTACAAGGACCTGAACGACACTGATTTCGAAAGCCCCATCGCTCTCGTTCATCAGCGCTATTCTACCAATACTTTCCCCACCTGGCCTTTGGCTCACCCCTTCCGCTACTTGGCTCACAACGGCGAAATCAATACCCTTCGCGGTAACTTGAACAGCCTGAAGGCTCGTGAACCCCACCTGAAGAGCGAACGTTTCGGCGAAGATCTCCAGAAGCTTCTGCCCCTGATTTCTGCTGGCCAGAGCGACTCTGCTAGCCTCGACAACATGTTCGAACTTTTGGTTGCTGCAGGTCGTAGCCTCCCGCATGCCATCCTCATGATGATGCCGCAGGCTTGGGGCGCAAAGCACTATATGGGCCGTGACGTCCGTGGCTTCTTTGAATATGAATCCATGCTTATGGAACCGTGGGATGGCCCCGCTGCCGTGGCTTTCTCCGACGGTATCAATGCCGGTGCAATCCTTGACCGTAACGGTCTTCGTCCGGCACGTTACACCCTTTGCAAGGATGGCCTCTTCGTCATGGCATCTGAAACTGGCGTCTTGGACATCAACGACGCCGATGTGGAAGAAAAGGGCCGCCTGAAGCCGGGTGAAATCATCTACCTGGATATCGAAAACCATCGTATTTTGAAGAACGCCGAAATGAAGGCCTTCGTTGCTCGTAGCAAGCCCTACCGTCGTTGGGTTGCCGAAAACAAGATGAGCGTCCGCGGCCTCTTCAGCGAAATCAATCCTTCTGACGTTCCCGAAGACTTGCTGATCCAGCAGAAGCGTTTCGGCTACTCTGCAGAAGACTTGAGTGTTATTTTGCAGCCTATGGCCAAGAACGGTCAGGAACCTATCGGCTCCATGGGTAATGACGCTGCTCTGGCTGTTCTTTCTGACAAGCCTCAGCCGTTGTTCAACTACTTCAAGCAGCTCTTCGCACAGGTCACCAATCCGCCTATCGACCCGATTCGCGAAGAACTGGTCATGAGCCTTACCACTTACATTGGTAACCACGGTAACATTCTGGAAGAAACTCCGGAACAGGCTCACCTCATTAAGATTCCTCGCCCCATCGTTACCGAAGACGAAATCAAGCACTTCGAAAACATCGGCGACAAGAGCTTTAAGGCTAAGGTCCTTAAGATGCAGTTCCCCATGGGCGGTAACGGCGAAGTTCTTGAAGCTGCTTTGCAGAACCTTGCTGGCGACGCTGTCCGTGCCGTTCAGGAAGGCTTCAACATTATCGTTCTTTCTGATAAGGACATCGACTGGGGCTACGTTCCCATGCCGTCTCTGTTGGCAACTGCCGCTGTGAACCGCACCTTGGTTGAAGCGGGCGTCCGCCCGGAAATCGGCTTGATCGTCCAGTCCGGTGAAGTTCGCGAAGTTATGCATTTCGCTTTGCTCCTGGGCTACGGCGCAACCGTTATCAACCCCTATCTGGCATTCCAGAGCATTACCAACATGTGCCACACCGGCGAACTGGATGTGGGCCCTGTGACTGCCGCTGCCAACTATGTAAAGGCTGTGGACAAGGGTCTTCTGAAGATCATGTCCAAGATGGGTATTTCTACGCTGCGTAGCTATCGTAGCGCCCAGATCTTTGAAGCTGTTGGCTTGAACCACGAAATTATCGAAAAGTTCCTGCCGGGTACCGCAAGCCGCATCGAAGGTATCGGCCTTGCAGAAATCGCCCAGGAAGTGGAACAGCGCAACAACATTTCCCTGAAGGACGCAAGCCCCATTCTGAAGGAAGGCGGCCAGTACAAGTTCCGTAAGGATGGTGAAATGCACTTGTGGACTCCTCAGTCCTTGGCTGCATTCCGCCAGGCTGTTCAGGGCGGTGACTACGGCAAGTTCAAGACTTACTCCAAGCTCATCGACGATCAGTCCGAACGTCTTGCAACTCTTCGCGGCCTCTTTACTTTCAAGTCCACTACCGCTATCGATATTAGCGAAGTGGAATCCCGCGAATCCATCATCAAGCATTTCGTTGCAGGTGCAATGAGTCTTGGTTCTTTGAGCCCGGAAGCTCACGAAGCTATCGCTATCGCCATGAACCGTAACGGCGCCATGAGCAACTGCGGTGAAGGTGGTGAAGACCCGGATCGCGATACTCCGGCTCCTAACGGTGACATCCGTAGCAGCGCTATCCGTCAGATTGCTTCTGGTCGTTTTGGCGTGACCATCGACTACCTGCGCAAGGCAAAGGATTTGCAGATCAAGATGGCACAGGGTGCAAAGCCCGGTGAAGGTGGCCAGCTGCCCGCTCACAAGGTGAACGAATTCGTGGCCCGCATCCGTCACTCTATTCCCAATGTGTCCCTCATTTCTCCTCCGCCCCATCACGATATTTACTCCATCGAAGATTTGGCCCAGCTGATTTATGACCTCCGTAACTCCAACCCCAAGGCACGTGTTTCCGTGAAGTTGGTGTCTGAAGTGGGTGTGGGTACGGTTGCTGCAGGTGTGGCTAAGGCTCACGCTGATGTGGTCCTCATTTCTGGTCACGACGGTGGTACCGGTGCATCTCCGCTTACCTCCATCAAGCATGCCGGTCTTCCTTGGGAATTGGGCATTGCCGAAGCAGAACAGACCCTCGTTCTTAACGACCTCCGTGGCCGCGTGAAGCTCCAGGTGGATGGCCAGTTGAAGACTGGTCGTGACGTGGTAATCGCAGCCCTCCTCGGTGCAGAAGAATTCGGTTTTGCTACCAACCTCTTGGCAAGCCTTGGCTGTATTATGGACCGCAAGTGTCATACTAACCAGTGCCCCATGGGTCTTGCTACCCAGGATCCGGAACTCCGCAAGAAGTTCAAGGGCAAGCCGGAATACGTTGAAAACTTCCTCTACTTCATCGCCGACGAAATTCGTGAAATTCTCGCAAGCCTTGGCCTCAAGAGCTTGGACGAAGCCTGCGGCCGTAGCGACCTCCTTGACATGAACAAGGCTGTGGAATTCTACAAGGCCAAGAAGCTGGACTTCAGCAAAATCTTTGCTGGTGTTGACGCTGGTGACGGTAAGGTTCATGTGAAGAAGTTTGACCCCAACTACGTTCCCGAAGAACTGGTGAACTTCGACCGCCGCGAACTCTTGCCCTTCGTACAGGAAACCCTCAAGACCGGTAAGGCTGTGGAACTTTCTGCAATGGTCCACAACGTTGATCGTACCGTGGGTACAGAACTTTCTGGCGAAGTGGATGATCACTTTGGCGCCAAGGGTCTCCCCGAAGACACCATCAAGATCCACCTCCAGGGTGTGGCTGGCCAGAGCTTCGGTGCATTCCTTGCTCCGGGTGTTACTCTTGACCTGGAAGGCGAAGCCAATGACTTTATGGGCAAGGGCATTAGCGGTGGTAAGATTATCGTTCGCCCGTCCAAGAACGCTTCCTTCAAGGCTGAAGACAACGTCATTGCCGGTAACGTTATCGGTTACGGTGGTACCAGCGGTAAGATCTTCATTAACGGTCTTGCTGGCGAACGCTTCGGTATTCGTAACTCCGGTATGCTGCTTGTCACCGAAGGCGTGGGCGACCATGGCTGCGAATACATGACTGGTGGCCGCGTTGTTGTGCTGGGTCGTGTTGGCGTGAACTTCGCTGCAGGTATGACTGGTGGCTTTGCTTACGTTTACGACGAAACGGGTCACTTCGATCTTAGCTGCAACGTGGATTCCGTTGACTTGGAAAGCGTTCTCCCGGGTACCGAAAGTGAAGCTGAACTCCTTGACATTATCAAGCAGCATGTGGAAGCTACTGGTTCTGAAAAGGGTAAGCGCATTCTCGAAGACTGGAACAATTCTCGTCCCAAGTTCGTGAAGATCTTCCCGGTGGAATACCGCAATGCATTGGCCGCAGCCAAAAAGGCTCAGGCATAAATAAAACAACTTCAAACTATCGCGCTTGTGGAATGGCGGGCGCGATAGTTTGTCTTTTTTTAACGCTCTCAATAAGGAAATTTTCCTATGGCATTAGTACAAAGAATTCAGGACGTGTACCGCCCCGTAGAAGAACGCGTTAAGGACTTGAAAGAAGTTGAACGCCTCTTCACTGAAGAAGAAATCAAGGCTCAGGCCGGTCGCTGTTCCAACTGCGGCATTCCTTTTTGCCACGGTGCAGGTTGCCCCCTGTTCAATTTGATTCCGGAATTTAACGAAGCGGTTGCCGCTGGCGATATCCGCAAGGGTTATGATATCATCAGCAAGACGGCTTTCTTCCCAGAATTTACGGGCCGCGTTTGCCCCGCTCTTTGCGAGGCAGGCTGTACCCGCAACGTAAATGACGAAGCCGTCATGGTTCGTCAGGTCGAAAAGTACATGATCGAAACCGCCTTCAAGGAAGGCTGGGTAGAACTGCCTGTGGTCGCTCCCAACGGCAAGTCTGCCGCTGTCATCGGCTCTGGTCCTGCTGGCCTCTTTGCTGCAGAATCCCTGCGTCGCAAGGGCTACGCCGTTACCGTTTACGAAAAGAAGCCTAAGGTGGGCGGCCTTCTGCGCTACGGCATTCCCAACTGGAAGCTTGAAAAGGAAATTATCGACCGCCGCGTCGACCTGATGGAAAAGGCTGGCGTCAAGTTTGTCTGCAACTGCGAAATCGGCAAGGACATTTCCGCTGATTACATCCGCAAGAATTATGACTACCTGTTCCTAGCCATCGGTACTCCCAATGCTCGCGACTTGAACATTCCTGGCCGCGAAGCTGAAGGCATTTACCTGGCTCTGGATTTCTTGCACGGCGAAGGCGAAAAGTACAACGCCAAGGGCAAGAAGGTGCTGATCATTGGCGGTGGCGATACGGGTAACGACTGCGTTGGCAAATCCCTTCGCGAAGGTTGCAAGAGCGTGCTCCAGGTGGAATTCATGCCGAAGCCTCCTGAAGAACGTTCCCCGTCTACTCCGTGGCCGGATTGGCCCTACATGCTGCGTACCAGCTATGCCCATCACGAAGGTGGCGAACGTCGCTGGAATGTGTCCTCCAAGCAGTTCATTGTGAAGGACGGCAAGGTGGCTGGCGTCGAAGCCGTAAAGGTTGAATGGGAAATGAGCCCGCTGGGTAAGCCCCTGAAGCCGGTGGAAGTTCCCAACTCCACTGAAATTATCGAGGCCGACTTGGTGGTTCTTGCTATGGGCTTTACCGGTGTTCCTGCAGAAGGCATCGTAAACGATCTCGGCTTGCAGTTGACCCCGCGCACTGCCATTATCCAGGATCCGTCCCGCAACATCTACGCTGTAGGTGACTGCGCTAACGGCGCCTCCTTGGTGGTCCGCGCCATGGCCGACGCAAAGGCCAAGACAGCGAAGTTGTGAGGCTTTAGGATATAGGATATAGGTTAAAGGTTAAAGGTTAAAGGATAAAGGATAAAGATATTCCTTTACGCTTTAACCTTTCCGCTTTACGCTAATAAACGTTTTCCGATAAAAAAGTTCCTTGTGTAACAACACGGGCCGCTGGCGGGTAACTGCTGGCGGCCTTCTTTGTTCACTTGTTTATGACGTACAAACTTTTATTTTTGTTATAAAAGATATTTTAAAACATATTTTTTTGATACTGAGCGTTTTTTTTACCCACTAAGCGAAAAAAAATGTTATATTAGTTCCTGTAAAAAAGAACTGTCGTAATGACAGCAGGAAGATCCTCCTAACCCCCAAAAAAATCCAGTCTCTTCGGAGGCTGGATTTCTTTTTTTGTTAATCTTTTTTTTAGAAAAACAGCTGTAACACTTTCTTAAATTGTTCTTGATTTGCCCGCCCGCATGTCATTGTTTCGGTTTTAAATTTGGAACTACAATTAGGATGGTGTGTTTATGACTCTTTCTCTCACGAAAATTTTATGTGGTGCGGCCTTTTTTGCCGTAGGTGCCTTCGCTCAGGATTTCTGCAATACAGAAACGTCTCACACCGGTGAATCCGCGGTGGCAACTTCCAATCAGATTAAGGCGATTGGAGATTATCACTATGAAATGTGGGCTGACGCTGGGCAAAACTCCGCCACTTATTATACAGATGGATCGTTCTCCTGCGAGTTTAGCAATGTGAATGACTACCTGTGTCGCGAAGGCCTTTTCTATGGGCAGAACAGCGGCCTGTCCTACAAGGACTTGGGTCATCTCTATGCGGATTTTAAGCTGACGGACCCGAAACTTTCTACCTATCAGAACGTGACCTACTCCTATATCGGCGTTTACGGTTGGTCTCAGGACCCGCTGATTGAATGGTATGTGGTGGATACCTGGAAGCCTTCTCGTCCTACCTGGATTGGAAATTCCGGCTGCGAAGGTTGTGGAAAAATCGGTTCCTTTGACGTGGACGGCGGTACCTACGATGTCTATGTAGACAAGGTCCAGCGAGGTTCCATTGAAGGGGACAACACCCCGTTCACCCAGTATTTTAGCGTGCGTCGTACCAAGCGTAACTGCGGGACTATTGACATTACCGCTCACTTTGAAGCCTGGGAAAGTCTGGGACTTCCGCTGGGGAGTTCCATGTACGAAGCCAAGGTTCTGGGCGAGGCCGGTCAGTATCCGGAAAATGGAGACGCATCCGGTTCCATTGACTTTTCCTACGCTAAGGTCTATACGTCTGTAACAGTTCCTGTGAACCCTGGGGCAGACGCTCTTGCTCACGCCGTTGTGATGAATAAAATTGCCGGTAACGCCCAGGTGTTTGACATGCAGGGACGGTATCTTGGAGTCTTGTCCTTGAACGGTATGAGCGTAAATGACGCTCTTCGCAATACTTATAAGAACGCAGGAACTTACTTGATTAAGCGTGGCGAATTGGTGCGAGCTTACACGGTCAAGTAGTTTTTACGGCTAGCTTCTACCTAGCTTTTTCTTCTGCTGTCGCCCGGCGATTTTTGCGACCAGGGCGCGGGGGAGGAACTTGCTTGCAATTGTGGACAGTTTCATTAAGATGCCAGGTACGATGATGACCTGGTTCTTAAACATTTTTCTGATGGCATAGTTTGCGCAGTATTTTGGGGAAATCCCTGGCAGCGAAAAATGAACGTTTGCAACGTCGTTGAATTCTGTGTTGACAGGGCTCGGACAAAGGACGCTGGCGTGGACTTTGGATTTGGTTTCTTGCAGTTCGATTGCAAGGGCCTGGGTGAAACTGACCACGAAAGCCTTGGTGGCGTAGTAGGTGGCCATGTAGGGACCTGCGGGTAGAAGGCCTGCGCTGGACCCCACGTTCAGCAGGTGACCGCCCTTGGGACTCAAGAGCTTGATGGCAGTCTTTGAGAGTCGGTGTAGAGCTGAAACATTGACGTCGATCATTTTTTGTTCTTTGTCAATATCCGTATTTGCAAAGTCACCGCAGTCGCCGAAACCTGCATTATTGATGAAGACGCTTATCTCGAAATCCTTGAGAAAATCTTCAAGACGTTGACATTCGCTTTGTTGGGAAAGATCTGCCACAAAAATCTTGGAGGGCGGATTCAACTGTTTGGCTAAATCCTTTAACCGGTCTTCTCTGCGGGCGACAAGAATGATGCCATAACCGCGGGCGGATAACTTTTTGGAAAGTTCTGCGCCGATGCCCGAGCTGGCGCCTGTAATCACTGCGTACTTCATAGGGAAAAGTATAGATAAATTTTTTATGGTTATGACAGTCAGAGAAACTGTTTGCAATCTGAAGTGTTGATAGGTACAGTTTTTTTTGTCACCAAACCTACAAAACATTTTTTTTAATAAATGTTGTTTTTGTTACGGGAAAAAGTTATATTTACTTGCGAAAATCACAAACGGAACAAGACAAAATGTTTTTGAAAGATGTTGCGATAATAAGGACTGGTGTCGTTTTAGCTCGAAAAAGGGCGAATTCTGACGAAGTTGAAGAAATGGACGATCTTGAAGGCGAAGCTCCTGAGTATTTTGCGTTGAACTTAAAGAGCGTTTCGGACTCTGGTGTAATAGACCCTTCAAAAGTTGAATATCTTTGCACTAAAGAGCCCCTGAGTGATGTTTTTTTGACTCATGAAGATGATATTCTCATTCGTCTGAGTGCTCCTTACACTTCGATTTTGATTACTGGGGAGTATACAAATCTTCTGGTTCCCTCTCATTTTGCGATTATACGTGTTATTCCTGAGGAGGCTGATGCAGCCTTCGTTTATCATTTTCTGCAAGAAAAATCCACGAAGCAGCAGATTCTTCAGAATGCAAATGGATCTTCTTTCTTAGGAACCATAAATTCTGGATTTTTCGGTTCGATTCAGCTTCCTAAAGTTCCCTTGGATAAACAGAAGATTATCGGCAATATGGTTCGCCAGGCAAAGTTGGAACAATTTTTACTGAAACACCTTGCGGAAAATAAGCTCCAAT
This sequence comes from Fibrobacter sp., assembly GCA_045600425.1. Taxonomy (GTDB): domain Bacteria; phylum Fibrobacterota; class Fibrobacteria; order Fibrobacterales; family Fibrobacteraceae; genus Fibrobacter. Next base: position 9,582 of record JAZRXW010000040.1, read on the forward strand.
TACGCCAACTCACAATCGCTGCAGCCTACAACAAGTTTAATAAAAGAGGATAAAAGATGACTACTAAGCAAAATATCGAAAAGGTTCTTTGGGAAGCCTGTGACAGCTTCCGCGGTAAAATCGACAGTTCCCGTTACAAGGACTATATCTTGTCGATGCTGTTCGTGAAATACCTGAGCGACGTCTATGCAGAAACTCGAGAAAAATACGAAAAGCAGTACAAGGGCGACAAGACCCGTGTTGAACGCGCCATGAGCCGTGAACGTTTCGTAATGGACGAGAATTCCACGTTCTCGTACCTCTATAATAGCCGTAACGATTCCGAGATCGGCCAGAAAATCAATATTGCCTTGGCAGCCATTGAAAATAACAACAGCGCAAAGCTTCACAATGTGTTCCGTGCAATCGACTTTAATTCCACGGTAGATTTTGGCGAGCCCAAGGAAAAGAACGCTATCCTTAAGAATCTCCTTGAAGATTTCAAGGACTTGGACCTGCGTCCGTCTCAGTTGGATAGTGCTGATATTATCGGCGACGCTTATGAATATATGATTGCAAACTTCGCTTCCGATGCAGGCAAGAAGGGTGGCGAGTTCTATACGCCGAATAAGGTTTCTGAACTGGTCGCCCGTTTGGTACAGCCCAAGGAAAATGATCGTATTTATGACGGTACTTGCGGTAGTGGCGGCCTTTTGCTTAAGGCCTTCCACCAGGTCGAAAGTGGCAAGGTCCGCATTTATGGCCAGGAACAGAATATGCAGACATGGGCCCTTTGCCGCATGAACATGTTCTTGCATAGTGTTGATGATGCTGTGATTTGGCAGGGCGATACTATTTCCAACCCAGGTAACATTGAAAATGACGCTTTGATGAAGTTCCAATGCATTGTTGCCAATCCGCCGTTCTCTTTGGACAAGTGGGATAGCGGTTTCTTGGGTGATATCGGAGAAAACGATAAGAAGGCAAAGATGACTCCGGAGCTGGATCCTTACCGTCGATTTGACTGGGGCATTCCTCCTACATCTAAGGGTGACTATGCCTTTGTGATGCACTTCCTGCATAGCTTAGACGATGCAACAGGTCGTATGGGCATTGTGTTGCCTCATGGAGTGTTGTTCCGTGGTGCAAGTGAAGGCAAGATTCGCCAGACCATCATCGAAAAGTTTAATTTCCTGGATGCGGTTATCGGTCTCCCGGCAAATCTGTTCTATGGGGCAGGAATCCCTGCGTGCATCTTGATTTTCCGTAAGAATCGTGGGGAAAACGACAAGGTTCTCTTTATTGACGCTAGCGGCGATGGTAACTTTGAAAAGGGCAAGAATCAGAATGTCTTGCGTGAACAGGATGTGGCCCGCATCGTTGAAACCTACAACACCTATCGAAACGAACCCGATTACGAAGGGGAAGACAAGTACAGCCATGTGGCGACTCTCGAAGAAATCAAGGGTAACGCTTACAATCTGAATATTCCTCGCTATGTTGATACCTTCGAAGAAGAGGAAATCATCGATATTAACAAGGTTCAGGATAATATTAAGTATATCGAGAAGGAGCTTTCAAAGGTTCAGAAGCAGATGGCTGAATACATGGAGGAACTTGGGCTGTAAATGAATGTTGTTGATTTGTTTGTTAAGGATGTTCGGGACTTTGTAAAAAAGCAAAGAATCTCTGCGTATGCTTCTGTGGCCTCCTCGATGCTCGAAACCTATTGGGGTATAGGGCAAAGAATTATAGAGCATGAACAGCAGGGGAAATTACGGGCAAAATACGGTGAAAACGTTATCGACCAACTGGCAACAAGGTTGGTTGAGGAATTTGGAACAGGTTTTTCTGCCAAAAATTTAAGGAATTTTCGAAAATTTTACCAATATTTTCCTAAAAAAGAAATTTGGAACGCATGCGTTCCAAATCTGAATTGGACTCATTTTAGATGCTTGCTTAGGGTTGAGGACGAAACTGCCCGCCTATGGTATATGAAATCGTCTTTTGACGAAGGGTGGTCCACTAGGGTGTTGGACCGGAACATAGCAACACAAAGTTTCTACAGATTGGTTCATTCCCCAAATAAAGATGAAATCGTTGATAATCTTCAAAAGAAGGAAATCGGTGTTCATTCTGGAATGGATCTTGTAAAGAGTCCTGTTATCGCGGAATTTTTGGGCTTTAAAAACGAGGACTCATACATTGAAACGGAATTAGAGTCCGCAATTCTTTCGCATATTAGAGATTTTCTCATGGAACTGGGAAAAGGATTTGCCTTTGTAGCTCGTCAGCAGCATATTGTGACAGATACGCAGGACTATTTTATTGACCTAGTATTCTACAATATTGTTTTGAAGTGTTATTTCTTGATAGACTTAAAGATGGGGACCGTGTCCCATCAAGATGTCGGTCAAATGGATATGTACATGAGAATGTACGATGAACTTAAGTGTGGAGAAGGGGATAATCCTACAATAGGGTTGCTCTTGTGTTCCGAAACTAGTGAAGACATTGCTAGATATTCAATTTTACATGATAATGATAAAATCTTTATGGCAAAGTATTTAGCCTATATGCCTACAAAGGAACAGCTCAAACAAGAAATTGAAAAACAAAAAGAAATATTCTATGCACAGCATCCTTCTCAGCGAATTGCTTTAGAAAAGGATGGCGTATAGGAGAGAATATGGGTGAAATCGCAAAATATAATGAGCAGACTTTCGAAGGAATCAAACACGTTGATGAAAATGGTGTAGAATTCTGGTATGCAAGAGAGCTGCAAAAGGCTTTAGAATATACTGAATATGGTAAGTTTACACCTGTTATTGACAAGGCTATTGAATCCTGTAAAAAATCGGGAGTCAATGTCGATGACCATTTCGCCCACGTGAGCGAGATGGTCAAGATTGGTAGCGGTGCCGCAAGGCAAATGGATAGTTTTAAACTTTCTCGCTACGCCTGCTACCTTATTGTGATGAACGGCGACCCACGCAAAGAAGTGATTGCCTTAGGCCAGACCTATTTTGCTGTGAAAACCCGTCAGCAGGAACTCTCCGAACAGGACTTTGATGAACTTTCCGAAGACCAGAAACGCTTGGCTATTCGTGGAGAACTTTCGGTTCATAATAAGTCCTTGGCTGAAGCCGCTAAAAATGCTGGTGTAGAAACGACTCAGGATTTTGCGATTTTCCAGAACAAGGGATACCAGGGACTTTATGGGGGACTTGGTGCCAAGCAAATTCATGAACGCAAGGGGTTGAAAAAGAGTCAGAACATCCTTGATCACATGGGAAGTACTGAACTTGCCGCAAACCTTTTCCGAGCAACTCAGACGGACGAAAAACTCCGTCGTGAAAATATTCAGGGAAAGGCAGCCGCAAACAAGACTCACTTTGAAGTTGGCAAGAAGGTTCGTCAGACCATAGAAGAACTTGGTGGCACTATGCCCGAAGATTTGCCGACTCCTGAAAAGAGCATTAAGCAAATTGAAAAAGAAAGTAAAAGGATTGGGAAGTAAGGATATTTATTATGGCAATTATACCTCCATTTTTTTTAAAATCAGTTGTAGCTCTTGGTGTAAAAAAATATAACGGTGATAAACATTGGGTAGGAACAGGGTTCATTGTTGGAAGAACTGAAGAAAATGAACCTGATAAGTCTACTGTTTACATTGTTACTAATAAGCATGTTGTAGATATGCAACCGATGCTTTTTGTCCGCTTTAATAACGCTGGTGGTATTGGAGTCAAAGATTTGCCAATGTCATTACTTGATAATGGACAAAAGCTTTATTCAGAACATCCTCTACCAGATTCTGATGTGGTCGCTATTCAAATACTTCCATCTGTCATTCAACAGAACAATCTTGAATTATCATTTTTTGATATAGACAAACATACTTTAACATTATCTCAGATGGAGCATACAGGAGTTTCTGAAGGAAGTTTAATTTATTCATTGGGTTTTCCTATGAATTTAGTAAAAGATATTACAAAAGCACCTGTTTGCAGACTTGGTTGTATATCAAGAATTGCAGATGCATTCTTGATGAATGGACGTGCTCAGCAATATCTTGTTGATGCACAAGTTTTTCCCGGGAATTCAGGTGGCCCGATTATTAGTCGCCCCGAAATTATATCTATTGAGGGTACAGAATCCAATAATTCAGCTTTTTTAATAGGTATTTTAAGTGCGTATATTCCGTATGAAAACGTCCTTATAAGTCAACAAACCGGAAAACCGATGATGGTTCAACAGGAAAATAGTGGATTGACGGTCGTTCATCCTGTTGATCGAATTAAGGATGTTATTGAACTTGAATATGTAAGAGTTGAACAAAATAAAAAGAAATTGTTATTACCTTCTACAGGAAATGATAAGGATTGTGATAATGACTCCTGAGATTGAGAAACGAATTAAGTTGGTGCAGGCGGGGAAGGTTCCTGCTGGGTATAAAAGAACAAAGATTGGAATTGTTCCGAAAGAATGGCATGAAGTTCGCTTTCATGACATGTTTTCACGATTGATGCGGAAAAATAAAGAAGGCAATACAAATGTTTTGACAATTTCTGCTCAATACGGCTTAATAAACCAAGAAGAATTCTTTAATAAGACTGTTGCGAGTGATGACAAGTCAAATTATTTCTTGCTTGAAAAAGGGGAGTTTGCGTATAATAAGAGTTATTCTAGCGGCTATCCTTTTGGTGCGTTGAAGCGTCTTGATTTGTACGAAAAAGGTGTTGTTTCTCCGCTTTATATTTGTTTTTCAGCCAATGCAGCAAATGAATGTCCTGATTTTTATGTGCATTATTTCGAAGCTGGCTTAATGAATAAAGAAATTCAGGCTTTTGCACAAGAAGGTGCTCGTAATCATGGTTTGCTAAATATTGCCGTTGATGATTTCTTCAACTCAAACTTACTTTGTCCACCAAAGTGGGAACAGGAAAAGATTGCGGAGATTTTGGCTGCGCAGGATCGGGTGATTGAACTGAAAGAAAAACTTATTGCTGAAAAACAGACTCGAAAAAATTATTTGATGGATCAATTATTTTCTGGTCAAAAAAGATTGGTTGGAAAAACGGAATCATTTGTTTCTAGTGCCATAGGCTCTGTTCCAAGTGATTGGAAACTATTTTTATTTGAAACACTTTTTGATGTGTGTAAAGAGCATACGGAAAATTTGATAGAGTATCCTTTATACAGTTTGACGATAGAGAATGGTGTGACTCCAAAGACAGAGCGCTATGAAAGGCAACATCTTGTAAAAAAAGAAAATGTCTATAAAATTCTTAAGCCGAAGTATTTTGCTTACAACCCGATGAATATTCGTTTCGGAGCAATAGGTTTGCATAAAAAAGAGTTTCCTGTTGCGGTTTCCGGTTACTATGATACATTTACATGCAAAGATCCTTCTATTTTGATTTTTATGGAACATTTCTTAAAATCAGATGCTATGCTAAATTATTACGATAAAGTTTCAACAGGATCTCTTATAGAGAAAAAAAGGGTTCATTTATCTCAATTTTTAAGTTTTGAATTACCGTTACCCTCAATAGAGGAAATGAGGGCTATTGCAAAGGTTCTCTCTGCTGCTGATGAAGAAATTTCCCTTTTGCAGAAGGATCTTGAACAGGAAAAGTTGAAGAAAAAATCCCTGATGCAGTTACTGCTTACAGGCCTCGTGCGAGTGAGTGCGTAACGTTGGAGGTCGCAATTTGCGACCTCAAATCTGAGGTGCCATATGAGTTTTAAAAATCAGTCAGATATCATGTTGGAAGATAACATCAGCAAGTATCCTGCCATAGAATTGCTGACAAAGCTTGGCTATACTTTTATCTCTCGTGAAGAATGCGAACAGAAGCGCGGAACTCTCTACAATGTTCTTTTGAAGGATGTGCTTCGTAAGCAACTTCAGAAGATGAATACCTTTGAATATGGTGGCGTAAATTATCGATTCTCTCCCGAAAATGTGGAAAAAGCCATCAACGACCTTGATGTTCCTCTTACCGAAGGACTCGTTAAGACTAGCGAACGCATTTATGATGCCTTGATGCTCGGTAAAAGTTATCCAGAAACTCTTACGGATGGCACTACCAAAAGTTTCAATCTCAAGTATATCGACTGGGAAAACTTTGAAAACAATGTGTTCCACGTAACTGAGGAATTTCAGTGCGAAAGCTGGGATAAACGAAATAACGCCCGCCCGGATATAGTCCTATTTGTAAATGGAATCCCTTTTGCTGTCATTGAATGTAAGGCCCCAACCATCAGCGAAGACCAGGCTGTAGAACAAACCATACGCAACGAGGGTAAAGATTACATCCCGCAATTGTTCAAGTTCGCCCAGATTGTTGTTGCCACCAATAAGAATAAGGTTAAATATGCAACGGCAGGAACCGGAAAAAAATACTGGAATGTTTGGCGTGAGCAGAATACGGAATGGCAGAATAAACTGATTGACCAGAATGTAGTCGGCCGAATGCCCACGGAACAGGATCGTGTTCTAGTATCGCTGTTTGAACATGAGAGACTTCGCAAGTTCGTAAAGTATTTTGTGCTTTACGATGGAAATATCAAAAAGATTTGCCGTTACCAGCAATATTTTGCTGTTGAAGAAATTATCAAGACCGTAAATACCAACGATGAACAGGGAAACCGCCAAAGCGGTTTCATTTGGCATACACAGGGGAGTGGAAAGTCCCTTACCATGGTCATGGTTGCCAAATACATTCTCGAAGAAATGAGTTCCTTGAACCCAAAGGTCGTTGTTGTTACGGACCGTAAGGAACTGGATAAGCAAATCACAAAGACATTTTCCCATACACGTCTTTCTCCTGCTCGTGCGACCAGTGGCAAGAACTTGTGCGATTTAATCAACGAAGGCAAAGTTGATATTGTCACTTCCATTATCAACAAGTTCAATACTGTAGAAAATCAGGGAATAAAGAATAATTCTAGGGATATTTTTGTGTTGGTTGATGAAAGCCATCGTTCCAATTATGGTTCCTTGGCTGCCAAAATGCGAATAGTATTCCCAAGAGGTTGCTACATCGGTTTTACAGGAACGCCTCTTTTAAAGAACGAAAAGACAAAGCTCAAGTTCGGAAAACTCATCCATAAGTACACGATTAAGGATGGTGTCGATGATGGTGCCATTGTTCCTTTGATTTATGAAGGCAGGTTTGTAGAACAGGATGTTGATGAAAAGAATATTGACCTGTGGTTTGACATGGTCACCAAGAAGCTGAGCAAGGCTCAGATTGCTGATTTGAAGGCTAAATGGAGTAGCATTCAGAAGCTTACTTCAAGTGATACTCGAATTAAACGAGTAGCCATTGATGTGTATCAGCATTTTATGGACAACTTTAAGGTTTCCGGCTTCAAGGCGATGCTTGCTTGTAATTTTAAGCGCGATGCTATTCGCTACAAGCGTGTCTTTGATGATTTTTGCGATATCACTACCGAAGTCGTGATTTCGGCTCCAGATATGCGCGAAGGCCACGAGGATATTGATGAAAGTGGAGATAGCCTTGTCCAGAATTTCTGGAAAAAGAAAATGGAGCAATACGATAATGCCGATGATTATGAAGATTCTCTAAAGAATAAGTTCATTGACGGTGAAATCGATATTCTTATTGTCTGTAGTAAGTTGCTGACAGGCTTTGATGCCCCGCGTACGCAAGTCCTTTATATTGATAAGGAATTGAAGGAACATGGTTTGCTTCAGGCCATAGCAAGAACCAATCGCCTTTACGATGGAAAGGACTTCGGCTTGATTGTTGATTACCGCGGATTGATAGGCCATCTTGACGATGCTATGGAAATGTATAGCGGCGCAGGTCTTGAAAACTTTGATAAGGAAGATATCAAGGGCGCAGTTATTGATGTAATGGCGTATGTTGCTCGCCTTCGTCAGTCTTATTCCCAGCTTTGCGATATATTTATATCCCTCAAGAATAAAAGGGATGAAGAAGAAATTGAAGTATTCCTCGCCGACGAAGAAACTCGTGGTAAGTTCTACGAAGCTCTTTGTATCTTCGGAAGAATGCTCACCATGGTAATGAATTCAGAAAAGGCTTTTGTCGCCTTTGATCGCGAAGAAATAAATAAGTACCATAGTGAATTCATCTTCTTCTCCAAGGTGCGCCGTAGTATCAAGATTCGCTATGCTGATGCTTTGGACAATACTGTCTATGAAAAGCAAATGCAAAATCTTTTGGATACCTATATGTTTGTGGGGGAGGTTCAACAGATTTATGAACCCGTAGATATTCTTGATAAACCTGCGTTTGAACAGGCTATCGAGAAGCTGGAATCTCCAAGATCCAAGGCAGATGCCATTGCTTCTCACTTGGCAAAGAGCATCAAATTGAATCATGATGAACATCCGGAATGGTATGACAGTTTCTCAAAGCGTATCAAGGATACATTGGAAGCCTTTAAACAGAAACTCCTTGATGCTGCCCAATACCTTAAGGAAATGAAGGATATCCTAAAGGATTATCAGGAAGGAACTGCTCGTACGCAATATCCTGACAAAGTCAAGGGGAACGCCCATGCTGAGGCTTTCTATGGTGTTGTCGTTTCTGAGTTGGGTAAGGTTGTTGACCTGGATGCCAATTATTTTGTGATAGAGGATTTGACTGTTGAAATCACATCGATTGTCCAAAATAATGTAAGCGTTGATTGGCAGACCAATACGGATATTCATAACCGTATTAGGCAGGAAATTGACGATCTGTTCTTTGATTTGGAAAATGAGAAGGGCTTCAAGGTTGACTTTGATGTCATTGACAAGGTAACCGAAAGTGTAATCAATGTTGCTTTGAGGCGTTTCAAGTGATCAGAACTCTGGAAATAGACGGCAGAACGCTAAATTACACGTTAGAACGCAAAGATGTCAAGAACATCAATTTGCGTGTCAGATCCGATTTGACAGTCTATGTATCGGCCGCCAAAAGTACTCCTGTAAAGTCAATTGATTCGTTGGTTGCTGGTCGTGCAAATTACATTTTTAAAGCTCTTGCTGGCTTTGAAAAATCCGCAGAGAAGAAGAATTCTACAAAACAATTTGTAGATGGTGAATCTGTAGAATTCCTTGGGCATAACCTTCGATTAAAAATAATCCAGGACAAGAAGCGCCGTGTGGAATGCGATGGCAGCTTCATAACACTGTATGTGAACTGTGCAAAGAATTACATTGAAAAATGCAATCTATTGAATCGTTGGCTTCGTGCAGAGTTCAAAAAACTTATAGAAGAAATCTGTACTCAGTTTTACCCTAAATTCAAAAAATATGGGGTAGAATATCCAAAAATCCAGTACCGTACAATGATTTCTCGGTGGGGAAGTTGCCAAAAGAAAAGTAATTCTCTGACTTTCAATACCGCACTAGTTGCTACGCCTAGGTCCAGTATTGAATACGTCGTGATGCACGAATTTACGCATTTGCTACAACCAAACCATTCCAAAAAGTTTTACCAGCAACTATCTGCATTTATGCCAGACTGGGAAGAAAGAAAGAAAAGATTGGAGAAGGGATGAGTCATTTGAAAAAAAACTGGAAAGCTTTACACAAAACGTAATATGAACCATTGCTTTTTACATAAAATGTAAGTCTTTTCAAATACTGAAACTTTGAAGATTGATTTAAATCTTTGTTTTTGACGAAATTTGCCGCTTTTACTGAAAATGTAAAGGTGGCATGTTTTTTGCTTTACTAGGGCGAAAATAAGGATTACAATTTATGTCTCTGAAATTCTCTAAATGGACTGGCCTTGGGAACGACTTCGTTCTGGTTGAACCGGGTGAATCTTTTGACATGACGCCGGGTGCTGCCCTGGAGCAGCGTGTCGTTGAACTTTGCGACCGCCGTTTTGGCATTGGCGCTGATGGCGTGGTGGTGGTGACTCCGCTGAAGAGTTCCGAAGAATACGTGGTGGGCGAGAAGGATATTCGTGCCGCTAGCGATGGCAAGGGCAATGGCGTGGATTTCGAAATGCGCATCTTTAACGCTGACGGTTCCGAGGCTGCCATGTGCGGTAACGCTACCCGCTGTGTGGCGAAGTTTATTGTGTCTCGTGGCCTTGGCTGCGGGACTTCCTTTGTTTTGCATACCAAGAGCGGCTTGATCAAGCCTACCATTCAGGGCGATGCTTCCGACCTGGAAAATGTCCTGGTCTGCGTGGACATGGGTGCTCCCCGCGACTTTCTGGGAACCATCAAGCTCTCTGCCAACACCTTTGACTTTACTGGCGAAACGGTTTCCATGGGCAATCCCCACACTGTGATTTTTGTGGATGACATCGAAAAGATTGAACTTGAAAACTGGGGCGTGATTCTGGAACACGACAAGCAATTCCCGGACCGCTGTAACATTGAATTTGCCCAGGTGGTTGCTCCCGGCAAAATCCGTATGCGTGTGTGGGAACGGGGTTGTGGCGTTACCATGGCTTGCGGTACCGGCAGTTGCGCCACTCTGGTGGCTGCCCAGCGCACTGGCCGCGTAGGTCTTGAAGCCGACGTGGTCCTAGATGGCGGAACCCTTCATATTAAGCACGAAGAAGGCGGCCCTGTGTTGATGACCGGCCCCGCGAAGGAATGCTTCCGCGGCGAGGTTTAGCTCGCCGCAATGCGCCATAAGGAACTGTGTAATGAACAATGAAAAATGAACAATTAACAATTGTAATAGTCGCGCCTACGGCGCAATACGATTGAGCGCTATGCGCCATTATTGATATTGTTCATTGTTAACTGTTAATTGTTAATAAAAAAAATCGGGCCTCGCGCCTCGAACCTGGAAACTGAATTATGAACGAAAAAATCTTAAATCCCTACTACGATCGCCTTCCTGGCAGCTACCTTTTCTCTACTATCGCCAAAAAAATCAAGGAATACCAGGGCACTCACGAAAATGCCGACATTATCCGCCTGGGTATCGGTGATGTGACCACTCCCATTATCCCTGCCGCCATCGAAGCTATGCACAAGGCTGTGGACGAAATGGCCTGCAAGAACACCTTCCGCGGTTACGGTCCGGAACAGGGTTATGACTTTTTGCGTGAAGCTATCATTCGCGGTGAATATACCTCTCGCGGCGTAGAGATGGATCCGGATGATGTGTTCGTCAGTGACGGTTCCAAGTGCGATGTGGCAAACATCCAGGAACTTTTTGCCGCCGACGTGAAGATTGCCATTCCCGACCCGGTTTATCCTGTTTATCTGGATTCCAACGTGATGGCTGGCCGTACCGGTTTTATGCAGGAAGATGGCCACTTCTCCGAAGTGACTTACTTGGCTTCTACCGCCGAAAACAATTTCCAGCCGGAACTTCCCAAGAATCCGGTGCAGCTGATTTACCTGTGCAGCCCCAATAATCCCACGGGTACTGTGCTCTCCCGCGAAACTTTGCAGAAGTTCGTGGACTACGCCAACGAAACAGGCGCCTTGATTCTCTTTGACGGTGCCTACAACTGCTACATTCAGGACGAATCTCTGCCTCATTCCATTTACGAGATTCCGGGCGCTCGTACTTGCGCTATCGAATTCCGCAGCTTCAGTAAGACCGCTGGCTTTACCGGCGTCCGTTGCGCTTACACCATAGTTCCTCACGAATTGGGCAAGGTTCGCGCTATGTGGAATCGCCGCCAGTGCACTAAGTTTAACGGCGTGAACTACGTTGTGCAGCGCGCTGCCGAATCCATCTACACTCCCGTAGGTTGGGAACAGACCAAGTCCGTAATCAAGGGCTACATGGACACCGCCGCCATGATCCGCACCGAACTTACCGCTGCTGGCTACACCGTCTTTGGTGGCGAACATGCTCCCTACATCTGGTGGAAGCTGCCCGAAGGCGAAAAGTCCTTCGACTTCTTTGACCGTCTGCTGGCCACCTGCGAAGTGGTGGGTACTCCGGGATCGGGCTTTGGCCCCTGCGGCGAAGGCTATTTCCGCCTGACCGCCTTTGGTGACCACGAACAGACCAAGGTGGCCCTGCAGCGCATTAAGGAAAAACTGTAAAATTGGCACGGAAATTGCGTTAGTCCTTATGGATTAACGAAAAAGTTTTACATTTTGTGTAAAACTTAGATCAAAAACCTGTGGTACCTCAAAGTGCCGCAGGCACGGCCTCGAACCTCAAAGCGCGAAAGCGCGACCTGACACATCTATGAAACAGCCCATCGGCCCAGAAATTTCGGTCATTCAGAAGATCAGTGCTGCCATCATCCACGAACGTGATGCTGAAAAATTGCTGACGAACGTCCTTGCCATCTTGGACTCTGAACTAGGCATGCTCCGTGGAACCTTTACGCTGCTCTTTGGTGACACCTTGAAAATTGAGGCGTCCCATGGCATGACTGAAGCGGAAAAACAACTGGGCCAGTACCACATGGGCGAAGGCATTACGGGCCATGTTGCCGAAACCGGTCGTAGTCATGTGATTCCTGACTTGCGTAAGGATTCTCGCTTCTTGAACCGTACGGGCTCTCGTAATTACGATTCTCAGGTCGCCTTTATTTGCGTGCCTCTTGTTCACGACGAACAGGTCATCGGAACTCTTTCCGTGGACCGTCCCGTAGATAACTTTACGGATCTGGATCACGATGTTGCCTTGCTGGAAATCATCGCAAACATCACAGGTGATGCCGCCAACGAATGTCAGGAAGTTCATTCTGAACATGCCGCCCTGCTGGAGGAAAACCAGAAACTCCGTGATATGCTTTCTGGCAATCCTACGGACTTGGTGGGCAACTGCCGTGAAATGCAAGTCGTGTATGAACAAGTGCGTCAGGTGGCGCCTTCCGACGCTACAGTCTTGATTCGCGGTGGAAGCGGTACCGGTAAGGAAATGATTGCACGAGCAATCGTGAACTTGTCCTCTCGTAAGGACAAGCCTTTCATTACGCTGAACTGCGCTGCCCTTCCCGAGAACCTTGTGGAAAGCGAACTTTTCGGTCATGAGAAGGGGGCCTTCACAGGTGCGGTGAACCGCCGTATCGGCCGTGCAGAAGCTGCAAATGGCGGTACTTTGTTCCTGGATGAAATTGGCGATCTCACCATGCAAACCCAGGTGAAGTTGTTGCGCTTCCTGCAGGAAAAGACTTTCAGCCGCGTGGGCAGTAACGAAGAACTTCATTCCGATGTTCGTTTTTTGGCTGCTACCAGCCGCAATCTTGAAGAACTGATGGAAAAGAAATTGTTCCGCGAAGACTTGTTCTATCGCTTGAACATTTTCCCGATTTCCATGCCTGATTTGGCAAAGCGTCAAAGCGACATTATCTTGTTGGCGGAGCATTTCATCGATAAGATGAACTTACGCTATAGCAAGAAGGTGGTTCGCCTTTCTACGACTGCAATTAACCTGCTGATGAGCTATCACTGGCCGGGAAACGTCCGTGAACTGGAAAACTGTATGGAACGTGCCGTTCTTACTGCCACAGACGATTGCATCCATAGCTTTAATTTGCCGCCTTCGCTGCAAACCAGCTTAAGTACAGGTTCTGGCATTTCTGCGGAAATGCACAATGCTCCCCTCGACGTTATGATGGATAACTACGAACGCGAACTGATTACAGAAGCCATCAAGCGTAATGACGGAAACATCTCGGCAGCGGGTCGCGAATTAGGCGTGTCCCCCCGCATGATGAACTACCGCATGAACAAGCTTGGCTTAAAGTCTGGCAAGTAGCTTTAAATTTCCACAACCTTTTCTTCTTCTAGGGAGATTATCTTTCTAGAAGAAGCGTACAGAAGAGCCCGCAAGATGGGCTCTTTCATTTGTGCGGTGCATTTGGTGTAACCAAACATCTTAGCAAGGATTCGTTCGGCTTCGTCCCTGCTGATGCTTCCCTGGTCTTTGATGACAGCGCGAATGGCGGTAGCCATTTCTGTTACGGAGATGTCTTCAAGGTTTCTTTTGTATCCATCTTTTTCATGAGTACGGTAAGGAACTTCGTCCATAACGATGGTATCCCAGAGAAAGGTGTTGTCGCCTTCCTTTTGTGAGGGGAAACGCAGTTTGTGGATTTTGTTATGAATAAATTCCACAAACTTGGCGGTTTTCTTTACGCCCCACGCAGTAGCGATTCTTTCAATGAGAACATCTACGGATATGGGATATTCCGCTTTGACGGTCCTGATCAGTTGAGTATTCAACAGAAGGTCAAACTTTGAATCGTAGATATCCTTGTCCGAACAATCGTCCAGCAGAATGGACTTGTATGTGGTAAGGGCGGGGAGGGCGACTGTCGCTGTTAAAGTCCTGTCTAAGGAGGGGACTTGTTTTTCCTCCTCAATAACGGGCTCTTTAGAAGATATTTCTTCAGAGCTATTTTCAGGAATAATTGCAGAAACATCTTCGGCAACGGCAGAAACAGGTTTTGCCTGCAATAGGTCCTTGATTTGATCGTCAATCTTTTTAAGAATTTCAGATCGTAAATCTCTATCGCTGAACCAGTTTACAGACCAGATTCTGGTGGTGTTCCAGCCAAGTGCTGCAAACATTTTTTGCTGCAAGATGTTTCTGTCCCGAGCCGTGGGAGTATCTCGGTAAGAATCTCCATCGCAAAGAATTCCAAGGATAAAATGATTCTCCTTTTCGGGATGAACGACGGCGATGTCTACTTTGTTTCTGGAAGTTCCGATATCTAGCTCCACTTGGTATCCCATCTTTTCCAGTTCTTTTTTTACGGAGCTCTTGAAGGAGTCTGTGCAGGAAGAATAGACGTTTTCTACCGCAAGTTCTGCCAGAACGTGATTTCCGTACTTGGCGTAGGCCAAAAAATTCTTGAGCCCCTTGACTCCGAGTGCGTTAGTTTTGTTTAAGTCGATGTCTTCGGGCTGTAGGGCACTAAAGACAATCATTTCTTCCCGAGCTCGAGATACGGCCACGTTAAGGCGACGTTCTCCGCCGTTGTTGTTGAGGGGGCCAAAGTTCATCGCCACACGGCCATCCTTGTCGGGACCATATCCGACGGAGAAAATGATGGTGTCACGTTCGTCACCTTGGACGTTTTCAAGATTCTTGATGAACAGCGGGTCCGATGCTTCCTTGCTGAATTCTTCAATCTCGGGATGTTCCCTAAAGTAATCATCCAACAGGTCTTCGATGAGGTTTTGCTGGTTGGAGTTGAAAGTGACAACGCCGATACTCTTTTTGCGGGTCTCCTTGTCAGAAATCCTCTTGACGATTTCTTGTACGACTGCTTTGGCTTCGGTGGGATTGACCCTTCGACCGCTGCGTTCATAAACGCTTTGGATGTAGTTGAACTTGACCTGACCTTCCTTGTTGGCAGGAGAGGGGAAGGTATAGAGATTCTGGTCGTAGTACATGTAATTGCTGAATGCAATAAGACTTTCGTCCTTGGAGCGGTAATGCCATTGTAGATGAGTTTCTGGCATGGAAATCACACGGCAATCGTCAAGAATACTTTCTAAATCCGCTTTGTCGATGTTGTCTTCGTCTACAGTTTCCTTCTTAAAGAAACTGGTGGGAGGAAGCTGCTTGGGGTCGCCGACAACAATCAGGTTTTCTCCTCGGGCGATGGCGCCTACAGCTTCACAGGTGGGCATCTGGGAAGCTTCATCAAATACAACCAAGTCAAACTTGGGCATGTTGGGATTGATGTATTGTGCTACAGAAAGAGGACTCATCAGCATACAGGGCGAAAGCTTTCTCAGCAGGGAGGGTATGCTGTCAAAAAGATTTCTTAGAGAATTGTTTCTGCAACCGTTGGCAATATTTTTCTTGAGGATACCGATTTCTGAGGTTGTGGCGCTATAGCTGGTCTTAGGCACTCGGGCAGAAAGCCTGTAGATTAATTCTTGCCTTGTAAGTGCTTCAAATTTTCCGCAACAACTCTTGTAACGGTCAATCTTTGCCTGCAAAGTCTTTGCGTTGAAACGTCTCAACTCAGGTTCGCTATCAATGTATTCCAGCAGGAAGGTGTAGGCTATGTTGGTGTCAAGACTTTCCTGGATGCAATCAGCGCTGATGGAACCCTTCTCGATGGCATCGAAAATGAAATCCAGATGTTGAGCATGTGCCTTTTGCTTTGTTTCCTGAAGGTAAGCCCAATCCCTAAACAAGTGAAGATTGTTTTTCCATCGGGTACAAATGTCAATTTGCTCCTGGATATTGTTCAAGTCAACCTTGTCCATACGGGTTTTTGCCACCAGGTTGATCTTTTGACAATAATCAACAGCTTCGTTGTAGCATTCCTGAATGTCGGAATAGAATATGGAAGGCTTTTGGGCTAGGGCTTGAAGATTTTGTTTGCTGTAGATGATGTCATGAATGGTAAGACCGTCAAACAGCTCGTACAAAATGTCCAGTTGATTTTTTGTTTGGTCGAAAAGGTTCTGAAGTTGTGTCCAATCGCTGGATTCGCCTTTCCAAAGTTCGCCAAACAGATTTTTCATTGAAGAGGACTGCGCTTCGATCACCTTGGAGAGCTTGTTGAAATTGCTGAGTTGTTCAATAACCTCGGGTATAATAGAGGCTTTGATATCTGCAGGTCTTTTGGCGTAGCGAATGAAACGCTTTAACTGAGTCTTTGTGGCAAAGAACTTGAAAGGTCCCCACTTGGTTTGCGATTCGTTCCAGTCTCCCCGCAGCGTGTTGCAGTCTTCTGCGAAAAAGTCTTCATAGAACAACTGGGAAAGGTTTTGAAAGATGTGGTTTCTTTGAAGGCCTGCCAGGCTAACCTTGGAAAGAATTGATTCAAGTTCAGAAATATTTCCTGACATCATTTTTTCTGCAATGTCATAGTTGATATTTCTGTTCTTGTCCAACTTCAAGAAACTATTGATTTTATCAATGTTGTTTAGCTTGATAATCGGAAGCTCTTTGTTTACGGCTTCAAGAACATCTTTTAGCTTCTGAAGGGCTTGAATATAGCGGGTGATGTTTTCATTCAGATAATTGCGGTTCTTTTCGGAATACTCCGTTCCCGTCCATTCTTCCAGAGGATGATTTTCTATGGAACCGCAGTTTTCAAGCGCTACTTTTAGCTGGTCGCAGCATTCATACCACTGGTCAATAATGTTCTTGTTTAAACAATCAATTAAATCCTTTGGAATCGTCAGCTTGCCTTCCAATTCCGGGTGTGCCTCGTAGGTGCAAATAAGGTCGTACACTGATTTGCCTATGGGCTGAACCTTGTGGATGGCCTCTACAACCGCATTTAATTCCTTGCGCAAGTTGTGAATGCGGTCTGCTTCTGTAAGGAAAGTACCGGAGGGTTCTTCGCTTCCCCTTTTGAGTGCACGGTCCAGTCGTGCCATCACATCCTTTTTTGTGGCCTTGTTCGAATGGAGTTCAAGGCAGAAATCTCCGATGCCGATTTTTTCAAGTCTGCTCTGGACAACCGAAAGGGCCGCCATTTTCTCTGCAATAAACAGGACGGGCTTTCCGTGGAAAAGTGCATTGGCGATAATGTTTGTGATGGTCTGGGATTTGCCCGTTCCCGGAGGTCCATGAAGGACGAAGCTGGAACCCTTGCTTGCTGAACAGACTGCGGCAAGCTGGGAGGAGTCTGCACTCATGGGAATCGCCATCTCGGCAGGTGCGATGGTGTCGTCCAGGGATTTGGCATCTACAAGGGGCGGAAGCTCGTCTTGCATTCCTCCTTCGATGAGACCGCGGACAACCTTATTTTTCTTTAGTTCCTCGGAGCGGTCTCCCAAATCTTTCCACATAATGAATTGGGAGAAGGAGAACTGCCCTATGAAAGCTAGTTCGGCGATGTCCCAATTCTTCTTGTTCTTGATGGCTTGGCGGACTAATGCGAAAATTCCCTTTATATCGACTCCGCTGTCATCGGTAGGTAGCGGGTCAAGTCCATTAAGCTTGATGTCAAATTCAGTACGCAGCTTTTCGATAAGTGTGACGTTAAAGAGGGTTTCTTCTCCACGGTTCCTGATGACATAGCCCTGAAGTGCAGATTTCCTGACTATTTCAAGAGGCAGCAGGATGAGGGGTGCAAAACGCGGCTTTGTACTTTCTTCTGTTTCAAACCATTTCAAGAATCCAAGGGCGAGGAATAAAGTGTTTGAACCGCTTTCTTCAATGCTGGTTCTTGAATTTCGGTAAAGCGTCTGGATTCTTTTCTTCGTTTCTATTTCGTTAAGATAAGTGTGCAGTCTCCTGCTCTTGAATTCGGATTCCAGCAAATTGTCAGTTGCCTTTGTGCGGTCAAGGACAAAAATATGGTCATCGCTTTCAGCCTTTCCCAGTTCAGGAAGGTACTGGTCAATGATGAATTCTTTACCTTCGGCAAGTCCGTCTTCAAGATAACCGAGGTTGGGCACAATTAGCTGGATACATCCACGGGGTCTGAAGTTCAGCAAGGTATTTTGCAAGCTCATGTTCAAAAGCTTGTTTTGCCATAGCCTGATCTTGTCTAGCTTGACAGGTCCTTCTGGAGCCTTGGTCGAAATAATATCCAAATGTTCTGGGGCAAGTTTGTTGTCCAGGTTGTTGGCTTCGTCAGGTTCAAAGGGTATTTCCAGCTTTCCTTCCGCATTGAATTTCCGCTGGGGAATTGGCAAGATGTTACTTAGGCGGGTGCGTTTGATATCAATGAAGAAATTGAAATCTTCAGGCTTGTTGAAATGATTTTCTGCAAGCTTTCGGGCTTCGTCAAAGCTTATGCTGCTTTCTGCGGTTTCTGCAGAGATGGCGGCGATGCTGGTGGCTTCGACAACTGCAATTTCGCCTACGTTCTCATGGAAACGTTTCGCGACCTGAGAAAAATCGTCTTGAATCGTAGACGAAAATTTTTCATCAATGAGCCAGCAACCCGCAAAGGCGTGCCCTTTAATAAAGAACACAAGAGGGTTTAGGCCGGCGGCTTCAAGGCAGGAGGCATAAAGCAGACTCATGTCAAGGCAGTTGCCTATTTTGTACTTGAAGATATCATCGCACAGTCTTACCTTTTGTCCCGAAGGCTCAAAACTAGGGGGAAGTGTCGCATAGGAAATGTTTAGCTTTTGCAAGGCGCGATATATGGCCCACATCTGGTCCAGAACGAAATTTTCGTCTTGTTTCTGGTAACCACATATTGAACCGGACAATCCCTGCTCAGAAAGAATTTCCGAAGCTTTCCGGAGGACACTGGAAATGGATGGATGATTGGGGGTCACAAAGGCTGCGATAAGTTCCGCATTATCGTGGAACTGGTTGTAAGCCAAGATGCCCACTTCCTTTGTCGTTGTGGCAAGTACTTGTCCTTCTGTAGAAACTTTGACAGAAAGATTTCCCACAAGCCGTTCTGTAATTCCCATAAGATAAGTCGGGTCTAAGGGCAGTTTACTTTCGCGGTCAGAGACCTTAATGGATTGGTTTGCCGGAATCTCGTCTATCCTGATATTGACTGGCATTGGACAGAAGGCGGGAACTGTTTCCAAAGTGACCGTAACATCCTTGATATTCTTGTCTGAATTGTTTTTGATGACAAGGCTGCGGATAAAAGGAATTTTGTTTTGGTTGGCAGCGAAACTGGTGCTACTGGAACAGTCGAGGCAAATCTCAATTAAATCTTTCATACATGGGAATTATAAAAAAGATTTGCGGCTAGATTCTATGTATATTTGGAATATGTTCGGATTCTATCGATTTGCTTCTGTCTGCCCCAACCTGAAGGTTGCGGATACTGCCTTTAACACCGCTGAAATTATTCGCTGTGGTAAAATCGCCCAGCAAGAGGGCGCTGCCGTAACGGTTTTCCCGGAACTTTCCATTACGGGCTATACCTGCAGTGACTTGTTTCATCAGGAACTGCTGCTAAAAAATGCCTATGCTAGTTTGCAGAAAATCGCGGAAGCATTTTCCGATTCCGATATGATTGTGGCGGTGGGCTTGCCGCTCCGCATGTTTGGTCGCCTTTATAATTGTGCGGCTTTTGTGCAACGCGGGGGTCTCATCGCAGTTACACCTAAGATCCACTTGCCCAACCAGCGTGAATTCTACGAAAAGCGTCATTTCAATAGCGGACGAGACTTGTTGAATTCTGCAGACCGTATCACATGGGATTTTCCGGGTTTTGGTGAAGTGCCGGTGACGAATTTTATTCGCAGTGGCGTAAGCTCTGTCGCAGGTTGTTCTGCGGTTGGGGACTGCGGGGAAGGCGTGGATTGTTTCGACGCGGAAAGCGCCGGCTCTGAAATCTGCTTTGGCGTGGAACTTTGCGAAGACCTTTGGACCCCCATGCCGCCTAGCGGTGAACTTGCCCTGGCAGGAGCTAACGTCATCTTGAATCTTTCTGCCAGCGATGCATTGGTGGGGAAGGGGGATTATCGCCGTAACTTGGTCATGAACCAATCCGCTCGCTGTATGGCGGCTTACGTCTATTCTTCTGCAGGCGTTCAGGAATCCACTACGGATATGGTCTTTAGCGGTCACTTGATGATTGCAGAAAACGGAAGCATGCTGGCAGAACGTAAGGATTACGGACGCGATTCCGAAATCGTCTACGCCGATGTAGATGTGCAGCGCTTGAATATGCAACGTTTAAGCGAAGGCTCCTTCCTGGATTTTGACTCTACGCCCTACTTTGCGACCGCTGCTGAATTTGGCCCTCTTCCGGAAGTGAAAGAGCTAGACCGCTTTATCTGTTCTACGCCCTTTGTGCCCGGCAATGTGGACGCTCGTGATTCCAACTGCAAGGAAATTTTTAACATCCAGTGCGCAGGGCTTGCCAAACGTCTTGAGGCTTCTCATTCCAAGCGTGCGGTAGTGGGTTTGAGTGGCGGTCTTGACTCGACCCTTGCACTTTTGGTTATTGCAGAGACATTCAAACTTCTGAACCGTCCTGCTAATGAGATTTTGGTGTTGACCATGCCCGGCTTTGGCACCACCAACCGCACAAAAAACAACGCTGTAACAATGGCGGAACTGCTGGGCGTGGAACTGCGTACTGTTTCCATCAAGGATGCCTGTATGCAGCACTTCGCAGACATCGGGCATGATCCCGCTGTGCTGAACGTGACCTACGAAAACGTTCAGGCCCGCGAACGCACCCAAATTCTGATGGACGTTGCCAACAAGGAAGGCGGCATTGTGGTAGGTACTGGCGACCTGTCCGAAATTGCTTTGGGCTGGAGCACTTATAACGCCGACCACATGTCCATGTATGCAGTGAACTGCGATATTCCCAAGACTTTGGTCCGTCATGTGGTTGCTTGGTACGCTGATCGTGCCCGCGATTTTATTCCTGACGAAGTGACTGCCGATGCTCTTTCCGCGGTGCTTCGCGATATACTGGATACGCCTGTTTCTCCGGAACTCTTGCCTGCAGATGCTAACGGCCAGATTGCCCAGAAGACGGAATCCATTTTGGGCGCTTACGAAATCCACGATTTCTATCTGTACCATTTTGCAAAGTACGGCGCAGAACCTGCCAAACTTCTGTTCCTGGCAAAGCATGCCTTTGCTGGCGCCTATCCTGACGAGGAATTGGAACGTTGCCTGAAGCTGTTTGTCCGTCGATTCTTTACCCAGCAGTTCAAACGCAGCTGCATTCCCGATGGCCCTAAGGTGGGTACCATCTCCCTGTCGCCACGCGCCGACTGGCGAATGCCTAGCGATGCAAGTTTCAGTGATTGGCTTTTAGACTAGCTTGTTGTAAACATCTCTGGTTGGTTCGTCGGGGAAATCATCGTCGTCGAATTCATTGTTTTTGCACTCCGGATTCCTAATCCAGTCTCCTTGGGGTGAATCCAAGTTTCCGTTAATGGACTTGAAGATAGACTTACTGGAAATTGTGGTGCAGTCTTCATAGGTGGCGGTACCGTTAAAAGCATGACTTTTATGAAGAGTCTGTTCGTAATAAAAGTCATGTTTCTTATTGTCGTAGTGAGAGGTTTCTGCTGTCGCCTGAATGTCGAAAATTAGATTCTGAAATTTACTGGAAAGAATTTCCGCAAAAGGTTTGGGGAAGGAATCTTCTTCGTATAAGTACAGCAGAAAATCATATTGGATTCTATTGGCTGTTCTTTTTACCGTGGTGTATGTGATGTCGTTTTTACATCCCCAATGTTCTTTCTGGAAATTTGCAAAATCGGGCTTATTTCTATAGATAGGAACGACGGAGTCTAGGGAGAAGGGGAGGTGTCGGTAACCTCGTGCTCCAATAACGGCTGCTTCAAATTTTGCTAAATCATCTGCATTGCCAGTTACAACCATGCTGCAGTTTGGGGGTGGCAGTGGCTCGTCCTCCGGATAGTATTCGTCGTTACAATTGAACGAACTTAGATAGTAGTATTCCAGAGTTCTTGTAACTTCGGGTCTATTTTTGATGATTTCGTCTACGATTTCGTATTCCTTGCGGCTCTGTTTGCTGATTTTACTGTATAATTCTGTATCTAGGAGTTGTTCCAAATCACCCAATTTCAATTGACTTCTGTTCGGAATCGTTTTTACGAATTTGATAAAAGCGTCGTATTCCTCAGGCTCTAGGTGCCAGTTTTCATCGCCTCGCGCAAGGCAGTCAATACCCTGATCGTCAAGAAGCAGATGAGGCCAGCTTATGTGGATTTTTTCTAGAATCGAGTGCGATAGAAAATGCCTGAAAGAACACCCCTTGAATAAAATTTCGTGTTTGTCAGAGTAGTAGGTACCTGAACCGCTGAAGAATGTTTTATCGGCTCTTTGGATATTTCCGGAATTCCAAAGTTTTGGATCCAGCCGAACAAGGATGGGATTACATTCAAATGTGTGGGTGTCGCCTTCTCTGCGAAAACCGCCACCATAAACATCGCCAGTGGTATTAACCGCAAGAATACCTTTGTTGTCAATGGATAATTTTGATGCGAGGACACCTACACTGCCATGATAAATGGTGTTGTTTTCGTTGATTTCGTCAATGAACGGGAAAAAGTCTTCGCCATTCTGTTTGCTGTGTTCTATGGCGGCCTGTACAGCTTCTTGCTGAGCTTTGCGATATTCGGTCCATAAAGATTCTATAGCGTCAATGGATCCGATGAAATATACAGTATTATTCACAAATGCGGACATAAAAACCTCTAGCCATATCTATACTTAATATCGCCCGAAAACGTTATGTTGTAAAAAAACTCTGGAAAAAATCCAGAGTTTTATATTCTATCGGACGAGCCTCGCGGTCTTTGTAATCTCGCGGTCTGGCGCTCCTGACCCGAGCAGCAGCGAGGCAGACCGGAGGTTTTATGACCTGATGAACGAGCCTCGCGGTCATTAATCTTGCGGTCATTTTAAAACAGGCTGGGTTCGTCGTCGCTAGCGGCGCTGTCTTCGGAGCCGTCATCAAAAGGATCCGCCGGAGAAATGCGGCTCACACGCTTTACCTTCTTGGCGGTAAACTTGCTGCCAAGAGCCTTGTAGCCCTTGATTTCTGCAACTTCCGTCAGGTCCAGTTCTTCCTTTATGACTTCGCGACCTACCTGGTATTCCATCAGTTCCTTGGCATCGTTAGAGGCAAAGAACTCGATCATCTTGGAATCCTTGTGGTCGGAAATCAGGTTGAACTCCGTAGTCATGGGGCAGCCATCCAGGTTGAATCGCTTGACCATGTAGTTGAAATTTCCGCCTTCAAAGTACAGAATAGAGAAAATCTGTGTTGGGTCGTACTTGTGGATATACTTGATGCCAGTACCCACAATAATCGGATCGGCCATGTCATGGACGCGGGCAGAACCATTTTCCTTGACGATCAAGATTTTGTCCTTCTCGCCAAATTCACCAATGCGGTCGCCCTTCTTCTGGGTGCTGATTACACCGCTGGGGGCGTCAAAGTACAGTACGCGGGCTCCCAAGGTGCTTACGCCCTTGCGCAGACGCTTGATACTCTTGACGGGATACTTTGTCACGATGTTGCCCATGGCTCCGCGACCCTTCACTTCGATGGTGCTGAAGTCCACTTCAAAGTTCAGCTTGGTGCGGGGACGGGGCTTCAAGGTGACTTCTACCACTTCGGCTTCGCCATTCATGTTGCTGGACATATACAGGATTTTGCTGCCCGGCTTGCCCTTGCCCATGAAGTAATCCTTGTCGCGGGTAACGCCACCCACGTTAAATCGCTTGATGTAGTAGGCACCGTCTTTACCGTCCAGGTGGATGACGTTATAAATGTGACGGTCGTCGTCCTTCTTGAATTTTTCGACGAGAATAATGTCCTTGCCCACGAAATCCTTGTCGCTGACCTTGACCACCTTAAAGCTTCCGTCAGCCTTGAATACGATAAGGTCGTCGTACTCGGACACGTCGAAGAGGTATTCTTCCTTCTTCATGCCGGTGCCCAGGAAGCCTTCCTTGCGGTTTACATAGAGCTTCTGGTTGGCAATGGCCACGTGAACCGCTTCCACCTTGCCGAATTCAGCAATCTCGCTCTTACGTTCCTTGCCTTCGCCGTACTTCTTCAGAATGTTCTTGAAGTGGTCGATGGTGTAGTCCGTAATGTGTTCTTGATTGTATTTATTCTGGGAAATCTTCTCGTCCAGTTCAGCCAACAGCTCGTCAGCCTTTTTACGGTCAAATCGGCTAATGCGGCGGATAGGAATTTCAGCCAACTTCAGGATTTCTTCTTCAGTGACTTCGCGACGCAGCATTTTCTTGACGTAGGGGGCAAGACCGTCGTTAATGAGCTGGACCATTTCTTCCTTGCTCTTGGCGTTTTCAATGACCTGGTAGACCTTCTTTTCGATAAAGATCTTTTCCAGGCTGGTCATGTGCCACTTGTCTTCTAGGTGCTTCAGCTCGTTTTCCAGTTCCCACTTTAGAAGCATGACCGTATGGTCGGTGTTCATCTTGAGAATTTCTGAAACACCCATGAACTTGGGGTGCTTGTCCACAATGACGCAAGTGCAGGGAGACAAGCTCTTTTCGCAGTCCGTGAATGCGTACAGGGCGTTGATGGCCACCTGGGGGTCTGTACCCGGCTGCAGGTGGATAAGAATTTCAACATCCTTACTGGTGTTGTCATCTACGTGCTTGATCTTGATCTTGCCCTTTTCATTAGCCTTGACAATGCTGTCGATCAGGCTAACGGTGGTGGAACCGTAAGGAATTTCCTTAATGGCCAAAGTCTTGTTGTCCACCTTTTCGATGCGGGCTCGAACCTTTACCTTACCGCCACGCTGGCCGTCATTATAATCAGAAACATCTATGATGCCGCCGGTAAAGAAATCGGGGTAGAGAACGACCTTCTTGCCGCGGAGGTAGTCAATACTTGCCTGGCAAAGTTCTCTAAAGTTGTGGGGGAGAATGTAGGTGGAAAGACCCACTGCAATGCCGTCCACGCCTTGAGCCAAAAGCAAGGGGAACTTGACGGGGAGGGTGACCGGTTCTTCGCTACGACCGTCATAGCTGGGAATCCAGTCGGTGGTTTCACCGTTGAAAACAACATCGACCGCAAAGGGAGTCAGTCGACCTTCAATATAACGAGGTGCTGCAGCGCGGTCGCCGGTAAGGGGGTTACCCCAGTTACCCTGGGTGTCGATCAAAAGTCCTTTCTGGCCAAGACCCACAAGAGCATCGCCAATGGAGGCGTCGCCGTGAGGGTGGTACGCCATGGTGCGGCCCACGATGGTGGCTGCCTTCTGGTAACGTCCGTCGTGATTTTCAAAGAGGGTGTGCAAAATACGGCGCTGTACTGGCTTAAGGCCATCCTCGTAGTAAGGAACGGCACGGTCCAGAATCACATAGCTTGCGTAGTCCAAAAACCATCCGTTGTAAAGCTTTTCAAGATGGTTTGCGTTTGATAGTCCAAGGGTAGTATCAGGTCTTTCTTCAGTCATAATTCTCTAAAATCAAATTTTTGGACAATTTAGGTTTTTAATCGTACCGCCAAAATGTAGAAAAAAGAGAATGTCACAAAAATGACAAAACTGCACAAAAGTGCAATTATTTAAGTCGGACGCCAAAAAAGAGTCTTTAAAAGTTGGAAATGTCCTGCAGCAAACTGCTAGGAATGTGTTTTTCTGAGGTGTCTGCATGGGGTTCTTAGTTCAAAATTATGACTATGTCTTCGACGGATAATTTGTATATTACCCCGTAAAAAAGGAGATTCCTATGAAGTTTATACGTTCCTTGGTTGCCTTGTCCACAATTGCCGCCGCCTCCATGTTTGTAGCTTGTGGCGATGACAGCTCCTCTGCTAACGGTTCTTCCGAATGCGAAGTGACCAACGGCGTTGTGGTGGTCAAGCCGGCAAGTGGCGACAAGTTCAAGATGGGTGAAACCATCACCGTCGTTTACGGTTCCGACCTGGCCAAGGGCGGCTTTATCTTTGAATTCCGCACCGACGCAGACGAAAAGGGCAAGTCCTACTCCAAGGAATCTATGGGCGAAGAAAAGCCCGATGGCAAGACTTGCTATGAACAGAAGTTGGAACTGAAGGAAGGCTTTGCCGCTCCCTCTGACAAGGCCGTGATTCGCGTGATTCCTTACTACGAAACCGCTAAGGGCAAGAATTCCGCAGAATTTACTGTTACAGAATAATTCTGAACTAGTCCGTTGAAACCTGTTCTTCGATTAGACGATCCTTCTATCACCGTGGCCGTTGTTGGCTGCGGTGGTTTTATTGGTTGCCATCTCCTGAAGGCTATTTTTGAAAGAACAAAGTGGCGTGTCTTTGGCGTGGACTTTGAATCCTACCGCATCCAGGAATTTTTGACGCACTCCCGCTTTGAGTTCCAGAGTGCGGATTTGGCTAACCCGGTTGTGGTTCGGCAGGTGGCTCAATACCCTGTGGTAGTAAACTTGGCGGCGATTTGTACACCCAGCCGCTATATGGCGGAGGCTGCTCAGGTCATTCGCAGTAACTATGACCATCCGGCTAGGCTTGCGGATGCTTGCCAGAAGAGTGGAGCCTGGCTTATACACTTTTCGACCTCAGAAATTTATGGGAAGACGGCCGCAGATTCTGGTTTGCTGGAAGAGGACCGAACTGAAATTACCCTTGGTCCGGTGAATGCCTCCCGCTGGAGCTATGCCACGGCGAAACTTTTGACGGAGCGCTACATTGCGGGACTTGCCGGATTAAGCTGGACTGTTGTGCGTCCCTTCAACTTTGTGGGACCCTACATGGACTTTATGCCTGGCGTTGATGGCGAAGGAATCCCGCGGGTGCTTGCGAATTTCTCCACGGCTCTTGTACGCGGGGAATCCTTGGCATTGGTCAATGGAGGCGGTGCCCGTCGTAGCTTTACCTCGGTCCACGATGCCGTAGATTTTCTCTTTGCCCTGTTCGCTGCCTCTGCGGAAAATTGCGTGGGGCAGGCTTTCAACGTAGGGAACCCTGATAACGAACTGTCTATTGCGGAACTTGCTCAAAAGATGCGCTCCATTTATGCGGACATCCGGGGCGTGGATTTGACGAACCTCCCTGAACCTAAGGTTGTTGACGGTGAAGCGTATTACGGCAAGGGCTACGAGGACTCCTTGCGCCGCTTGCCCGATGTGAGCAAGGCCGAAAAATTACTGGGGTTCCGTGCAAAGACTCCGCTAGATGAAGTGCTCCGGGAATCCCTTGAATGGTTCGTAGGCCATTATGGCTGATACCTTCATCTTCGTTCCCGCCTATAACGTAGAGAATACTTTAGGCAAAGTCCTTGCCTCTATTCCGTCTTCCGTGTGGGGCCGTTCCAAGGTTCTTGTTATTGACGATGGTTCCCGGGACAATACCCGCGGTACCTATGAAAAGTTTGCGGCGGAACATCCAGAGCTTCCGCTGTCCTATTTCCGTTTTGAAAAAAATAGCGGGTACGGAGCTGTTGTAAAAAAGGGCCTCGCAGAAGGAATCGCAAGTACACTGAAATTCGTCGCGTGCCTTCATGGGGATGGGCAATATCCTGCGAATCTGCTGGACAAGTTCGTTGACCATCTTGAAAATTTCCGCGGTATGGACGGGCAGGGAACTCCGGCGACCCTTGCCTTGCTGCAAGGGTCAAGACACGCCACCCGCGGGGGAGCGAAGGCAGGGAACATGCCCCTCCATAAACGCATTGGGGGTGCCGTCCTCACCGGGCTAGAGAATCTGGTTTTCCGCCAGAAGTTGACGGATCGCCACAGCGGGTTTATCCTCTACCGCACAGAATTTTTACGCCAGGTGAATCTGGAAAAGTTAAGTCCCAGCTTTGATATTGACTTGGAGCTCATCTCTATGGCAGATGCCCGCGGGCTTATGCTGGGGGAGTTGCCCATTCCCACAGTTTACGCCGATGAAAAATCCAACCTGAATGTGGTAAATTATGGGTTTCGCTGTCTACGTCTTGTGTGGCGCAGACTCTGGATGAAACATTAACGTCATTTTGAACGTAGTGAAGAATCTAAAAAAAAAAGCCGGACTTTCATCCGGCACTTTTGATATTTGAATAGACGTTCCCGCGAGGGGACAATCCTACAGAACTATTCGTCCAGGCAGTCCTTCATCACGGCGATGATTTTCTTCTTTTCCATGTGCTGGCCGATAAAGACCAGACGCACGATGCGGTCGCCGTACTTGTCGTCCCAAACCTTCTTCAGGTCAGGATTCTGAGCCAAGATGTATTCCTGGGTTTCCTTGCTTTCGGCAGCAAACCAGCGACCGAAATTCTGGGCGGTAGCCTGCTTGCCAGCCTGTTCGAAGAGGTAGCTTTCGCTGCGTTCGTCGCTGAACCAGAGAAGTCCCTTGGTGCGGATAATGCTGGTGGGATAATCATCCAGGAAGGCTTCGAACTTCTTGCGGTTCAGAGGACGGTGGTCTTCGAATACGAAGGTAGAAATGCCGTATTCGTCACCATGGGGGTGATCCTTGTCGTGATGATGACCGCAGTGGCAAACGCCATGTTCATGGTCGCAGTGGCTGTGGTCTTCATGGTCGTGGTCATGATGATGTTTGTGTTCGTCATCGTGGTGATGGTGGCAAACGCCGTGTTCATGATCGCAGTCGCTGTGGTCTTCGTCATCGTGATGGTGATGATGTTCATGTTCATCTTCGTCGTCATCATCGTCATCGTGTTCGTCATCAATCTTGTTCAGTTCAATGGCCCAGGCGGCAGATTCGGCTACCTTTTCAAAATCAAACTGCTTGGTGTCCAGGATTTCCTTCATGTCCACCTTGCCGAAGTTGGTCTCGATCATCTTGGCGGTGGGCTGCAGGGCGCGAACCACGGCCTTCACATGTTCAAGGTCATGGGGCTTCAGGCAATCCACCTTGTTCATGATGATGGTGTTGCAGAATTCAATCTGCTGGATCAGGAGATTTGCAATGTCGGTTTCTTCCAGGTTCTTCTGGAGCAGCTTTTCGCCGCCGGCAAATTCATCGGCCAAGCGAAGAACGTCCACCACGGCAACGATGTTGTCCAGGTGGCAGGGGAGAGGTTCGCCCTTGGTGCTCTGTAGCTGGGAACCAGCCATGCAGATGGTTTGAGCAATAGGGACAGGTTCGCAAATGCCGCTGGCTTCGATCAAGATGTAGTCGAACTTGCCCATCTCGAGGATTTCTGCAATCTGTTCCAGCATGTCCTGCTTCAGGGAACAGCAGATGCAACCGTTGGAAAGAGGCACCACCTTGCCGGAATCTTCCTTGGTGATGTTTCCGCCCTTTTCAATAAGGGTCTGGTCGATATTCACTTCGCCGATATCGTTAACGATGACGGCAACATGGTAACCTTCCTGGTTGTTGAGAACGTAGTTCAGGAGGGTGGTTTTTCCGGCTCCTAAGTAACCGGTGAGCACTGTAATAGGTACTGATTTTTTCATAGCCACTAATCTAGCAAATTTTTTATTTTTAGGCTATGAGTTTGAATTTTATCATTTTCCTTGCAGTAGATCTTGTGGTGATTTTGCTCTGCATGTTCGTGGTGAATCCCATTGCACGAAAAATTGCGGAAAAGACACCCAACAAGTTTGACGATCTTTTAGTTGAAAAGAAATTCTTTTCCAGGGCGTTGCAACTAGTTCCTGCAACAGTCTTTAGCGCTGGTTTCGTTCGCTTTGTAGAACCGCAAACACTTCTTTTTGATGTATGCTCCAGAGCTTCTACGGTTTGGTTTGCCTTGATAGCCTTCGCCGCAGGCAGTGCTTTCTTTGATGTAGTTGAATCCCTGAACGACAAGAGCCTCAGGCGCAAGAACAAGTCCTTCCACGGAACCTTTCAGGCGGTCAAGTTAATCCTATTCTGTGTATGCGCTGTTATCGTGGTTTCACAAGTCATTGGCAAAAGCCCCGTATTCATCCTCTCCGCCATGGGTGCCGCAGCCACTATCCTAATGTTGATTTTTAGGGATTCCATTCTTGGGGTGGTTTCTGGTGTCCAGATTAATTTGTCTGACCTTTTGCGCAAAGGAGACTGGATTGAAATTGAACGCCATCATACCGACGGTACCGTCATTGATATCACGCTGACCTCTGTGAAAATTCGCAACTGGGACAAGACGATCTCTGTGATTCCCGCCTATGATTTGATTACCAACAGCTTCAAGAACTGGCGCGGTATGGAAGAATCCGGAGGACGTCGCATCAAGCGTTCTTTGTTCATTGACCAACACAGCGTACGGTTCTTGACCAGCGACGAAATTGAACGCCTTTCCAAGATTGAAATTCTGCGTCCGTATATGGATGAAATCACCAAGGAACTGGCCCAGGAACGTGCTGAAGATGCTGCTGATTCAACAGCCGCAGGCATTGATCCTATGGAAATGGTGAACTATCGTCACATGACCAACTTGGGAACCTTCAGAGCCTATTGCACGGCCTACTTGAAAACCAGCAACAAGGTAGCTCAGAACATGACCATGATGACCCGCCAGCTGGCGCCTACTCCCGAAGGCTTGCCTCTCGAAATCTACGCCTTCGCAAACGACACCCGATGGGAAAATTACGAAGGAATCCAGGCGGATATCTTTGACCACCTAATCGCGGTGCTTCCGGAATTTGGCTTGAGTCTTTTCCAATATGCTGGGTACGGACGCAGGTAGTTGTTGCTAGGTTATGTGTAAAGTTTTTTCCTGAATAAAATTGTTTTTTATATTTGAGCGAAAACGGAATCGCTTATAAATCGCTCAAAAATGAAAAAAATATTCCTTGTACTTTTTACAGCATTGCTGCTGTGCTCATGCTCCAAGAGCATGCAACGTTTTGATGTACTTAACAAGGCCTACATGGATAATGGCTTTGGTGCTGCCATTAACGAAGTCCAGACCCAAAAGGAAAATTTGTACGGTGAAAACGACAAGTTTTTATACTATTACGATTTGGGTGTCTTGTATCACTACAACCACGACTTTGATAACAGTATAGCGGCTTTCAATCGGGCAAAAGAAATTTATGAAGAGTCCTACACCCGGTCGTTAACATCAGAAGCGGCAGCCATGTTGACTAACGACAATGCTCGCCCCTATCTGCCAAGACCTTTTGAAGTTCTACTCCTTTCAGAATTTCAGATTTTGAACCACCTGGGCAAGAACGATCCGGATGGAGCCCTTGTCGAGGTAAAACAGGCTCAGATTATTGCCGAACAACTTTACCAGAAGGATAATGAGAAGGTCAACGACAATGGCTTCCTGCGTTATCTGACGGCTCTGGTGTACGAAATGCAGGGCGACAAGGATGATGCGGCGATTGCTTACTATGAGACTGTCAAGGCTTACAAGTCAAGCTCTACAGACCTTCCTAAGGAAGTCTATGGATTCGTAAGCGACCGCTTGCTTGTGGCCGAAAGGGAAGGCGATTTCCAGAATTTTGGATTGGCCCCCGCACCGTCGCTATTGGCAAAAAACTCCCGTGAAAATGAAGAACTCATTTTTATATCCTACAGCGGGCGTGCCCCAATTTTACGAAACGTTGTATATTCGGGCGGTTTCAAAAATGGCGAGTTTGTTTTCACTGTGGATGATGAAGCGTTCAAAAATCTGGAGGGGTTCAAAGTACCCTTCCCGACAGGAATCCTGGACGACTTGCTTGGTCCCCTCGGAGTGCCTGCTGCTACGATTCCATCTTTCTTTAGTACCACGCTTCCCACCTTTTTTGTTGCGTTTCCTTATCCGACGGGTGTAACTACGGTTGATGCAGGAAACAAGGATGATATTGGCATCAAGTCTGTCGAAATTGAATTCAAGGGAGGACAGACATATTCGCCGGAATTGGTTTATGATGCCAATAAGGAATTGGAACAGAACGTTGCTGATGACAAGACCGTGAATGCCGTTCGTAACATTTCTCAAGCTTTGATCAAGACCGTCCCGGTAGCCATCGCAAACAAGGCTGCTGCCGAAAAGGGGGGTGCCCTGGGGGCATTTGCCGCGAAAGCTGCCGGCGATGCCGCTTTGAGGGCCTTGGCTCAGTCTGATACACGAATAGGCTCTTTCAATCCTCGTCGGATTACCATGACCCGAATCCCTGTCCAGGCTGGATCCTATCTATTTGAAATTCGAGGAAAGGACGATTCCGGCAATGTTATAAAGTCTTATAAAATGTCTGTCCCTGTGAACAAGGGCGAAAAGAAAGTTGTACTTGTTCCCATGGTTTACTAAGGCAGGTTCGGAGTATGAAAAAAATTTTCTTCTTTGCATTTTTGTTTTCCATTTTTTGCTTGGCGCAACCTACGTCTAAAAATTTGGCTGTATGGCTGACCACGTCCAGTTCTTTGTCGAAGGATGAGTGCGTCTTTATTTCTGAAATCATTATGGAAGGGGCGAAAAATGAATTGTCGGGCACGATGACCGTAGTGAAAGGGAAAAAGAATCCCGCGGATTATTATGTGGAATCCAAGGTCTCGAAGATGGGGTCCTGGTATCATGTTTCTGTGGAACTGTTTAAGGCTGATGGAGGTCAACCTCTGAACAGCTACAGTGAACGCTCTAAGGATATTGACATGGTGATTGAAAATCTTCAATCGGCTATGTCAGGTTTCTTTAACGCAGTGCAGAACGTTGGGGAGGAATCTTTTGAATCGGAAACAATTCCTTCCAACGAAGAAAACTTGCAGGATATATCTGGGTCTACAGATGAAGAAAGTATAATGGAAAACCAGGAAGTTGCTAGCGCTGAAAATGCTGTAGAGGAGCCTTCTCCGGTGATTGAAATCGATTTTTCCAATGTGCAGTATCAGGATGATGGCAAGAGTGGGGTTCTGACTCCCAATGGCGAGGATCCGGGGTACAGCAATTACGACAAGTTCGTGTGGAGCAGCGTGGTGACCTTGGGAATGGATGATGACGCAAAGGGAAGTTCCGGAAGCCGCCAGATTCCTTTGTCCTATCCTATGCTTCGTCTTGGTTTATCTGCCTCTGTAACCTACAATGATTTTTGGGGTTCTTCTTTAGGGCTTGACGACCTGGATGGCGATCATGACGGCTATTCCATAGAAACTAAGGGGGCTGATGATTTGCTCCATAATTATTGGGGAATCGGTTTTGATGCTGGTCTCGGTTTCCTGTTTATGTTGAACCCGAATTTCGGCTTGCATGTGGAGGCTGCCTTTGGGTTGCGTCAAGGTAGCGGAAAGTCCAATATGAGCGTCTTTTTGAAGTGGGATGATTCTGATCGTAAAACCGAAAGTGACGATTTGGAAATTGAGTATTCCACAAGTCAGATGAATATTGATATGCCTATAATGGCTCGTTTGGCAATTCCCAATGTCATCTATGTGGAAGCAGGTGTTATGACATCTCTGTGCATTCAGTCTGAAATGGAAGCGACCATTGACAGCTACTGGGGGGAATCAACCTATAGTGAAAGTGATTTCAATGATTTTTTTGAATTAGGCGCGGTAGCTGGAATTGGTGTGATGAAGCATATTGGCTCAAAAGCCTTGGACTTGAATTTCCGCTTTGTTCTGGGGTTAACCTCCTTAAGTAGCGAAGACGCTTCTCCGAAGACAATGCAAGTACAGTTTAATACCACGTTCTGGTTTATGTAGTGGAGGGTGTGATAATGAGAAAAAATTTTAAAGCATATCTTTTGGGGATTATATTTTTTGTTGTTACCTTGCAGAATGCATTTGCTCTGCAGTGCGAGGGTAACATCTATATTAAGGCTCCCGCAACCTGGGACATGGTGACCCTCGAAGCGGGTGGTATGTTCCCGAAACTTTCCATTGGAGCTTCCGGATGGTACGAAGCCAAGGCTGCTGCAGTCGGTCAGGGTACCTCTTTTCGCGTAAACAGTGCCGGTACCTTCATCCCTGCTCAGTGGATTGACAGAGTTGGTTATGACATTGCTAACAATGAAAGCTTGAACGCCGATGCTTTCACTTGTGACGATCTTGCTGAGGGTACGCTCTATATCTATCCGGATCCCTCCAATCCGACTAAGACAGCCTTTGGATCCAATCCTCCCGACGCAAAATATCTCTTCGTCATGATTCCGCCGGACTACGAAGACTGGATGACCTCTGTTCCCATGATCAGTATGGATGGTGGTATGACGGGAAAGCCCATGAAGGCTGATTCTGACAAGTGCGGCTGGTTTAAGTATGTCTGGTTCAACGAAATAATTTCCGACAACGTGGTGCTTTTCCGTGATGATGATACAGATCGTGAAGACATGATAGGCCTGAATGGTAATTGGGAAAGGGCATCCACACCTACTCCTATTCCTTTGAATATGCTGTTTGAAGCTTTTGGTGACACTCTGTATTTTGTTCCAGACCAGGAACAACTCCTTGCTGAAGGCGATGATGGCTGGTACACTGTTTTCCCTGAAGGCGTAGAAGGTTCCTGCTCCTATACCATGGCCGCAATCATTTACGATACCGATGCTAGCCTTCACCCCTCTTTCTCCTGTTATGAATATGAAGCGGAAGATTATGAAGGATGTCAGAATGGTGCCCAGGGTGTTAGCCGTGCCGACGCTATTGCTGCCGTGAACGCATGTGTCGGCGTGACCACTGGCGTTGTGGAACAGTACTTGAATTCCAATGTACCCCAGAAGCTGCGTAAGCCCAAGCTCAGCGCTACCGGTGCAAAGTGCTTTATTAATGATGCTTTCTTTAATCAGCTGTTTACCTACACCCCGGGTGTGAACGAAAAGAGCTGCTATGACATGCCTTTCTCCCGCTCAGAAGAAGGCAAGTGGCTATTTGATTCAGACTTCTTCGTCAGTAAGGGCTTGAAAGTGCCTGGTGGCTTCTACCCGGTAGAAACATCTACCAACGAAAGTGTTCTTCAGGATGACCCCAACCAGGTTCCCGTGCTCGCTGCCCGTACCAAGCGTGCTGCCGAAGGTGCTATCTTCTACGGTCCCGCCCTTCGTGAAAATCATCCCACCGAAGGCATTCCTCTGATTGACGTGTTCTGTAACAGTTCCAGCTGGGCTGGTGGTACCAATTGTGAAGGTCTTTTTGCCGATGGCGATGGCACCGATGCTGCTGTTAACTCTTTCTACAAGCTTCCTGCCAACAACAATTGCGTTCTTGGTTGGTCTTGTGCCGACAAGGCTCCCAAGGGTTGGACTTTCTATAAGGATGGTACCGAAACTGTTGTGAAAACCGGTGGTGCTCCTCGTTGGACTGCTACTCGTAACCAGCATTTCTGCTTTGAATCTCACGCTAAGTTCACATATAAGCCTGGCTTAAAGTTTAATATTCGCGGCGACGATGACATTTGGGTATTTATTGATAATACCCTAGCAGTGGACTTGGGTGGTATTCACCTTGCTGCTCCTGGCTATGTCAACCTGGATAACTTCAAGGGTTACGGTGGACGTACCTTGGAATACGGAACCCAGTATGATGTGGATATTTTCCTCTGCGACCGTGGTGGTACCATGAGTAACGTTCGCATCAATACTAATATATACATTAAGCAGCCCACTGCTCTTGAAATCCAGGGTAATAAGGATCCCACAAATCCTGCCATCAAGAACTATACTATGTGCTACACCAAGTCTGGTGACGGTGGCTGTGCAAGCTCCTTGAGTGGCGATGAAATCCGCTGCTGCGGAACCGATATTTTTACTAAGTGCGGCGCTCTGCTGGAATACTACTTGGTTGCGGGAACGAAATTCGATATTACCACTGCTGAAAAACTTACGAACGGAATCGTCAGCAAAGGCGGTATTAATTTAATTGATCCAGCCAATCCGGAAGTTGACAAGGAAAAGGTTTCCTTGCCGCCGGGTAAGTGGAGCCTGTTCGCCTACGTCGAAGGCAAGGCTGAGAAGTTGGAAACCTTCCAAACCTTAGGTGGCGTGGAAGTGGTAACTGGAGATGCTCTTGCTTATGACTCTAATGGCGTTGCTTTTCATGATGGAAAACATACCTTTGTTGGCTCAGCTATGGGTGGAGAACTGGTTCCCATTTATGTTTCTGCCATAACTGGAGAAAAGGATGACAATGGTCTTTTGATTATGGAACCTGCAGCCGCCGTTGGGATATCTTACTCCTTGGATGTTTCTATGGGTATGAGAATCTATCGTAAATCTTATGATGGCTCACTAGTTTCTGTTTTGGGTGGTGAAAAATTTACCATAGATAATACAGGTGTGGATACTCTTTATGTTAGTGTTCCTCTCGAAATTTTGACGAGACCTTTAGAGACATTCTCTGTAAAGGTGTCTGATGGCAATTTAGAAGCTTCCATAGAATTCTTTCTCCCAACGCTATCTTTTGTTGATTCGCAGAATGCCTCTATTACGGGAGATGAAAGTGTAGGTGGTTTTTATGAAGAACGTTGGGTAGGTAGCTTCTATGACTTCTATCTGGTTGCTTTAAAACAGGGAAAGTCTGGTAGTTATTCCCTTTGTGAATCGTGCAATTTTGACGTGATGCTTGGTTCTAATACTTCTCAAGGTATTGAAATGTCTGGTACACAAATAAGAGTTGTTGATGGAAAGGCTACCATTCCTATTCGTTCTCTGAAGGAATACCGTTACTATCCGGAAGGTTGCTCGCCGAATCCAACTAACCCGAAGGACGACTGTGGTCCTGCTACCATCCATGTGATTGCAACAGACAATTCTCTGATCCGGGCTGTCTATAGCCCGATCTTTTTCCGTTCACCTCCTGTTCCCTATCCTGTCCTGACCGACATTTTCGATGTTCACGGCGCACCTTCCGAAGCCGAAATGAACATCCCCGCTCCTTATTACAGTGCTTCACAGGAATATCTGGATGGTATTGGTGACTCTGCCGCCGTTTACTACAACCGTCCCATTCATAAGGACTCCCTGCCGTCTTTCATCTGCTTCCTGTGGGATGAAAAGAGTGCAGAAAAGCTGAACCCTTATGAGCTGGGTATTTCCAATAAGGAAAGAGACAATGAAATGAAATGTAATGACTATGTTGATGGCTCAAAAATTAACTGTATTGATCCTGATGCCGATGGCTATTGCAAGGCTCGAATTGATGTTGGAGGTCTAACTCTATCCAAGGCTCCTAAGACAGGTGGTACCGGCAAGGTGTTCTCTTGGGCCAAGTTCATGGATAAGGGTAAGGTTGTGACCCAGTCCTTCGACGGTAACTTGACCGATCGTATGGCTCCGGTAATCCTCTCTGCACGCATGGTGAGTGCAAGCGAAACTCTGAATCGCTTGGTGCTGGAAATTTCTGAACCGGTTAAGAATGTTTGGGAGGCAATTAATTCCTTTACCTTCTATCTGAACTCAGCGGAAAACCCGCATTTTAGTGCAGATGGTGTAGCAATTAGCGTGAGTGAAAATTCTAAAAAAATTGAAGCCATATACAACGCTGAAACGAAAAACGCTCCTCACGTTGGTGACTATATCCGCTTTAGCGGTGATGTGGACAATGTGTTCTGGAGCGATACTGCAAACATTGTTGTTGCTGGTAGCGATACCCTGCGTCCGGCAAGCGATGCTGACTACAATTGGAATGTTCCTACAGCTTACAATTCTGCCAAGCGATTGCCTTCTCCTTGGGTTCCCATTATAAAGGGCTCAACCACAAACTATGCAGAACCAAGTTTCCATATAGAACTTGTTGGTGCTTTCAAATTTATGATTGTTTTTGATGATGATTTCAAAGGAAACAAGTCAAGAACATATTCTGTTTCGAATTTGTTGGGACAAGTTGTAGCTAGTGGTAAAATCGGTTCTGAAACAACTGTGGTTCCAAACCCAGGGCGAGGAACATATGTCATACATGTAGGTCGCCGTTACCAGGTTGTTAAGTTTAAGTAGTAAAGAAGCAATGCATATTAAGTTCTAAAAAGAAAACACCATCCGCAAATTATGACGGATGGTGTTTTTTATAAGGCTGGTACCATTCCAGTACCCTTCAAAACGTCCACATTCTGCTTATACAATGCCAACTTTTACCTGCTCAGTTCCACCACGTAGTCGGCGGCGTTGACGAAGTCTTGGGCGTGTTCGATGGCTACGACGGTGTGGCTGGCCTCGGTGAGACCTTTGATTAGTTCCAGAAGGTGCTTGATGTCTACCTGATGGAGACCGCGGGCGGGTTCGTCAAATAAGAAAAGTGTGTTGGGGGCCTTTGCGCGGGCGAGGGCGATGGAAAGACGCAGACGGGCACGTTCTCCGCCGGACATGTGGGCGGTAGATTGCCCCAGGCGCAGGTAATCCAAGCCGGTATCCACCAGAGGTTTCAGCTTGTCTGCAAAAGGCTTCATGTTCACGAACAGCTTGTAGGCTGCACCGATTTCCATATCTAGAATATCTGCGATGGAAAGGCTTTTGAAGCGAATTTCCAGGACTTCATCGCGGAAACGTCGACCGAGGCAGACTGGGCATTCCGTCTCTTCGTAGCCGGAAGGGTCCAGAATGACGCCTTCGCCCTTGCAGTTTTCACAGCGGCCGCCTGCAGCGTGGGTGGCGAACTTGGCTGCGTTATAGCCGCGGACCTTGCTTTCGGGAAGTTTTGCAAAAAGGTCTCGCAGAAGGTTGCTCATGCCGATGGCGCTAAGGACGGTACTGCGACGGTTCCCGTGGAAGTCCCCTGTGGAGAGAATGGACAAGGCGTCAATTCCGAGGGTGGCGAATTCGCCGGCGGCTGCGCGGTTGGCCAAGTTCTTGAACATGAGGGTGGATTTTCCGCTGCCGCTTTGACCTGTAATGACGCTGAACTTTTTCAGCGGGAAATCGGCGGAGACGGATTTCATGTCGAAAAGGGCGAAATTACGAACGGGTAATGCTAGATCCTTCGCCTTCGCTGCGCTCCGCTCAGGATGACACGGGGAGGGTTGCACAGGATGACACTCTGTGATGCCCCTGGAACCTGGAGCCTCGAGCCTCGTGCCTTTCAAATACTTAATCCAATTTCCTGTGGGGGAGGCGGGGTTCTTCAGGACTTCTGCTGCGGGGCCCATGAACAACACTTCGCCGCCTTTTTCGCCAGCTCCCGGACCCATTTCGATGATCCAGTCGGCTTTTTCAATAATGCCTGGATTATGCTCAATCAAGACCAAGGTGTTCCCGCGAGACTGGACCTTCTTTAACACTTTCCAAAGAGCTTCTACATCTGTATGGTGGAGGCCGCTGGCCGGTTCGTCCAAGGCAATCAAAAGTCCGTTCAAATGCCCAGTAGAAAGGCTTGCCAACCGCAGGCGCTGCATTTCGCCGCCGGAGAGCGTGACTCCCGCGCGACCGGCGGTCAGGTAACCGATGTCCAGTTCGTTAATGGCCTGGATTCGGTCCGTCAGGTTGTTCAGCAAACGTGCCAGCGCAGATTGCTTGCTTCCCTTAATAGGTTCGTCAAACACTGTATGGAGTTTCTTCTCCAGCAGGGAGAAGGGGGTGCTTAAAATCTCCGCCCAGGTAACGCCCTGGATGGACGCGTTTAGAAAACTCTTCCTTAATCGCAAGCCGCCGCACTCGGGGCACTCCTCGCTGGATTCTTCCGCAACTTTGTTTCCCGAAGCTTCCTTAATGCCGGTTCCGCCACAGCAAGGACATGCGGAACTTTTTGAATAAGGGGAAAAGTCTGCGGAGTCCAAGGCCTTGGCGACGAACCCGGCTGCAGCCCCCGCGACGAACGTACCAGCGGCTCTGACGATGCCACCCCCGGCAGAACCTGCGGCGTTCCCGCCTGTGCAATCACAATTGTTCTTACACTTTGGAACTGTACTGAATTCTCTTCTCTCGCCGTTCACATCCAGCGTCAGCTGGGAGTGGGTCAGCTTTAAAACTCCATCTACCGCTTCCGCAATTCGGGTGCGGGTGTTCTCGCGGACAATGACGCGGTCCACCACAATAAAGAATTCCTTGGGACGAATCTCGCGTTCTGCATCGGTCAAATCCGCTAGGGAATAAACCACTCCGTCGGCGATGGCGCGGGTGTAGCCTTGTGCCAAAAATACAGCGGACAACTTGTCCAGCGACTGCCCGCGCTTACCCTTCGCGCTACCATCCGCGGTACTCTTGGTTCCCGCGGCGTCCACACTACCCGTGTCCATACGTGCGAAAAATTGCAGCTTGCTTCCTTCAGGCAAACTAGCTACTTGCCGGATGATTTCTTCTCTGCTGGTACTTTCCATGGGGCTGCCGCAAACAGGGCAAGCCGGCTTTGCAAAGGCCGCGAACAAAGTACGCAGGGCGCTGTCGCATTCAGAAATGCTCAGAGCGTAAGCTTTAGCGGGGGATTCTCCATGGCTAGGGCCGATGGCTAAACTGGCGGATAAACCATCGGCACTGTCCAGAGGAATAACGCGGCGACCGCCTAGCAGTTCGCAGGCGAAGGGAGAAAGCGTCTCCAAATAGCGTCGCTTGGATTCCCCGTGGAGGGTGTCCAAAACTAAAGTTGATTTGCCGCAACCCGACGGACCGCAGACAACTGTAATCTTTCCCAGCGGAAACTGGGCATCAATGTTCTTTAGATTATGGAGCCTGCAGCCGTGCAGAGAAATAAAATCAGACATACAAAAATGACATCACAACTGAAATCGTCTTAAAGACGATTTCTCCTATTCCTTCACTGTAAAGCGAAGTTCGCCAAAGGGAGTGCTGAAATCTCCGTTATCCAGGTTGTTGTCCTCGATTCCTGCGAACACGCGGTAGCCGCCACCTACAGAAACTTCCAGCATCTTGGTCACGCGGAAGTTGAACTGCACTGCGGCGTCTGCCATAAAGAAATAGTCTTCCGGGGAGAATGCGCTATCTCCAAGGTCCATAAAATTGACCACACCGCCGGCGATTTCTACAGGAATAGAAATGGAAAACAAACTCTTGCGGAAGGGGGTGAACTCCACCATGGCTCCGTAGGCGTTGTAGTTAATCATCTGTGATGTCTTCACATTGGGGTTCAAGACATCGTCCATGATGAAGGAGGCGAACACGCCGGTTGCCACATAAGGGTTCCATTCAATACCGATTCGCAGGTTGGCAAAGACGGTGCCATCTCTTGCGATAAGAGAGTTTCCGCCACCAATACCGATAAAGGCGCTCCAACCATTACTTGCAGGCTCCTCCGGCGTGAAGGCTACGGAGCGAAGCTCCGCGTGGGCCGCAGTAGAAACTCCAAGAGCCAAAGCGAAAATTTTTGCAATTTTTGTAAAACTCATAGGTTGGTAGAACCTCCTTTCCAGTTCCAGATACGTCGCCCTGCTTCCGGCCAGTGACAGATGGTCCACACCACGCTGTTGCCGCATAGAATAACCACCCAGATTCCAAAGACGAGCAGGAGCAGTAGGGGGATAAAGGCCAGCGAACCGTAGAAGATGGACATCCTGGTGACAAGGGTGGTTTGGATAAGCATTAGAATTTTGACATAGACAATAATGCAGAACCAGGCCAGGACACTAATGCCGATGGACGATACCAGGAGTCGACGTTTTGTGTAGGGGCGGGGACCCTTGTTTTTAGGCCTAAAGGGAAGGGCGTAAAGCATAAGGAAGATCAGCAACATGATGACCCCCTGGAAAGTGAAGTACCAGAAGGCGTTGATCAAGGTCTTTGTTACATCTGGTGTAAAATGGAGCCCGTCAACCACAATGTTGTTGAGCACGTTCTGAACGTGGTTCACAAAGCCTGCGTAAAGACCGATGAGACCAGCCATGATCAGGAAGAAGGGTGTGTAGATTTCTATCTGGCGAACAAGCGTTCTGGAAATCTTGTTTTCCCACACCACATTAAAGTTGGACTCCAGACTTCCGAAGGCCAGGATGAATGTGACAAACAGACCGATGGCGCCGATAATGCCAAGGCGGCCAATGGGAATGTTTTCTGCGTTCTTGACGAGTTCTACCACCGGCTCAGTGGGCCAGTCCAGCTGGAGCATGTCAAGAATATGAGGAATGTAGTCTGACATAAAGCTGTCCATGCCTACGGCGATGGTTACAGAGGTCAGCATAATCAGCAAAGGCACCACAGCAAGAAAAGTGGTGTAGGTCAATGCGGCGGCTCGGGTCAAGCCGTGATAATACAAGAAGGACTTGCCGGCGGTTACCGCAACCTTGATGGGAGTGGGGGATTTTTCAGCTAATGCATCAAAAATCCGTTCCCAGGAAAAATTATTAAACCATTCGGGCATAGTGGGTCAAATTTAAAAATTTTACCAGTTCTTGGCGAAAACGACCTGCCAAATCATTTCAAGTTTGCCCTGATGATGTTTGTCAGCTGGGACAATTCGAAGGGCTTTGCGATATGGCCGTTCATTCCGGCCACAAAGGCCTTGTTCCTGT
Organism: Fibrobacter sp.; assembly: GCA_045600425.1. Lineage (GTDB taxonomy): Bacteria > Fibrobacterota > Fibrobacteria > Fibrobacterales > Fibrobacteraceae > Fibrobacter. The sequence continues at coordinate 52,113 of JAZRXW010000040.1, forward strand.
CCTCGTCGAATGCGTTTGCGGTCATGGCAATTATGGGAATGTTGGCCTTTCTAGGGTCGGGGAGGCCGCGAATAGCCTTGGTTGCACAATAGCCATCCATAACGGGCATCTGGATGTCCATCAGAATGATATCGTACTTGCCTGCTGGCGAAGATTCGATTTTTTCAATACTTTCCTTGCCGTTTTGGACGCGGACCACATCGAACTTCAATTCTTCCAGCAGGGTGGTGGCGATTTCTGCGTTCAGGTCGTTGTCTTCTACCAGAAGGATGGTCTTTCCGGTAAAGTCCAGCAGGCCTGTATCTTTGGTGGAATTTTCCAAAAGCTTGCGGTTCTGTCTGGCTTGCTCTTCTTGCTCCGGAGTCGCCAGGCGCAGGGGAACGTGAACTGTCACCTTGGTTCCCTTACCGACGGTACTTTCAATCTGGATGTCGCCCCCGATCAGGTCAAGAAGTTTCTTGACAATGGGCATGCCTAGGCCGGTTCCTGAGATTTTACTTTCCGTGGAGGTTTTTTCTCGGGAAAATTCATCAAAGATGTGGGGGAGGTAATCTTCGCTAATGCCAATGCCGGAGTCTTCCGAGACTGCGGTGAACATTGTGTATCCGGGCTTGTCGCAAGGGATTTCCTTGAGGGACAGTTTTACAAAGCCTCCCGGAGGGGTGTACTTGATGGCGTTGCTGATGATGTTCAAGGTAATCTCACGGATTTTGGTCTCGTCGCCAACTACGAAATCGTGAATCAGTTCATAATCGTTGCTGAATGTTAAACCTTTCCGTCGGGCAAAATCCTCAAATACGGAGTCGGTCACCTTTTCGAACAGTTCCGTGTCGATGACCTTTTCTTCCAGGGTGATTTTCCCACTTTCGATGCGGGCCATCTCCAGCACGTTGTTTATAAGGGATAGCAGAAAGTTACTGGAGGAATGAAGCTTGTCCAGGTAGTCGTTGACTTTTTCGTGGTCGTCTAAATTCTTCTTCATCAGTTCCGCAAACCCGATGATGGCGTTCATCGGAGTCCGGATATCATGGCTCATGTTGAACAAGAATCTTGATTTCGCCCTGCTGGCTTGTTCTGCCTGGGTGGAGGCTTCCTTAAGCAGTTGCTCCTGCTTGCGTTGCTCAAGGACTGTCGCGGTGTTGTCGCCGATAAATCCGGAAATAGAAATAGTCCCGTCAGATTCAATGAACTTGGTTCCGCCCACACTAAGGTAGACGACACCCTTTGCAGGGTGGTTCCATTCCAGTATGCGGCTTCGGATAGCTCCGTTTCTCATATCCGAGTAGTCGTCTCGAATCTCGTCAATTGTTTTGGGGGATAGTCTAGAATTGTAATAGTCAAACGTTTCTTTTGGCGTTAAGTTCATGTTTTCTACGCCAAAGATTTCTTTCCACTTTTCGTTGCCTATGAGCCCGCATACATTGCCGTAAGCGTCAAAGATGAATTTCCAGATGCCGTAACCTGCGGCTGCGATGACCTTGTTGTTCTCCTCCAGCATTTTTCTGAATTCGTCCTTTTCGTCTTCCTGGACGAAGATGAAAAGAATACAGTTGCCGATCAGTAGCCCTATGGTAAAGAAGGGAAGCAGGGGGTGGGATGCCTGGAGAACAACTGCCATGATCATGACTAGTCCGAACAGGGCAATGGCCACATGTCTACGCTGGTAGGCTCCCTGGATTTTTCGGGAAGCAAAAAAGGCCTGGATTGAGGTCAGCAAGAATAAACTGATTTGAGCCGCAATGGAAATGTCTCTGAAAATATCCGTGTGGTATCCGCCATCGGCATCAATCCAGAAAAAGGAATGGTTAAAGTGGTTTATGATTAGGAAAATTACCGCGACGATACAGAAGGCGGTTCCGCTAATCTTCAAAAATTTTCCAAAGATGTTTCGCAGCTTTAGATAGGAGATGATGTATCGACACCAGCATACAATCGTAAGTGTTATGGCTCCGCTATAGAGAATGGTGTCCAGATACATGGCGGTCGTATTGTGTACAAGAGCGAATATACCCCACAAGGCATCCGTCATGTAATAGATTAGGGCACTGAAAACGAATTTCCGGTAGGCTAGCTGGCTTTGGTCGCCGTTGTTGGTTTTGATGATGTTGTAATTGATAATGCAGTGAACAAGAATCGCAATAAAGCCAATCGCAGAATAGTATTCGTTTTCCATAGCCGAAAATCCTTTGGGTGGACTCTATTTGAGTATTTTCTTTAGAGTTCTCTTGAGCTCATCTATGTCAATGGGCTTGGACAGATGTCCGTTCATGCCGGCGTTGAGGGCTGCCTTCTTGTCGTCCTCGAAAGCGTTTGCCGTCATGGCTACAATGGGAATGGACTGTGCATCTTCTCTGGGGAGATTTCTGATGGCTCTCGTCGCCTCGTAGCCGTTTAACTTGGGCATCATAATGTCCATAAGGATAAGGTCGAATGTTCCCTTGGCGTTGCTCTTGAAAATGTCGACAGCCTCTTTTCCATTATGGGCTTCTGTAATGGTGGCCCCAAGATCGTTTAAAATGACCTTCCCGATTTCCATGTTCAATTCGTTGTCCTCCGCCAACAGTATGCGAATCTTGTTCAAGGAAATATCGTTGAATTCTGTCTTTTGCGGAAGGTCTTTTTCGGTGGCGATGTCAAAGGGAACGACGATGGTAAAGGTGGTTCCTTCGCCCAATTTGCTCTGGACTTCGATGGAGCCGTTCATGCGTTCTATTAGATTTTTGGCAATGGTCATCCCGAGTCCTGTTCCCTGGTAGGTACTGCGGGCGTCGCAGCGTTCTTGGGCGAAAGGCTCGAATAATCTCTTCTGGAATTCTTCGCTCATGCCGATTCCTGTATCGGAAATGGTAACTCGGTACACCACCTGAGACTCGCTGGAGGTTACCATCTCGGTTTTGCAGCTGATGGAGCCTCCGGGACGGTTGTACTTGATGGCGTTACTCATGATGTTGAGCAGAACCTGCTTGACGTGGAGAGGACTTCCGAATACGAAGGGATACTTGATTTCTTCAGAGCAGTCCGTGTGGTTTAACTGAATGCCTTCTTCGGTTGCCCTCATGGCGATGATGGTCAGAACGTCCGTAGCTAGTTCGTTGATGCTGAAGGCTTCTCGCCCTAGGGTCACGTTGCGGTCTTCCAATCGGGTGATGTTCAAGACGTCGTTCACCAACGACAGCAGGTGATTGGCGGCGGTCTTGGCCTTTACGCGGTTTGCGTCAATCATGGCACGGTCGTCGGGATGTCTCTCGTCAATTTCTAAGAGTCCAATGATTCCATTAAGCGGTGTGCGGATGTCGTGGGACATTCTGGAAAGGAATGCAGCCTTGACTTCGTTGGCTTTTTTGGCTTCCAATACGGCTAGTTCCAACTTCCGTTGAGTCTCCTGTTCTTTTTTGATGATTTCTGTCACATCGGAATGGTAGCCGGACAGAAATTTCGTTCCTGTTCGTGCAGTGCTGAGTGTTCCTCCGCATCGGACGTAGATGTAGCCCTTGGTGGGGTGGTTCCACAGGTAGGTGTTTTCGGAGTGTCTTCCAAGAATCATTTCCTGAACGCTATCCCGGACAGACTGCAGGCTTTCTTCTGCAATTCTGGAATACCAGTGTCTGTAGACTTCTTTTCGGGAAAGACTGTTGTCCTTGATTCCCATGAGTTCCAACATTTTGGGGGTAGCTTCCATCTGGGGTTCATCTTTGTCAAAATCAAAAATGCCCCAAATGCCGATTCCCGAAGCGTCGATAGTGCTGGATATATATTCTTGGTCGAGTTGGGCTTTTTTGAGTAGATTTCGGAGTTCCTCTTTGCTTTCGGCCTTTTCTAACTCTTCCGCGGTTATCATAAAAACACTCCATCGATTACTATAACTCAGGACCAGCTGTCCTTTGATTTCTTTCTCTTATCAAAATGTAAACTTTTTGACAACAAATGGTAAACTGCGCATGGGAAAAACTGGCCTTTAAAGCTCTAGAAAACGAACGGACCCCCGCACAAAATGAATGCAAAAACAGAAATGTAGACTTTTATTTATTATAAATGTGGTTTAGATTTTGCAAATGTTTGTAAAATTTAAAAATAATGTAGACTTTTAAATAAAAATAAGATATATTTAATCGCGGATGGCAACCATCAATCTCGTTGTCTAAGGACTACGGAAAAACTCTAGTGGATAATCTCTTTCCATGTATATAGGGTAAATTGGTGGTTGGAAACTTAAACCCAGGGATGTTTGGAACCCTGATGGAGAGGTGTTTATGGGATTTGGATTGGTGAAGACTGCCCTTGCCTTTGGCTTGGGTCTGGGACTTGCCACGCAGGCAAACGCTGCTGCCCGCCAGATGGAGAATCTGAGCCGCGGTCTGGTGGCTGCAAATGTTAATAATGGCATGCTGGTGAGTTGGCGCCTTCTGGGTACCGAAAAGCCCACCACGGCTTTTAATCTTTATCGCGATGGAACAAAGATTGCAACCATCGATGGTAAGTCTGCCACTAACTATCTGGATGCTTCCGGCAAGACTACTTCCAAATATACGGTGGCTCCCGTAGTGGACGGTACCGAGGGAAAGGCCGAAGGTCTGTCCTTTGTTTACGACAAGAATTACAAGTTCGGGAACACTTATTTCCCTTACGCGACGCTTTCTGTTGATGTTCCCAAGAACTTGACCATGCCCGATGGCAGCACCTGCAGCTATACGCCCAACGACATGAGTGTGGGTGACCTGGATGGGGACGGCGAACTGGAATTTGTGTTGAAGTGGGATCCTTCTAATTCCAAGGATAACTCTCAGTCCGGTTATACAGGTAATGTTTATCTGGATGCTTATAAGTTTGATGGTCGCAAGCTCTGGCGCATTGACTTAGGTCGAAACATTCGTGCTGGTGCCCATTATACACAGTTCATGGTTTACGATTTGGACGGCGACGGCATTGCTGAAATCGCCGTGAAGACCAGTGACGGAACCATCGATGGAACCGGCAAGGTCATTGGCGATGCCTCTAAGGACTACCGCACTTCTACGGGCACCATCATGAGCGGTAACGAGTTCCTTACCGTCTTTAATGGTACCACCGGTGCGGAAATCAATACCATTAACTATTGGCCTGCCCGTGGCAAGATTACGGGCGACAACTATGGCAACCGCGACAACCGTATGTTGGCGGGCATTGCCTACCTGGATGGTGAACATCCCAGCCTGATTATGTGCCGTGGCTATTATACCCAGGCTTTTGTTGCTGCTTACGATTTTAAGGATGGCAAGCTGGTGAGCCGTTGGCAATATTCTGCAACTACCGCAGGCCAGGGTCTTTATGGCGAAGGCAACCACAACCTTTCTATCGGCGACATCAACGGTGACGGCAAGGATGAAATCGTCTTTGGTTCTGCAGCCCTCAAGTCCGATGGCACCTTGCTGTACCGCACAGGCTTTGGTCACGGTGACGCCATGCACTTGTCCGATATGGATCCGGACCGCGCAGGTCTTGAAGTCTACAGTGTTCACGAAGAAAAGAAAAACAAGTATTCCGAAGAATTTCGCGGCCCCGATGGCAAGGTCATCTGGGGAACAGAACAGGTAGGCGATGGCGTTGACAACGGTCGCGGCCTTGCTGCTGACATCGACTCTACCAACCGTGGCTTTGAAATGTGGTCTGGTACCAGCGGTGGCGTGCGTACTGTAAAGGGAACCCTGTTGGGAACCAACAAACCTTCTGTCAATTTCCGCATTTACTTTGATGGCGACCTGCAGGATGAATTGCTGGATGCTACCGGTTCTGGCGGCAGTGGCGGCAAGATTGAAAAGTGGAATTCCTCTACCAAGGGCATTGACCGCTACTTCAGTTTCTACAATGTGAACAACTCCACCTTGAACAACTCTACCAAGGCAAATCCCTGTATTTCTGCAGACTTGTTCGGCGACTGGCGTGAAGAATTCATCGCACGATCCAGCACTGATCCTTCCTTGCTGACTATTTTCTCTACGGCTGTGAAGACAGACCATCGTCTTTATACGCTACTTCATGATGCACAGTACCGCGTTAGCGTTGCCTGGCAGAATGTGGCCTATAACCAGCCGCCTCACGTGAGCTACTACCTGCCGGATATGGTGAAGAGCCTGAAGCAGCCGGAAATTTACACGGTTGCATCTACAGGTGAAGTGGTGATGCCTGCTGCGACCATCACCAAGAACGGTGCAGGTTCCAGCCGTCAGACTGTTGCTTTGGGAACTGCCATTGTGGACTTCGCCTATGCATACGCCAACTGCACCGGCGTGAAGGTTGAAGGTCTTCCCAAGGGTGTGACTGCAACCCTCAACACCTCTGACAGAAAGATTTACATCTCTGGTACTCCCTCCGAAGTTGGCACTTTCGCCTTTACCGCAACTACGGTGGGCGGTACCGGTGACGCAGCTTCTCTCTCGGGTCAAATCGTGGTGACGGATCCTTCCGTTCCTGAATCTTCTAGCAGTAGCGTTGTGCCGGAAGAATCCTCCAGCAGCGAAGGCGGCAAGCCGACGATTTCCACAAACTATCCTTCTGAAGTGAACGCCGCTGTACCCGATGAAATGGTAGGCGTTTACGAAGAATACAACGGTGGCTGGCTGGATAGTGGTTACTTCAATTCCGATAACGCTATGGGAAGCTACGGCACCTGGGAATTGTATTCTAAGAAGGCTGGTGAAACTACGGTTACGATTCGCTTCGCCAATGGTGGCGCTGATCCTCGCAACATGAAGCTAACCGTCAACGGAGAAAATGTCCGTGAGGTGGAATTCGGTTCTACTGACGGCTGGACCAGCTGGATGGAAACCGATGTGAAGGTGAAACTTGCCGAAGGCAAGAATGTGTTGACGCTGACATCTGTCTCAGCTCTCGGTGGCCCGAACATCGACTTGTTCTACTTTGATCAGGCGGATATCTGCCTCTACCGCGACTATGAATCAGGTAAAGTGAACTTTGAGAATACCGAAGCAATTCCTGCGGTAAAGGCTGGTGGTATCAACAGCTACAATGGGGTGACTGGCGTAATCCGCACGACAGAAGCAGGCTTTGCTGAAGTCTATTACTACGATATGGGTGGCGAAATGAAATACGGCTTGAACGCAGATGTCCCTGCTGGAGAAACCATGCTGAAGGCCGATAGCGAAATGCTTCCTAAGGGTGTCTACTTCGTGAAGGTCAAATTGAACGGACGTCTGATTGCTAAAACAAGGGTGACTAACTTCTAAGGCAATAAAAGTCAACATTAGTCGTAGAGCGCAGACAGGGCTTGTTTTGTAGTAAAAATAAACGTTTTTAGTGTTGAAAAAGCTTGTTTTGGCACTAAAAACGTTATTGAGATGTGGACTTTTCTATGGATAAAATGTCAACAGATTCGCTAAAAATGTTCAATCTTTTTGATAATAATATATATACATTATTTGATGGACGAATTATAACCCTGTCTTTTTGTGTGTGAAAGGAGTGTAATTATGGGATTTAAGTCTGTTTTGGCTTTTGGTTTGGCCACGGGGATTGCTTCTGGAGTGTTTGCTGCCCCCAAGCAGATGGAGAATTTGAGTCGCGGCCTTTTGGTTTCCAATATTGGCTCTGGGACCTTGGTTAGCTGGCGCCTCTTGGGCACTGAAGCTCCTACAACCGAATACAATCTTTATCGTGATGGAACCAAGATTGCAACCATCAAGGGTAACGAAGGCACCAATTATCTTGACAAATCCGGCAAGACCACTTCAAAGTACGAAGTTTCTGCAGTTGTGGATGGTAAGGAAGGTGCAAAGTCCAATGTTTCCTTGGTTTTGGACAAGACCGTGGCGAATAGCGGAAATTCTTTCCCTTACAAGACCATCAAGCTTGAACCTCCTGCAAATCAGACCATGCCTAACGGCGAAATTTGTAGCTATACTCCTAACGATGCAAGCGCTGCCGACTTGGATGGTGACGGTGAATACGAGATTATTCTGAAGTGGGATCCTTCCAATGCCCACGATAACTCCCAGACGGGTTACACTGGTACCGTGTTTATCGATGCCTACAAGCTGGATGGAACTCGCCTGTGGCGTATTGACCTTGGCAAGAACATTCGCGCTGGTGCTCACTACACCCAGTTCCAGGTCTATGACTACGATGGTGACGGCAAGGCCGAAATGATCGTGAAGACTGCCGACGGTACTATCGACGGCACCGGTAAGGCTATTGGCGACAAGTCCAAGGACTATCGCGATGCTGGTGGAACCATTTTGTCTGGCCCCGAATTCTTGACCGTTTTCCGCGGTGTAGACGGTGCGGCCATTACTACGGTGGATTATGTTCCTAGCAGAACGATTCGTGCATCCAGCAAGACGTTGCCTTCTGGCTGGGGCGATACTTATGGTAACCGAAGCGAACGCTATATTGCCGCCACGGCTTATTTGGATGGCGTCCATCCCAGTGCTGTCTTTATTCGCGGTTATTACTCCGCATCATACGCAACTGCTTGGGATTTTGATGGAACGACGTTGAAGCAGCGTTGGTTCCACAAGTCCGAAACTCCGGGTCAGGGCCTCTTTGAACAGGGCAACCACAACATTGTGACTGGCGATATCGATGGCGATGGCTATGATGAAATCGTCTTTGGTGCGGCTGCATTGAACCATGATGGCACTGTCCGTTACTCTACCGGCCTTGGCCATGGCGACGCAGGTCATTTGTCCGATATGGATCCGGATCGTCCTGGTCTTGAATTCTTTGATGTTCACGAACACAAGGATGCTAAGTACACTGACGAATTCCGTGGACCCGACGGCAAGATTATTTGGGGCACTCCGCAGCCCAATCCCGGTGTGGATAATGGCCGCGGTATGGCTGCCGATATTGATTCTACCAATCGCGGCTTTGAAATGTGGTCCAGCAAGAGCGGTGGCATTCATAACGTAAAGGGCGAATTTCTCTACATGCCTTCCGTCTCTACCAACTTCCGCATTTTCTTTGATGGCGACTATCTGGAAGAATTGATGGATGGTGCTTATGTTTCCAAGTTCCACTCTGCAACCAAGAAGGCTGATGTGTTCTTTGACGGCCCTGTAGCACTTGGTGCAACAGGCTGCAACGGCACCAAGAACACTCCCACGCTGGTGGCAGACCTCTTCGGTGACTGGCGCGAAGAAATGGTTGTGCGTAACGCCAACGATCCTACCGTGCTGTACATCGTATCTACTCCGGTAACTTCTCCTCACCGCGTGTACACCTTGATGCACGATCCGGTTTATCGTACCGCAATCGCCTGGCAGAATACGGCTTATAACCAGCCGCCTCACCTGGGTTACTACCTGCCGGATGCCGTTAAGAACTTGACTCAGCCGGAAATTCAGATTGTGGGCGAGCCCATTGTAACCATTCCTGATGAATCCGACGATTATCCCGTAATTAAGGATGGCAAGTCTCAGCTGGACGCCTCTACTCCGGTCGATGGCGTTGGTTGGACCGAAAAGACCAACGAAGGCTTCCTGGAAAATGGCTACTACAACTTCGACAACAGCATCTCCAGCTATGGCGTCTGGGAAATTTTCTCCCCGAAGGATGTAAAGACCACCTTGACCATCCGCTACACCAATGGTGGCACGGGCGAACGTAATATGGCCCTGAATGTCAATGGCAAGTCCGCAGGTTCCGTTTCCTTCCCGTCTACCAGCGCCAAGTGGACTGTTTATGACGAAGCTACCGTCGACGTGACTTTGAAGGCTGGCAAGAACACCATCAAGCTTGTTTCTATGAGCAGTGATGGTGGCCCCAATGTGGATATGTTCACTTTCGCAATGGATGGCATTGAAATCTATGCAGACCAGAAGGTTCCCGAAGTGAATGTTCCTGAAACTCCGGAGGATTCTACCGGAACTCCTGATGGTTTGATTGCTGCAGCAATTCCTGGTCTCAATTCCTACAATCCGCAGACAGGTGTACTTCGCATCAATATGAGTGGTTCCGCAGAAATAATCGTATTCGATATGCGCGGTCACGTTGTGGGTAGCATTTACAAGACGGTTTCTGCTGGATTGAATGAAATCATGATCGACCGTGAAATGCTTCCTAAGGGCAATTACATTGTCAAGGTAAATGTCAATGGAAAAGTGGTGGCAAAGACTGTTTTCTCTCTGAATAAGTAAAATCTGAATGCCGCGCAGCAGGCTGCGCGGTGTTTTCCTTAAATTTTAGCGAGTGTTTGTTATGAAAAAAGGTTTCTTCAATAAGTTGTGGCAGAGCGCTGTTTTGGCATCCTTGATGGCAGCTCCTGCATCCTTTGCTGGCGTGACCATCTATATGCTTGGCGATTCCACCATGCAGGATTGGGCCGCTGGTTATTATCCCAAGCAGGGCCAGGGCCAGGATTTCCATTTCTGGTTTGACAAGGCTGTTGTGGTGAACCGCGGTCAGGGCGGCATGTCCCTTGGTGGTGGCGGAAAGGATAAGAACGGCAACACCGCCGTCGGTTACTATGACATGTTCTGGAAGCACGGCTGTACTTCTGGCAGCAACTGCATTGCAGATAAGGTTCAGGCTGGAGACTATGTGGTCATTCAGTTCGGCATTAATGACGTAAGCTACAGTACCGAAGACTTCTTTGCTTCCAACATGACAAAGCTGGTTGCAGAAGCCAAGGCGAAGGGTGCTTATCCTATTATCATGAGCCCCATCCGTCGTCTCTATTACGATTCTCCAACCGCAATTCATAATAGTTACCGCGGTTATCCAGCACTGAATCAGAAGCTGTCCGAAGAGCTGGATGTTCCGTTTATCGACATGAGCGAAATGGTGGCAAACTACATGATTTCTGTGGGTGAACAGTATGCCGCTCAGTTTATTTTCAACTACGCCACTAAGGCTGAATACAGTAACCTGGGAAGTGACCAGGCCGACCAGGTCCACTTGCAGATGAACGGTGCAAACGCCTTTGGCCGTATCATTACCGAACAGATGCGCGCCCACAAGGATCCCATGGTCAAGAAGCTGGGAGACTATATGGCTCCCATGTACCAGGTGGATGTGAAGGTTTCCCCGGAAGGCTCTGCAGAAGCGACTTCCATCGGTGCCTACTATCCTCAGGGTATGACGGTGATGTTGAAGACCATTCCCAAGTCCGGCAAGAAGTTCCTTGGCTGGTATGACGGTAATGGCAACAAGGTTAGCGGTAATGCAGTTTCCACTGTAAAGTCTCCCTACATTTATACATTCAAGATGGGAAACGCATCTACCCAGTACACTGCTGTGTATGAAGGCGGAACTCCTCAGAAATACACCGGCGACGGTAAGGCTCTGACTGCTTTCCCCACCACGACTCCCAAGAGTCTCGCCGATGTGACCTTTGAACCCTTTACTCCTATTGGTGGCACAACGGAGACTACCGTAGCCGTTGACAAGGACATCAAGAAATTCTTTGATGCAGCTAAGCCTGATGATCAGGGTGTAGGCTGGACCGAAAGCAATAACGCAGGATTTACTGGTGAAGGCTTCTACAACTTTGACAACTCCAATAAGTCCTTTGCCACCTTCAAGGTGAATTTCCCGGGAGCAGGTTATACCACTTTGGCTGTCCGCTACGCAAATGGTGGAACAACCGACCGTATGTTCAATGCCTATCTGGATCATGACTACTATCTTGCAGCTCCTCCTACTGGTGGCTGGGACAAGTGGGATACCGCTTACGTTGTTCTCGATGCTCCTGCAGGTGAAGCGGAACTGAAGTTTATGTCCATCACCTCCGATGGCGCTCCCAATATTGATGTCTTTGGCTTCAGCATGGAAGGTGTATGCCGCGCAGATGACGAGGAATGTATCGAGGCCTCTCAACCTAAGGATACCACCGCGGTTGCTCCTAGTGATTCCTCCCAAACCTCCGCTGGTGGCGATGACGCTCCGGACGTCATCGGCAAGACTTTGAACCTGTTCCAGATGGCTGATGCCGATATTCAGGTTTTTGACATGGCTGGTCGCAAGGTGGTCCAGTTCCGTCAGGACAAGGCTCTCGGTTCTCTCCAGAATCAGCTGTCCGCAAAGGTTCCCAATGCCGGTACCTATCTGGTTGTTGTACGTCAAGGTTCCCGTAAGAACCTCATGAACTGGGTAAAAGTACAGTAAGGTTTTTGGAGTGTTTGATATGAAATCCTTTCTGAAATATTTTACCGCTGCCGCAATCTTTACCGGAGTTGCCGTTAGCGATACCACAAGCTTTACCATTCACGTCATTGGTGACTCCACGGTCTGTGATTACAAGGAAAGTGCTTATCCTCAGACCGGTTGGGGCCAGGTGATTGCACCCTTCTTTGATGCATCCCGCGTTAAGGTCATCAACTACGCCATTGGTGGTCGCAGTTCCAAGTCTTTTATTAACGATGGACGCCTGAAAACGGTATTGGATAATACGCTGCCCGGAGATTACATCTTTGTGCAGATGGGTACCAACGACCGCGACTATTCTAAGGCCGACCGCTACGTTCCTATTGATTCCAGCGCCTACTGGTTCCAGCAATATGTGGACGGAGCCAAGAGTAAGGGTGCGCACATCGTGCTTATGAGCCCCTTGATGTTGAACACTTACCCCCGTAACGTGTTCGACAACAACCTTACGGACGCTTCCCACAAGGGTAAGGAATATCCGGTCAAGGATAAGATTGCCGAAGTGGCCAAGAAGAATGGCGTTCCCTTTATCGATCTTACCACGAAGACTTACAATCTGTATAAGCAGCTCAGTTCCGCCTATATTTCCCGCTACGTCTTCAAAATGTTCCTGCCGGGCGAATATCCCAACTATGCAGGCGGTGTTACCAACGATGGCACCACTCATTTCCAGGAATCGGGTTCTGTGGTTCATGCCCAGCTGATTGCTGAAGGCCTTCGAGAAAACCTGAGTAATTCCAGTGTCAGTGCTTCGGAAAAGGCAGCCTTGACTACCTTGGTGGAAACGCTTAAGCCGACTTATAAGCTGACTGTGAAGGCTAATGTTTCTGGCAGTGGTTTAATCACTCACAATCAGTATCTGCCGGGTGGGGCCGCCTTGAACCTTCACGTTTCTCCGGGAAGTTTCGGCAAGAAGTTCCAGTACTGGGCTGATGATGACTGCAACAAGGTCACCGCGGATTCCAACTACTACAAGGTGAAAATGCCATACCGCGACATTACCTACACAGCAATGTTTGAAGGTGGTGCAAATTGCGTGACGACTGCTCATGGTAGCGAAAATCTGCCGATACCGGGATCAAGCTCCAGCGTGGGTGCTACAGAATCTTCCAGCAGCAGCGAAGTGGTGAAGTTTGAAATTCTTAAGGGAACTGCAGATTGGCCAAGTGTCAGCGACATGTCTTATCCCAATGTGGGTGAAGATAGTCAGGGCTGGACCGAAGCCAACCATGTGGGATTCGAAGGCAAGGGCTTCTTCAACTTTGACAATCGGGTGGGTTCCTACGCTACTTACAAGATGACCTCCTACCAGTCCGCTTCCAACGCCAAGATGTTTATCCGCTACTGCAACGGTAAAACAACCGCCAGCAAGATGAGCGTGAAGGTAGATGCCAAGACCTACGAAGTGGAATTCCCGCCAAGCGGTTCCTGGGACAAGTGGGATACGGTCTATGTGAACGACGTATGGCTGGATGCCTGCGATTTCGACTTGATTATGACTTCGCTCACCTCTGACGGTGGACCAAACATTGATGTTGTCGGTTTTGACATCAAGAACGTTTATCGTATCGGAGCCGAACCTGCCGAAGACGTTTCTTCAAGCTCTAGCTCCTCTCTGGATCCTGCAGAAAGCAGTTCCAGCGGCGAGGATCGTCCTAGCGCAATTCGCCGCAACACCATGAATCAAGATGTTCAACTTCAGGGACAGCGCAAGCAGTTTAACCTTTTGGGACGTTCTGTAAACAGCAAAAACGCCAATGGCGTCTATGTAGAACGTAAAGTAAGGTAATTCTCCAAGGACAAAGCCGCAGGGTCAAAATGACCCTGCGACTTTTTTTATAAATGTGGACTTTTTTATTGGTAAAAATGTGGACTTTTGTCCTTGTTTTGTTATATTATAATTAAGAATTTTCCCTGGTAAAGCTGTATATGATTAATCTTTTTGAATATTTGAACTATCGAGACTTTTTGAAGGATGCCTACGAAGAACGTCACGCTGGAGATTGGCGTTTTAGCCACCGTTTTATTGCGGAAAAGGCTGATTTTGATGCTTCCATGTTCAATAAGATTCTTCAAGGAAAGCGTAACCTGACTCCACGTTTGGTGTCTGTTTTTGCTGATATTTTTTGCAATGATGATCGTGAAAAGCAATATTTTGCAGACATGGTCGCTTTCAACCAGGCAAAGAACCATTCCGAAAGTCGTCAATTTCTAGAAAAATTGGTGGCGACCAAGGAATGTAAAGTTGAAAATGTCGCCAAGGACCAGTTTGAATATTTTGATAACTGGTATCATGCTGTTGTTCGTGAATTGGTAACTTTCTATCCCTATGTAGGTGACGATGCTGCCCTTGGACTTATGGTCCGCCCGCCTATCACGGCAAGCCAGGTAAAGTCTTCCATCGCTCTTCTTGAACGTCTGAATATGATTAAGAAGAACGAACAAACCGGATTCTACGAACAAACCCAGGGTTTGATTTCTAGCGGTACGGAGTCCTACAGCACTGCGGTCAACGCCTATATCCAGCAGAATCTGAACGTGGCTCAGACTGCCATTGACCGCTTTGACCGCGAGGAACGCAATCTTTCTACACTAGCATTTGGCTGTGACGAAGACACTTATAAGGAACTTGTGGAAATGGTCCGCCGTTTTCGTCGCGAAGTATTGGCAAAAGTAGGACAGTGCCAAAAGGTGAATCGTGTGTTCCAGTTAGGAATGCAACTGTTCCCCTTAAGCGATCCCTATCCACCTCCTGTAAGGCGAGGTCGTAAGCGTCGCATTCGCGGAGAAGAAATTCGTAATGGGGAATCCATTGTTGGGGAAAACGACCAGGAGGCAACCAATGACTAGTAGATTTTTACTCCGTGGTATATTGTCTCTTTCCATGGTGGGGCTATCTTGCCTTACCGCCTGTTCTAGCGACAACAAAGTTGCCGGTGGAACCGAGGCCGAATCCACTATTGCCTTGCAAATCCAGATGGCAGACGGATCTCCTGCGGCGTTGTCTAGGGTTCGTGCCCTCCCGACAGCTTACTTGGCAGATGGCTTGTCTCAGGAGGATTGGTCCGAAACGGATGAAAATGGTTACGTCAAGTTGGGCGTAGAACCCGGTGAATACTCTGTAGAAGTCCGTAACTATGGAGATTCCTCTGTGCAGGGTGCCGTATTTACAAAATCGGTCAGCAAGAGTGAATCTTCTGCGGTGGATTCCATTTCTCTCGGTGGACTCACTTCAATTGAGGGCTTTGTTGCAGCGGGCCAAGGCCCTTCCGTCATTCGTATCCCAGGCTTGGAACGCTTTATCGTGCCCGACAGCTCGGGACATTTCGTGATTGACTCTCTCCCCGCAGGTGATTTCGAGATTTTGATTGAAAGCCGCAGTAACCGCGGTACGATCAAGCTCAGTGCCACCGCAGGCGATACTGTCCCCGAAATCAGTCTGGGCGCTCCCCGCGGGTTTGCCGTAGAAGATTTTGAAAGTTTCAGCGGGATTTCTGCAACGGGTGAAGTTCTGGGCGATGGCTGGTGGTACACTCTGGATGCCGATGGTAAGAACCTGATGCCCCTTTGGGATAAGTCCCTCACTCAGGCTTTTGCCGGAAATGACGGCTGTGCTTCTGGCGGCTGCGCAAGAATTTATGGAAAGACTTCGGAGACGGCAACCCACCTGGGATTTCTTCTGGGCGGCTTCAAGACCAATTACGAACTGTCTGATTTGTCCTCCCTGATGTTCAGTGCCCGCGGATCAGGCTCCCTTCATATCTCTCTGGAGGCCAATGCGACTTCGTCCTCCAAGGATGCTCAGTCCATTGAATTCGATGTGGAACTGTCCAAGGTCTGGCAAGGCTTCTCCCTTCCGGTCAAGTCCGACAAGAATATTCTTGTAAACCGCATTGACTTTAGCGTTGCTTCCGGTGATTCTGTCTACTTGGATGATGTGTTCCTGGGCGGTGTCACGAAGGAATCCTTGGGTAAAGTCGCTACGGATTCTGAAAATGAAAAGACGGTTTACTCCACCGACTGGAAGGCTCATTCCGCCTTGCTAAAGGAAATTGTGGGCTATGCCGCAGGAACCCGAGGTGGCGAAGGCTTCATCGACAGTACCGCCGCCGATTCCATTCAGGGAGAAATCTGCCTGGTAACTACGACGGAAGATTATATCATTGAAGAAGACACAACTAAATTAGACTCAAACGGAAACGCTATCACTTCCGCGGTCGTTGCTCCCGGTTCTCTTCGTGATTGCGCCTATCGCGATGGTGCCACCTGGATCCTTTTCAAGAATAGTGGAACCTACAACTTGAGCTCTCCCTTACGTATCAAGTCCAATAAGACTATTGATGGTCGCGGCCGTGACATCCGTATAACGGGTATGGGCATTTTGACCAACGAATCCAGCAATATCATTTTTGAAAATCTGACATTTACGGATCCTTCCATTGCGGTTTCCGATACGTCGAGTCGCCGAGCCATTTCCATCCACAATTTTACCCACCATATTTGGATTGACCATTGCACTTTCGAAAGCTACCCGCTGGTGGAAGTGGACGTGAAGCGCGGTTCCCACCATGTCACCATTTCCTGGTCGCGATTCCAGAGCGGCGATACGGGACTTCTCTTTGGGCTTTCCCCCGATGTCATTGATGAATCTCTCCAGACGCTTACAGTACATCACAACTACTTTAGCGATTTGAAATGGTCGGGAATATTTGCCCGCCGCGGTTCGCTCCATGCCTACAACAATTTCTTTATGAGTGCAGAACACTTTGGCGTGGAATGTACGGATTCTGCCCGCTGCTACATGGAGAAGAATGTAATCAATATGGACAAACCGGTGGCTTTGTACCGCCTGTACATGGATAACGTTCCTGTGGATACCACTGTGGGTTTCGTAAAGATGGTTGATAACTGGATGACAATAGGCGAGGAAAGTCTTGAATCTTTGCCCGGGGACAATTCTGCCCGTGGCTACAAACCCGATTACGACTATAAGGCAGATGACGCTGATGCGGATCTTGCTTGGAACCTTAAGGGAAAAACTGGCCCTCGGTAGTGGTGCCGGGTTTGATTCTGCCATAGCTTTAGTATCTTTAGGTTATGAAAACGAAACTGCCCGCAATTCTATTCCTTATTTCTACCGGGTTTTCCGTAGTCGTCTACCTGAAAGTTGTTGAATACTCCGGCATTGAACTGTTGGGAGCCGCTGCCGCCATCGGCTTTTACATGGCGGTCTTCGCTTTGCTTTGCGTCCTGTTTAACAACAAGGAAAAAGCGGGGGAGGCCAAGTCCACTTGGCAAGAATTAAAGGAACTTCAAGAAGCGGCTAAGAAAGCTTCTGAAAAAGTTTCCGAAGAAGAAAAAACTCCTGACGAAAAAAATCCGTAATCGAAACTGCGTGTCAAGCTCCCCAAGCGAGAATGTCTAATCATGCAACCTGGGCAAAACCGATGGGTTGGCATACTATTTGCAAACTATACTTTTGAGAGCTCCAGGCTTCACCTGGACTTTTCATTTTTTTGCTGATTTTATAAATTCTTGAAAAAAGAATTACAAACTTTGTCATAAAGGCCTTTTAAATGTCCAAACTTTCTGAATCCCTCGCTCTTGTAAAAAAGACTCTCTCCGACGTTCGCATGTACAATCATGCCAGTTCCGTCCTGAATTTTGACCAGCAGACCACTTGTCCCAAGGATGGTCGGGAAGCCCAGGGTGAGGTAGATGCGTTTTTAAGCAATAAGGCTTTTATCCTTCAGAAAGATGCTGCCTATATTGAGGCCTGCCAGTATATTTATGACCACCGCAGTGAACTGACTGCAGAAATCTGCGGCAGTGAAACCGATGTTGAATTTGATGTAGCTTTGGCAGAAAGCCTTCATCGGGACTACGCCCGTGAAAAGAACATTACTCCCGAGATGCAGCATGAACGCTCCTTGGTGAACAACAAGGCTTACGTCAGCTGGCTTAACGCAAAACAGTCTAAGGATTTTAGCCTTTTCGCTCCCAGTTTGGCTGACGTGCGTGATATTCAAGTCCGTGAGGCGAATCTTCACGAAATCCGCGGTGAAACTGTTTATGACACCATCTTTGACGGTTATGAACGTGGGTTGTCCAGCAAGGATTTGGATGATACCTTTAACGAATGCAAGGCTCGTCTTGTCCCTCTACTCAAGAAAATCATGTCCAGCAAAAAGAAAATCCGTACCGATTTTCTAAACCGTCCTGTTACAGACGAAGCTCAGAAGAAGATGGCTCAATACCTGCTGGACACCATGGGCTTTGATTTTAACCGCGGTGCCTTTGCCACGACGGAACATCCTTTTACCATCGAGATGGGCAAGAACGATACCCGCGTGACTACCCATTACTATCCCGAAGCCTTCTACTCCAGCATGTTCAGCATTATCCACGAAGGAGGGCACGCTCTTTTCGAACAGAATCAGCCGGCTGAAAACTATAGTCATTTTATTGAGTTCAACAAGACCATGGGCATGCATGAAAGCACCAGCAGGTTTTACGAAAACCGCATTGGTCGTAGCCGTGAGTTTATTTCGTTAATTTATCCCAAATGCTGCGAACTGTTCCCCAATGTATTTGAGGGTGTCACCGAGCAGGAATTTTATGAATCCATGAATACGGTTACGCCCAGCCTCATTCGCACAGAGGCCGACGAATTTACCTATACCTTCCATATCATTATCCGCTATGAAATTGAACGGATGTTGGTAAATGACGGGTTCAGCGATATGGCGTCTCTTTCTAAACTGTGGAATGAAAAGTATATGGAGTATCTTGGCGTTGCTCCTTCTCACGATGCGGAAGGTATTTTGCAGGATATCCACTGGACCTCTGGCTTTGGGTATTTTCCCACCTACGCTCTGGGGAACATGTATAACGCCATGTACTACAATAAAATGTCCAGCGAGTTCGACTTAAAAGCGGCTGTCCGGGCAGGTGATTTCCAGAAAATAAACAACTGGATGAAAACCCACGTGTGGGCCAAGGCTGATCGTGAACCGCCAAAGACTTGGATTAAGAACATCACCGGTCGTGATTTTACACCCAAGGATTTTCTGGACTATCTAGAAAACAAGTACAGTGAAATTTACGAACTGTAAGGCAATGCTGGACTCGGTTCAGCTTCCTGATTATTTAAGAGCCGTTCTGAAAGCTTTTGCTACAGCGTCAGGATTGTCTGACTTTAGCCAGGTCAGAGTTTCTGTGCCGCGGTAGCTCCAGGCAAAAATGTTGTCTATGCCAGCTTTGCGGCTTTCTTCAACGGCGATGGTTAAATCTTTTTCACGTCCTGACTCAATCTGGTAGGCTTTCACCCACATCTGGACCGCCTTGCCATACTTGTTGGCCGCTTGGGTCAGCTTTACTGCGGTTTCTGCATATTTTTCGCGGACCCACTCTTCACTAGCGCCACGTTCCCAGTAAGGGTCGCTGGCAACTTCGTCTACGCTATCGAGGCTTGCAATTTTTTCCCAATCGTCAAGACCGGCGGGGAACCAGGGCGGAAGCATGCAGACGCAGTTTCGTTTGCCGCGTTGGTGTACGTCTTCTGTCATTTCCTTTAAAAAGTCTATGAGGCTATCTTCACGAAATTCCTTCACGTCATCTGTAAGCTCTGCAGGCATGTCATAACCGAATCGGGATTTAAACTTTGCCTTGCAGGTTTCGCAGCGACAACTCCATTTTTCTAGACCGCCTTTCTCAAAGTAAAAGTGAGGCTCGTCCCAGAAAATGGTATCTACGGCGGTTCCGCATACAGACTCGATCCAGCGGTGCATATACTGGCGAAAGCGGGGGTGGTTGGGGCAGGCGGCTACCTTGGGATTACCGTCCACGCCCACTTGGCACATCTCGTGATCTCGGGCAGTCAATTCGGAGTAGGCTTCTCCACCAAAGACGCGTCCTACTCCCCAGGGATTTACATAGACCTTCAGTCCAAGATTCGCAGAGCCATCTACAATGTCCTTCATGGTGCCAAAGTAGTACTGCTGGTCTTCTTCGCTCCAGGTGTGCAGAACCGCATTGAAACCGGCAGACTTGATGTCGGTCATATCCGCTAGAACATGCTTCGGATTGCGTACGCCAAAATAGCTTACGCCTTTAATTTTTACTTCGTCCATAGGAATCTCGTAGATTTACATTTCGTTACAAGCTGCCCATTGGGGGGAGCCTGCACGCAACATAACTTCTTGCATTGTCTTTGACCATTCCTCTTCGTTGACTGGACGGCGAACCCAGTAGAGCCCCTTTTCGTCTTGCTGCTGAGGGATGGGCATGGATTCAGGTACAATCTCCACAATCCAGGATTCGGGAATCCCGTCATGGAGCATCTTGCTGAATTTTAGGTTTTCTGCCTTGGGCTCGTCCGCGTGATCCAAAATAATCAATGCAGGGGACTGGCCAATAATCAAGGCACTCTCTAAAAGATTTGTTGCGTCTTCGATAGAGTTGCAGGTATAGAGGGTCGTGTCTTCTGCCATATCGCCATGCTCCAAAAGCCAACGGAATGTCCATTGGCACAACCGGTCCAAACTGCCGGGAGAAGACGGTGCTATGAAAAATATGTGACCCATGACTTTAAATTTAAAAAAGTTTTACGGAGTGGTGTGGGGGGGGACGATTAACAATTAACAATTAACAATGAACAGTGAACAATGAATAGTGAAGAATGAAAGATGAAAGATGAAAAATGAAGGATGAAGGATGAAGAATGAACAATTAACAATGAAGGGTGTAACCATCTTGGAATCGTTTGTGCTTGCACCTCGCGACCGACCTCACACCTCGCACCTCGTACCTCATACCTCGCACCTCGCACCTCGTTCCTCGTCCCTCGCACTATTTCTACATTATTGGTATGTTTCCGGATATTGGTGAATTTCGCTTTATTGACTCTTTATTGCAAAATGCTGCCCCATTAAAAGAAGAACCTCCAGCTACCCGCAGTTGGCTTGGGGTAGGTGACGACGCCGCTATTTTTGACGGTTGGGTCGTAACGAAGGATCTATCGGTTGAAAATACCCATTTCCGCCTAGACTGGTCTACTCCAGAACAGGCGGTCGAAAAGCATATTGTCTCCAACGTATCCGATATATGTTCCATGGGGGCACGTCCCCGAATTGCTCTTTTGGGACTTTGTCTGAACAAACATTGGTCCGAAGATACAAGAACAAGAGTGCGTAAGGCTTTATCTGAGGGATTTGCAAAGCGGGGTATAACGCTTATTGGTGGCGATACTGTTTCCGGTGAAGAAGGGGTGTTTTCGACGACCTTGCTTGGGGAACTTGTTGGGGAAAACCCGTTTCTCCGTTCCTTGGCTCGCCCGGGGGATAATTTGTATGTAAACGGGACTTTGGGTAAATCTGGTGCTGGTCTGTGGATCCTATGTAACCATCCCGAAGATGCTTCCAAATTTCCCGAGTTGGTCAAGTACCACTTGGCTCCGTCCATTCCTGAACACGGGGGAGAGGCTCTAGCCCGCCTGGTGGCTCCTTGGGGCGGACGCACCGCTTGTATGGATATTAGCGATGGGCTTTCCTCGGAATTGAACCATCTGGCACTTGCTTCCGGTGTTTCCATCGAGATCGATGAGAAATTGATGCCCATTGACCCGGAAGTTCTGCGAATGTGCGATTTTTATGGCATTCCCCCCTTGCAATTTGCTCTAAATGGAGGGGAGGAATATCAACTCCTGTTTGCCAATTCCTTTTCAAAAAGTATATTTGACAAAGAAAATGACTTTTTGGGCAAAGTATTCCGCATAGGGACGGTTGTAGAGCAAGATGCAAGCCTCCCTGCGTCTATGCGTTGCCAAAATGGAGAAATTCTGCCTGTTGAACCGCAGGCATGGTCGCATTTATGATTAGTAATACTAAGATGAATCTTGGACAGTTGCTCCTTCGTCAAGGCGTGTTGGACGAAGACCAGCTGGCCCACGCAATGTCGGAACACAAGCGTACCGGCATTATGTTGAGTAAAATTCTTGTACGTCTAGGCATGGTCAGCGAAGACACGCTGACAAGCATTTTGGGTGTGCAGATGCAGTCTACCACCAAGATGCGTATCGGTGAAATGCTCTTGGCCCAAGGCTACATTAACGAAGAACAGCTTAACAAGGCTCTTGAGGCTCAGAAGTCTACCGGTAAGCGTCTCGGACGTACCTTGGTGGACTTGGGCTATATGCCCGAAGAGCGACTCATCGAAATCCTCTCCAGGCAGTTTGAAGTGCCTTATGTGAAGTTGGACAACTTCCATATTGATTCCGAAGCTTATACGTATCTGCCCGAAGACCTCTGTAAACAGTATAAGGTTGTCCCTCTGTTTATCCAGCAGTCTGAGGATGAACGTCATGCCTCTCGTCAGACCATGACGATTGCTATGACGGACCCCACCAACATGCGTACCATCACCGCGGTTCGATTCAAGGTGAAGATGGACGTGGACGTGGTCATGGCGTCCGATGAGGATGTTAAGAAGGCCATTGAACGTGTATTTGCCGGTCATGGGGCTGCTGAAGAATCTCTTGCGGATCTTATCAGCGATTCCAAGGATAACGAAGAACTTGAGACCGTGGAACGCGGTCAGGGCAGCCAGGAAGAAGAACTGAGCGACGAAGAAGGTCGCCAGGTGGTCAAGATTGTGACCACCCTGATTCATGAAGCAATCGCTCGTAAGGCTTCCGATATTCACCTGGAACCTCAGGAAACTTACCTGAAGCTGCGTTACCGTATTGACGGCGACCTGCAGGTCATGTCTCCCATTCCTGCCCGTTTGATGCCCCAGATTTTGTCCCGTATTAAACTGCTTTCCAAGATGGACATCGCAGAAAAGCGTAAGCCCTTGGATGGTCGTTTTACGGTTCGATACAAGGGTAACGAAGTTGACCTTCGTGTGTCTTCTTTCCCCATTTCACTGCGTAAGCGCGGTGTCTGCGAAAAGATCGTTATGCGTATCTTGAACCCCAACTCCGGTCAGTTCCCTCTGAAGGACATGGGCTTCGATCCCCGCGTGCTTAAGCAGTTTATCGACGCTATTAACGCTCCTAACGGCATTGTGCTTGTGACCGGTCCTACGGGTTCCGGTAAGTCTACTACGCTTTACGCATCTATTGGTGAAATTCTTGATAGTACTATTAACATTTCTACCATGGAAGACCCTGTGGAATTGAATATCGACGGTGTCAACCAGGGGCAGATCAACAATGCGGCCGGGTTTACGTTTGCCGCGGGCATTCGTGCCTTGCTCCGTCAGGACCCTGACGTGATCATGATCGGTGAAATGCGTGACCAGGAAACCTCTTCAATGGCTATCGAAGCTGCTTTGACGGGTCACTTGGTCTTCAGTACGCTCCATACCAACGATGCTGCTGGTGCATTCCCCCGTTTGCTGGAAATGGGTCTGGAACCCTTCCTTGTGTCTACCGCTATCAAGGGCGTTCTTGCCCAGCGACTTGTCCGTCGTATTTGCAAGAACTGCAAGGAACCTTACGAAATTTCCCAGGAAATGCGAGACGAACTTCACCTGTCTCCGGACATGCAGTTCTATCATGGCAAGGGCTGTGAAAAGTGCGATGGCTCCGGTTACAAGGGCCGTGCCGGTATTTACGAATTCCTGGTGCCCAACGAGTCTGTCCGTAACCTGATTATCAAACGTTCTTCTGGTGACGTGATTAAGCGTGCCGCTATGCAGGAATGTGGTATGATCACCTTGCGTATGGACGGTATTTCCAAGGCCCTGCAGGGTATTACCACCTTGGAACAAGCTGTGGGCGCTTCCGCTGCCGATGATTAACATCGCAGTTTGAGAATCTCAAACATATAAAAAGGACCTCCCGGCTTAGAGCTCAGGGAGGTCTTTTTGGGGTGCAAGGAAAAACGTGGGGCGAACCCACGTTTTTTTTAGCCGTTATACTTCTTGATAATCACGATACCGTCGTGACCGCCAAAGCCCAGGGAGGCAGATGCGGCGACGTCGATATTCATGGACACGCCCTTGTTGGGAGTATAGTCCAAATCGCATTCCGGATCCGGGTTTTCCAAGTTGATGGTTGCGGGAACAAAGGAATCGCGAATTGCCAGAGTACTGATGATGGCTTCGCACACACCAGCGGCACCAACGCAGTGACCAGTCATACTCTTGGTGCTGGACACCTTGATCTTGCGGGCGTGATCGCCCAGGGCAATCTTCAGCATAGCGGTTTCGGTCACGTCGTTCAGGTGGGTGGAAGTGCCGTGAGCGTTATAGTAGTTAATGTCGGTAGGTTCAATACCGGCGTCCTTGATGGCTCGCTTCATAGCCATGGCACAGCCGCTTCCATCGGGCTTGGGGCTGGTAATGTGGTATGCGTCTGCGGCGGCACCGTAACCTGCAAGTTCAGCATAAATCTTGGCACCGCGAGCCTTGGCGTGTTCCAGTTCTTCAAGAATCATCACTGCACCGCCTTCACCCATAATGAAGCCGGAACGGTCCTTGTCGAAGGGACGGCTGGCCTTTTCAGGAGCGTCGTTGAACTTGTCGGTAAGGGCGTGCATGCCTGCGAACGCCTTGATGGAATAGTCGGTAATGCCGCTTTCGGAACCGCCTGCAAGGCAGATGTCCAGACGACCGGAACGGACTGCGTCCAGAGCAACGCCCAGAGCGTCGGTACCAGAAGCACAAGCGGTACCGATAGCCCATGCACAGCCGGTAATACCCAGTGCGATAGAAACGTTTGCTGCACCTTCGTTAGGAATCAGTTCGGCCATGGCCAGGGGAGACACGCGACGCTTGCCGCCGGCAACGTACTGGTTGAAGGTGCTGTCGATAACGTCCATACCGCCAAAACCGGTACCGGCAATAATGCCCGTGGTGTCGGCGTGAAGGTCTTCTTCGGTGAGACCTGCGTCAGCAACTGCTTCCTTGGAGGCTGCCAGCAGGAACTGGGTGAAGCGAGCCATACGGCGTGCTTCTTTAGGATCTATGCCGTGTTCTTCGGGCTTGAAATCCTTGACTTCTGCGGCAATCTTTACCGGACAGTCGGTTGCGTCGAACAAAGTGATGGGGCCAATGCCGCACTTTTCGTGCTGGATGCCGTCCCACAGTTCGTTTACGTTCTTGCCAAGGGGTGTCACTGCACCCATGCCGGTAATTACAATACGTCTTCTGGTCATGTTTTTCTCGTTAATTGTTCAACGCCAAAAATGTTCCCGTAAATATAGAAATCCCGACGTTGTTACACGCCGGGATTCAATAGACTTTAGATTACAGACTACTTTTCTGCACTACCTGATTCGGGGGACGCGGGTGTAGAGGTCTGTGCCGCCTCATTGGCCTTTTCCTTATCGTTGTCACGGATGGTGGCACGACGGATTTTGCCGCTGATTGTCTTTGGCAATTCTGTGACGAAGTCAATGTAGCGGGGACTCTTGTAAGCTGCGGCAACCTTCTTGGTAAACAGCTGGATTTCCTTGGCCAGTTCCTTGGATGCTTCGTAACCCTTGTGGAGAACGATGGTTGCCTTCACGGCCTGACCGCGGGCTGCATCTTCCACGCCTGTCACTGCCACTTCCATAACAGCAGGATGCTGATGGAGGACTTCTTCCACTTCGAAGGGGCTCACGCGGTAGCCGGAGGTCTTGATCAAGTCGTCCGTACGGCCCACAAACCAGTAGTAGCCATCCTTGTCACGCCAGGCGGTATCGCCGGTATGGTAGACCCCGCCTTCAAACACCTTTTCGGTACGCTCTGGATCGCGGTAGTAACCGCCGAACAGACCAAAGGGTTTGCCGCCATCGATACGGATGATAATTTCGCCCACTTCTTCAACTCCGCAGGAGGTGCCGTCGGAGTTGATAATGTCCAGGTTGTAACCGGGGGAGGGCTTGCCCATGGAACCGGGCTTTGCTTCCATCCATTCGTAATTGCCTGTAATGAGGGTGGATTCAGTCTGACCGTAACCTTCACGAAGCTTGTGTCCGGTCTTTTCCAGCCACTTATTGAAAATATCTGAGCTAAGAGCTTCACCAGCTGTAACACAGTAAGTCAAGCTGGACAAGTCAAACTTGCTCAAATCCTGTTGCAGCAAATAGCGGTAGGCTGTAGGAGGAGCGCAGAAAGTGGTGATTTTGAATTCGGCCATCTTTTCCAGCATCTTGCCGGGGATGAATACCTTCATGTCGTACACGAATACGGCAGAACCGGCAATCCATTGACCGTAGATCTTTCCCCACATGGCCTTAGCCCAACCTGTTTCTGCAATACTCAAGTGACGACCTCCGTCAATGACGTGCTGCCAGAAACGGGCGGTGTTAATGTGTCCCAGGGGGTAGGTGAAAGTGTGAGCAACCATCTTGGGATTGCTGGATGTTCCGCTGGTGAAGTAGACCAACATAATGTCGTCGTTCTTGGTACCAGCGTCGCCCGTGGGGCGCTTGAATTCCCTAGGCATCATTTCGTAATCGTCATAGAAGCTGATCCAGTTCTGACGGGCAGAACCGATGGTCACCAACTTTTCTACGGAGGGACTCTTTGCCTTGGCTGTTTCCACTTCCTTCTGGAGGGTCGGTTCGTCATAGGATACAACCATCTTGATGTCTGCCGCATTAAAACGGTATTCCAGATCGTGGGCGGAAAGCATATTGGTTGCAGGAATAACGATGGCGCCAATACGATGCAAAGCCAGGATGAAGAACCAGAATTCATAACGACGGCGGAGGATGAGCATGACGCGGTCACCCTTCTTAATGCCGTTGTCTACCAGGAAATTTGCGGTACGCTGGGAGGCTACAGACAAATCCTTGAAGGTAAAGATATGGCTTTCTTCATTGTCGTCGCACCAGACCAATGCTTCGCGCTTGGGTTCGTTCTTGGCATATTCGTCAACGACGTCGTATGCGAAATTGAAATTTTCCGGAATGGAAATCTTGAAGTTCTCGTGGAGATCTTCATAGGAGTTGTAATCGACTCGGGAGAGGAACTTGTTGAGAATCATTATTAAAGATCCCTATACATAATCTTTTCGCGGAGAGAACTTGCGTAGCGAACCATGTTCAGCAGTCGCTTTTCTCCGATGGTCTGGAAATCGCGGTTGTGAATGACAAGGCGGGGAATGCCGCCGGGCATAAGCATTGTCAAGCAAGCGAAACTCTGGGCGATGCTCAGCAGGAACTGAGGGATGATGGAGAAGGTCAGTACGCGAGACTTTATGGCTGTAAAGCTAATGTCGGTCTTCTTGTAAATGCGGCACAGATCTTCGTAATAGTTCAGCTGTTCAAGAGCTTGACTCTTTAGGTGCTTGTTGGTAAACCAGACGGGCGGGATAAAGCCGGTAGGATGACCGGAACCGTTGGCGTTCCACAGAGCGAGGCTGCGGTTCAGCAGTGCCTGGGAAAAACGTTCGTTAAGTCCTGCAAATTCTGCTCCGTTATTGGAAAGCCACAGGGCTGCACGACCGACGAAATTTCTGTTGATGAAAAGATCTGCACGGTGACGGGCACCATGGAGAAGAATTTCGTAGCCTTCGTTGACAAATTTTTCCAGTTCATCGTGGAAATATTCAATTTCAGATTCTGGCACGCCACCGACAGAGGGGACCACAGCAATAGAAATGGGGGCACCTGCGGCTTCGGCAATTTTGCGGATTTCTACCACGGCCTTCTTGCAATTTTTGACAGTCAAGTTGTGGTAGCACAGAATGTATTTTTTGTCCTTGTGTCGCCTGGCTTCGGCTTCCTGAAGATCAGCGATGTCTTTATTTATTTCCATAGATTACCTGCGTTATCCGTTAAAATCTTTCTGGTCCAACTTACGGGAAATGTAAATGTGGTAAATTCCGAAAAGGACTGCAAAGACCAAAGTCAGTTTGCCTAATGCGTTCAAAAATTTTGATGCCATAAAATCACCTCTTGTGAGTATGGTATTAGTATAGATTTTTTTGCTCCATACCGTGTAAATTATTCTTACAACAAAGTAGAAAAAGCGAAAACAGAAGATGCAACTTTCCAAATAACAAATTGCATTTTTTTGCCGTTTTTTATTGCGTTTTGCTTACGAAATGCTTTTTTGAAAGGGGAGACTTGCTGTATAGAAAAAGACTATATCAAAAATCCTTGCAAAATTCATTTTTGCAAGGATTTTTGTGATTAAAACAGAAGGCGTAATTACAGTTTTTCGCTGTACCATTCTCCGTAGGATTGTACGTTGGGTATAGGGTTGTAGCTTCCTTCCTCGCATTTCCATCGTTTGCTTCTGGCACCGCGATGGACGATGGTGGTATTCTCGTCGATAAGACCTTCACAGTCTTCTATCAAGAAATAGACGGTGAAATAGGCTGCCGTTAGCATGCATCCACCACCCGGACCTATACTGATTGTTTCGATGGTGTCCTTGGTGATTTTGCTTAGCACGTGTCCTGTAGGCTGGGCACCGTCGTCACTGCCCACCAGATAATACTTGCAAGATTCGTCCCGACTAGTGAAATCCACTATGGAACTGGTTGCCGGGTAGCATGCCGGGATGGCCTCCCTTTCAATAGGCATAATCGGCTCGGAATTGATGGTGATGATCCCATTGGATTCCTTGTACCTGTCCATGGCAGTAAAGCAGTCCTTCCAGAGATTGCTGTTGTACGCCATGACGTGTGGGTCAAAGGACAATTCCTCGGGCTTTGCGTATTGCAATGCATAGCTTGCCAATGTTCTTGAAGTCGTGTCCAGAATAATTTTCTCGTTTGGATCTTCATCGGAGAATATGATGGGAACAGGTGCGTTAGCTGTTCTTGCACTATCGAGAGAGTCTAGACTGGCTTGCATTTCCAGCTGTGTACAGCTTGAAGTCATGATATTTTTAAATCTCCCCAAAGCATCGTCGATGGACATGTAGTCGGAACCCGAAATGCAGGCGAAGTCAAAGGAATCTCCCTGGACGTTGAGAGAGTCTATGGTCTGATTTGCTGCGTCTAATGTGTAGGCGCAGGTCTTTTTGAGCATATAGACTATGTCGGGCACTTTAACCTTTAGGTTTCTTCCGGAGTAGGCTCGGGTAATAAGACCGCCATTGATTTTAACGATGCCGCTTAATTCCTGCTGACCTACGGTGCAACTTCCGGAAGCGGCGTTCTCATCCTTGTAGGTTGATACCGTTACCAGTCCGAATTTTTTCCTTTCGGTAGGTGCCGTGGTAAAGGTGTTGATGGCTTTAAAATCGATTTCGTCAGGAAGGTGGATCAATGGAGTGTCTATGGGCAAGTCTCCGCTAGAATAACTTGAGGCTTCTTCGCTTGATGAAGAAAGGTCGGCGATACCGTTGGGTTCTACCGCATTTCCCGCGGTGTTGTCGTCGGAGCATGCAGTAAGGGCGAACAGGCTCAAAACACCCATTGTGATGATTTGTCTTTTCATGATAGCCTCCTAAACCTTTTTTGTAAATGGGAAAAATTGAATGTTCATGCGATAAACCTGATCCAAGTTCTCGCTGTTGGCGGTGATGGCGTTGATGCGTCTGCAGCAATCTTCCAGTTCTGTCACCACCTTGCCGTAAAGTTCTTCGTTGACCCCCATGGTAATTCCCATGAAATGACGTTCCTCGACGGAATACTTGTCCACCGCTTTTTCAGCGTAGCTTGCCATTTCCTTGTGCATGGAACGGATGGCTAAAGGCAAGGCTTCCTTAGAGGCGATTACCGTTTTTTCGGTCTGGGTGTAGTTGCCGTTTTCTGACTTCAGGAACCCCCGCTTTACAAGAAATTTTAAAATACGGCTTACATCCTCTGCCGAAATATCTTCGTTGCAGGCTGCTGCTAATTCGTGAGGCTTTGCACCAGGCATCATTGGGGCCAGTTCTCGGATTACGGGATATTCCCAGGACTGGTAAAATTCAAAAGCGTCGCTGTCAACGATGCGGGCTTTGTGTTCCTGGGCCATACGGTCCATTTCAAGAAGAATTTCCTTTTTTATGCGTTCTTCTTTTACGTTGTCGAAAGAAACCATTAGTCCAAAATAGGTTTGTTCGTAACCGGCCAGATTCATGGCTTTGGCCACTGATTCCATCTTGTTTTTACTCAGCTTGCTTTTTCCATCGCAAACCAGTTTCAGGTAGTTGGGGGAGGTGTACCCTGCCAGCTTGTTGAACTCCCGCCAGGAAAAAGCGGAGGTTCGTTTTCTTTCTTCGTAGAAGTCCCGCATATACTGGCGGAAATCGGTATAACTGATGATGCTTTTCAAGTTATTAATCTCCTCGGCATTTTTGTTTAACCCTTAATTGGAATATAGTTTTTGAAAATGCTAGTGAGAATGTTTTATTATACAAAAACATTGAAAACGACTAAAAATATCTAAGTTTTTTGAATTTATTGAATGATAAATGTTGCTTATTATACGAACTGTATTATACAGCAAAAAAGTCTCCGTCAGAACTAGGGAGACTCGAAAAAACTTTGGGGTTACAAAAAAAGAAACACCCGCATTTCTGCGGGTGTCTCCAAATGTTCCAGTTGTCGTTGGAAAACTCTGGCGTTAGCGAGAGTAATATTCCACAACCAGCTGTTCCTGCAGCTGAACGGGGATCTGGTCGCGGAGCGGAAGCTTCACGAGAGAGCCGGACATCTTGGAAGCGTCAACGGTCAGATATTCAGGAACGGTTGCACCTGCTGCCAGGGCTTCCTTAATCTGAACGTGTTCCTTAGACTGTTCGCGAACTGCAATCACGTCACCAGCCTTGAGCTGACGAGACGGAGAGAAGCTACGGACGCCGTTCACGGTGAAGTGACCGTGAGCAACATACTGACGAGCAGCAAAGATGGTGCGA
>JAZRXW010000041.1:0-15163 GCA_045600425.1 Fibrobacter sp.
GGTGGGCTTTTCAGTTTCTGCCCATGCAGCCTTGAAAGCTTCACGGAGAGAGGCGATGTCAGAACCGTCAGCCACGTCGATAACGCGGAAGCCCCATGCTTCGTACTGCTTCTTGAAGTCGTGGCTCATCACGTCTTCGCAGCGGCAGGACAGCTGGACCTGGTTTGCATCGTAGAAGAAAATCAAGT
Source organism: Fibrobacter sp. (assembly GCA_045600425.1). Taxonomy (GTDB): domain Bacteria; phylum Fibrobacterota; class Fibrobacteria; order Fibrobacterales; family Fibrobacteraceae; genus Fibrobacter. Next base: position 189 of record JAZRXW010000041.1, read on the forward strand.
TAGAGAGTTTGAGGTGACCGGCAACGCGGCCCACGCCGTAGGCGATTTCTTCTTCAAGACCGCCGTCGGAAACCAGGCAGACCACCTTGTGGTTCAGGATGTCACCGAAACGTTCCACCATGAAGCGTTCTGCAATGGCGTTACCCAGGGCCACAGCGTGACCAATACCCAGAGGGCCACTGGAGTTTTCGATGCCCAGTGCGAAGTCCACTTCGGGGTGGCCGGGGGTACGGCTGTTCAGCTGGCGGAAGTTCTTCAGGTCTTCCATGTTGAGCTTGCCCTGGATGGCAAGTTCGGAATAAAGAAGCGCAGACATATGGCCCGGATCCATAAAGAAACGGTCACGAGCTTCCCAGTTGGGGTTTTCGGGGTCAAAACGAAGGAATTCTGCGAAAAGCAGGGTGATAGCGTCAGCTGCACCCATTGCACCACCCGGATGACCGGACTTGGCTTTCTGAACCATGGATGCGGAAAGAATTCGTACGTTGTCGGCCGCTTTAGTAACCAATGCGTCTTGCACTTTTAACCTCTCTCTAGATATAGTTAGGCGATGAGCCGCCCAAAAATTTGAGCCAAATGTAGCTTTTTTTATATAAGTGGCTCAAGCCTGCGAAGATAAAAAAAGACTTTCACATAAAAAAGCACTGTTTTTGGTGAACATAAGAGTAGTACCAATTGGAAGTCAAGGCTTTTAAGCAAATTACATTTCAGCAAAAAGTCCGATTTTGCTTTTTATCTATATTTCCCGCAATTAGGAGTAATTTGATGAAACAATCCATCCTGCGAATTTTGAAAAATCTGGCCCATCCAGCTACGGTTATCGGGCTGGTTGCAGCATTGATCATCCCCTTCCTGGTGTACCTCACCCCCACCCCAAAGATTGGTCATAAGGAAATTATCCAGCAGCTGGATCTAAACCTTCCCTTCCCGCTTTTTATCGTGCAATTCGTAGCGGGAATTACACTTCTAGTTCTTTTGCGCAAGGATCTTCGGGACTGGCTAAAAACAATCCTTCCCGAAAAGAAGATTTCCATTCTGATGGTCCTCTTTACCATCGCGATTTCCATCTTTGCAGCAACCCAGATCGAGGCACGCCACCGAGTCCAGAGCGACGAAAGCGTATTCATGTCTGTTGCCCAGAACATGTATTACAACCAGGAATCTGGCACCTGTAATCAAGGTTTTTTTAAAGACGGCAAACTAAAATGTACCGCCAAGTCCAACAGTTTCAAGACAAAAGGGCTAGCCTTCCTGTATACCATTGGTATGCCATTCCTAGGAAAGGACCTCCACTGGATTTTCATGATGGAGCTATGCCTTCTGCCCTTGGCCGTTCTTCTGATGTTCCTAGCCATCGTGGCCTGGACTCGTCAACCCCTGCTAGCATTTTTTGCCGCCTTGCTCATGGCCATTCAACCTACGGTACTGTTCCAGTTCCGTTCCATGTCCGTAGAGCCCCTCTACATTCTTCTTTCCGCACTATCGTTGCTTATTTTTAAATGGGCATACGACCGCAACACAGTCAAGCATTGGGCAATTCTCGCCCTAACACTAGCATTCTTTGCGCAAACCCGACAAGAAACTGTTTTCTGTTTTGCCCCCTTTATTCTTTTCGCCTTGCCCAGAATTTTGGATAAGAAAAGTGCTAAGACACCCGTATTCTTCTTCGTGCTGTCCCTGTTCTCCGTCCCCGTTTTGCTGACCATCAGCTATTTCCAGGGCTTTGATTTTCAAGGTGGAGAATTCGCCGCCCACGGACATTTTTGGGAAGACGTTGCCAAGAACTGGGAAGTAATGACGATGCCCCTCAGGGAAAATGGAGAACTAAGAAATCCCTTCCTCAGTTATTTCAATTACCTCTTTGCCATCGGTGGAATCTACTTGATTTTACGAGCAGCCTTTGATTCCCTGACACGCAAGGATGATTCCAGATTTTTCTACTTAAAGATTTTGACATTTGTGGTCCTTTACCACATTCAAACTTTCGTGATTCTTGAAAATGTTTCCGGAGACTTCAGCATTGAAATTAACCAGCGTTACAGCTTAGTCATGATTCCAACCATGGCTTTCCTAGCCGCACTTCCTGTAGCACATATCTGCCAGCTGCTGATTAAATCCATCGGCAGCCCAAAATACTTACCGCAAATCGGAGCCATCACGGCCCTCGTCGTGGGAGCTATCTTTGCAGGATGGACCGTCCATTACAAGGAAGATTTTAACAAGAATATCATGTATAACAGAAACCACCTGACCATTGAAGAATACGAAATTCTCAAATGGCTGGGAGAACAACCTAAAAAAGATCGTTTCTTCATTTACGGAAGACCCTGGCATTTCATTGGCTACGGAATGTCCTCAATCCACTACAACCAAGCTCGTCAAAAGACATCCGAAGAACTGAAAAAACTGGTGAGTGATTACCAGGGCGAAGTTTATTATGTTCGCGGTCTAGATTGCTGGGATAGTCAAACTTATCACAAAAAAGCCGTGGAACACAGAATTCCAACAAGTTGCGACATGTTTGAGCGAGACATGGAGCTGGAAGGAGTAAAAAACATCCTGATTACCAACAACTACTGGGTCCAAATCGCCAAATTCCATGGTCGCAGAGACTACAATCCAGCAAATGTTCTTTCTGTCGGCGAAATCAAGATGGAAGAACCAGCCGACACTCTAGCTGAAGCGTCTCTTAAAATCAATATTTCCCTAGGGGAAACATCCGCCCAGTCCCGCCAATGGGAATTGAATATCGCCATTGACGGAATCGTGGTGGCCCAGACCCCCTACAACAGGGGAAATGCGGTCCTTCACTACAAGGCGAAGGACCTTAAGCCGGGCTTCAACCAAATTCAACTTTCCATCAAGGATAAAAGTTCTGGAAAAATCATAGCAAAGGCCGACCGAACCTATTTCTACGAGACTCAAGGAGCCATAGCACTAACTAGCCTGCAGTACGAAGCCCACATTCAAGGCTGGGGTTCCCTACACTTCAACAAGTCCGTCGAGAACAACGACATGAAAGTGGCGGGTCAAATCTTTCAAAATGGTTTGGGAACACACGCCCCCTCCACCACCGTCTATGGGTTAAACAAGCAATTCAAAACCTTCCGTTCCGACTTTGGACTTGACGAAGAATCCCTCTGCAGTGAAGGCGTGTCCGTTCAATTAATTGGCGACAACCAAGTTCTTGCCGAAAGTAAAGTTTTTACTACTGGCGAACTGATCCACATGGAAGCAAATCTTGAAGGCATCAACAAATTTACCATCAAGTCTATTCCCGCCAAGTCTATCGACTGCAGCCATCTAGACATTGTAAACCCGACTTTAGTCCCATAATTGATATTTTCCTATGTTGCTATCTGTCATTATTCCTGTTTTCAACGAAGAAGAAATCGTCGGTAAAACTTACACCGTCCTAGAAGAAGTGCTTAGGGATGTGGAACATGAACTGATTTTTGTAAACGATGGATCCAAGGACCGAACCCGAGAAATTGTTGAAAGCCTGCTTCCCAGTAATCCCAACAACAAGATTGTGAATTTTAGCAGAAACTTCGGACACCAAGCCGCTTTCAGCGCAGGTCTTGACCACGCCCAAGGCGACGCCGTGGTGATTATTGATGGAGACCTGCAAGACCCTCCAGAGTTGATTCACGAAATGTTGGAAAAATGGCGCGAAGGCTATCAGGTGGTCTACGCCCAACGAAACAAGCGGTCCGGAGAAACTATCTTCAAGCGTTTTACCGCATTTGCCTTCTACCGCATTATCGGCAAACTGACAAGCATTGACATTCCTCCTGACACCGGCGACTACCGCCTTATGGACCGTTGCGTGGTAGACCAGCTGAAAAACCTTCCGGAACGTAGCCGCTTTTTGCGCGGTCTGGTTTGCTGGGTAGGATTCAAGAAAATCGGAGTAAAATACGACCGGGCCGAACGTGCTGCAGGCACTTCCAAGTACCCGTTGAAAAAGATGGTGCGCCTGGCAGTTGATGGCATTACTGGTTTTAGCTCTTCGCCCTTAAAGATCAGCTTCTATATGGGAGCGTTCGCCACCGTCGTTGGCTTCGGAGTCTTCATCTGGTCTATTCTCGAAAAGATTCTCTCCCCCGCTACCACGGTGCCGGGGTGGGCATCGCTAATGACAGCCATCGTGTTTTTCTCTGGCGTTCAGCTTATGACCATCGGCATTCTCGGAGCATACATCGGGAGAATCTATGACGAAGTCAAGCAGCGACCGCTGTACATTGAAGACAAAAAAAATGAAAAATGAAAAATGACAGATGCGTAAGGCGAATGCTGCGGCAGAGCTTGCTCTGACATTGCTGAGCCTAGCATCTGGTAAATGAGCGTAGCGAATTTACAATGATGAAAGATGAAGAATGATAAAAGTTATGGCTATGGCGTGCAATAATGATGCGCGCTGCGCCTATGAGTTTTAACTTGCGGCAACGCCGCCAAATATCAACCTAAAAGCGAACGAATGTGAGCGACCTCAAACCTCTGAGCGAACGAACGTGAGTGAGCCTCAAAAACAAAATTATGAAGAACAAACTATTTGTCATGAGTTCCGCCAGCGGCGCAGGAAAGTCCACCTTGCAGAAGATGGTCCTTCCTGATTTCCCGGATATCAAGTATTCCATTTCTGCAACCACCCGCAAGCCTCGTGAAGGAGAAGTTGATGGAGTTCACTACTTCTTTAAGACTCGCGAAGAATTTGAAGAACTGATCAAGAATGACGGACTCATTGAGTGGAACGAAGTCCACGGCAACTACTACGGCACTCCCAAGAGTTTCGTAGAGAAGACTTTGGCAGAAGGAAACCGAGTGCTGTTCGATCTGGATGTTTTTGGCAAGGTGAATTTTGACAAGGTCTACCCCACCGCAACTGGCATCCTGATTCTCCCGCCCAGCGACGAAGAACTGGAACGCCGTCTCCGCGGTCGCGGTACCGACAGCGAAGAAGTCATCCAGCTGCGTCTGAACAACTCCAAGAAGGAAACGGAATTCGCCACGACCCAGGGCAAGTACGAGTACACCATCGTCAACGACGACCTGGAAAAGGCCGCCGCCGAACTTCGCGAAATCCTCAAGAAGTAGCCCTCCGCGGGGCCTGCAATCTCAGCGGCAATCTGTAAGAACAACGCCTTCAAAAACGCCTTGCGCATGTCCCTGCCGGTGATGGCGGGGTATTGGTTCCTGGGCATTACCTACGGGGTGCTCGCCCAGTCCCTGGGCTTTAGCATCTGGTATCCCCCGAGCATGGTGCTGTTCATCTTTAACGGATCGGCGGAGTTCCTGGCGCTGGGGATGCTGCTTGCCGACTTCAATCCGGTTTCCGTGGCGGCCATGGGCCTCGTCGGCAGAGATGCTCTGGGTGAGCCTGCTGGATTACCTCTACTGGATTACGGGCGGTCTCATGGGCTACACCTTCGGCAACCTCATCAACTTCGACATCCGCGGCCTGGACTTCGTGGAGACCGCCATGTTTGTCACCATCTTCATCGACCAGTTCCTTAAGGAGAAGGAACATCGCCCCGCCTGGATTGGAATTGGCTGCACCGCCTTAAGTTTGATAGTACATCCAGTACCTGGGACGCGTTTTGCCCCTTGCCGTCTTCGGGATGCTGGTGGTATATTGCCTCAAGGATGTGGAATGGACATCGGGCAACCACGGCATTCCAGAGTTAATCGGTATTGCAGCCTCCATTTTACTCCACTTTGGGCGTAGACAGATGCTCTGGTCCATTGCGAGGGCACTATCACCTACATGGTTCTTATCCGCTTGTTCTGATAAATATTACTTTATCCATAACCCAACTTCCATAGCCGGTTCTTTTTTTTCATTTGCTCAAAAAAAATATGATACGCTTTTGTATCATAGACTGTTTGAACCTATTTCTACTTTTGACCCAGCATGAATTCCATTTTTGAATACAACGACTATCGCGCCTATATGATGGACTACTACAAGTCCCAGAAAAGCAAAGGTGCATTTTCGTGGCGTGAATTCAGCAAGCAGGCCAAGTTCACATCCCCAGTCTTTTTGAAGCTTGTATGCGAAGACAAGGCGAACCTCAGCATGAGCGCCATCAACCAAGTTGCACAGGCCATGAACCTGGCTGGTTTCAAAAGTCTCTACTTCAAGGCCATGGTTGGCGCAAATCAGGCAAAAAGCGATATCGACAAAAACAGGCATCTTGAGAAAATGGCCGAAATAGCCAAGTTGAGTAAAACCAGGTTTCTCAGCAAAGATGCGGTTCGGTATTACGACTCGTGGATTAACCCTGTCATCCGCGAATTAATCGTGGCCATTCCGAGGGCAAACGCTGCTGAACTTGCCGCCCTCTGCCACCACAAGGTGACAGAAGAGCAAGTTCGCCAATCTATCGCAGATATGGAAAAGCAGGGAATTCTTGTTAAACTGAGCGATGGTTCCTATGTCCAGAACGACATCATCATCGAAGGGGCTGCCGACGAAATCCCCCTAGCCATCCGATCCATGAACAAGCAGATGGCACAATTTGCTGTAACCGCCCTGGATGATTTCCCTGTCAGCCAGAGGAACGTTTCGGGCATAACCATGGGAATTTCAAGAAATTCCTATGACAAGATTGTCGAGGTTCTTGAACGAAGCCGCAACGAAATTCAGAATATAATTTCTGAAGACAACGATATTGAACAGGTATACAGACTGAATCTGCAGCTGTTTCCACTGACAAAGAACAAGAAGGTCTTTCACAAATGAAGCTCCACCTGTACAGCCTCATTCTTGTCGGCTTGATTATTTTAGCGGCAGCCTGTAGCGACCGCGAAGAAAAGGATTTTGGCGGTGGAACCGTTGACACCAACACCATTGCATTGGACTCTGTCCTTGTGGTAAAAAAAGATTCCAACGGCACAACCATCGAGTACTACGATATCAAATTCAATTCGACACCCACGCCCTATCTGGATACCACAATCCAACAAAGGGGCAGCTGCAATATCGAATACTATTGGGATCAGAATGGCGTCCGCGCCATAACAAGAATCGTCTTTGCATCTGACGATGCCCTTAAATTCACCTCGGACGCAAAAACCGCGATTATTCCTAGGGATGATAAATACGTCGTTCTCCAGAAAGACGTATTCTATGCGGCCAACTTCGAGTACAGCGAATTGAGAATGGATTCCCTAGTGGCCAGCTGCATCGATGCAGGAGGCTCCCCCGTCGCTCTAAGCAGCAGCCCCATGCTATCCAGCGTGTTCACCTGCGAAACCGAGGAACCCTCCAGTCTGCATATCAGGTCAGAGCTTACCCGCTACGCCTCCGGCTACAAAGAACAGTTTTACAGTCTTGTCAAGCTATACAGCCCAGAAAACGTAGAAACCGAGGAACCCGAGGAGCCAAATAATCCCGACAACGAGGATACGGAATTGGCAGAAGGCGAATGCTCCCCCATGGGCACCATGGAATGCTGCAAAATTGACGGTGACCTGGTTTGTGGCCATTTGGAAAATGAATTGGCCGAAGGCGAATGCGGAGCCTTTGCCAGTGACAACTACCAGTGTTGCGTAATCGATGGAAACCTGGCTTGCAGCCGTTTTGAAGAATAGTTTCACTTATAAAGGAAAAACATCATGAAAAAAATCATCCTCGCACTCTCCGCATTGCTGCTGTGCTCCTGCGCAGGCATCAATGTAAAGAAACCCGAAATTGGCAACGTTAAAAAGATTGCAATCCTGAGCGTTTCCGGTAACGAAGAATTCCAGGACGTCGAAGCAGTCAAGGGCAAGAAAGAAAACCTGCTTACTTTTATCGGCGATGTCATCAAGGATAACGTAGAATTTCTTACCGAGGAACAGGTGACCATCGTCACCCACGGCGCAAACGAACTTTACAAGGCTTTCAACGGCATCGAAGGTTGGAGCGTTGTGCCCTTTGAAGAAGTCATCGCCAACGAAGAGGTTAAGGCCTTCTACGCGGGAAGCGCCCTCGGCGACACCAAAAAGGCCCTGGATGATGCCCAGAGCCGTGTAGGCTCCAAGAAGAACAAGATTCGTCTTGTAACCCCGGCAGGCATGGAAGCCATTCCCTACGAACTGCTGAACCCGTCCGGCGGCATGTACTGGCTAAACGGTGAACGCGTTGAATCCATCGCCCTCAAGGCCATCGGCAAACTTTGCGAGCCTCTGGGTGTTGACGCCATCGCCGTCGCCGAATACACCTTTGCCTACGAAACCGGCATGATGACCAAGCTCATGAACCGCGTCACCCCCATAATCCTGGTTGACGTCGCCCTGGTGGACAAGGACGGCAACAAGATCATGTACACCGATCGCGGCTGGGCTCAGTTCGAAGGTGACGACAGTGCCAGATTCAGCAATGGCCACGTGGAACTGAAGGACGGCGGCAAGTCCGTGGATGCCTACAGAGGCGGCATCGACAAGGCAATGACCGAATTCCAGAAGCAGGCCCAGAGCAAGCTCAAATAACCCCAAAAAGCTTTTCTTATCAAGGAAGGCTCCTCCGCAAGGAGGGGCCTATTTTTCGTCATTCAATCTCCACCTTGACGTCCACGCCCATAACCCAGGGCTTGGAGGAGTTTACGATGGGGTGCAGGATTCGGCGAACAGGGGCCAAGTCATTTGTCTTGACATAAAGCTTTACCCAGTACGTGTTCTGGACAATGGGTATAAAGGCATCTACGGGGCCGAGGACCATAAGGGATTTCTCGGCGCGAAGCATCTGTTCTAGGCGCTGTACCGCACTACGCAGCAAGCTTTCGTCTCGAGACCCGCAGCTGATTTCCACCAGTTTGCAGAAGGGCGGGTAAAGAGCGTCTTGACGATCCAGGATTTCTTTTTTCGCAAAGCCTTCAAAGTCATGATGCATAGCAAACTGCATCACTGGCTCCGAGGGTTTTAAGGTTTGGATAAAAACCTGTCCTGCAACATCTCTCGCACGTCCTGCGCGTCCAGCAGTTTGACTCAACAGCTGATACATCCGTTCATTAGAGCGAAAGTCCGGTAAGCCTAATCCAGAATCAGCACCGACAACGCCCACTAACCGCACTCCGGGAAAATCATGGCCCTTAGCCACCATTTGCGTCCCTAGCAATATATTGAACTCACGATTACGGAAAGCATCTAGAATCTTTTCGCTAGCTCCCACATTCTGGGTGGTATCGCGATCCATGCGGATGACTTTCGCCCCCAGGACCCATTCCTGGATTTCATCTTCCAGCATTTCAATGGCACCACCTACAAATTCATAAGTATCGGACCCACAGCTATGACAGGGAGAGTTCACCGGGTACAGTCTACCGCAATAATGGCACATTAGGGAACTATACTGTTTGTGGTAAACCACAGGGACATGACAATCCTTACAATAAAGGGTCTCACCGCATTCAGAACAAACTCTTATTTTTGAATAACCACGCCGGTTCATCAGGACAATGGCCTGCCCTCCGGCGGCAACACAATCCGTCAATGCCTCTCGTAACTGAGGAGACAGCATAATCCCCTTCTGCTGACGCATCTTGCACATATCCAAGATACTCACCTGAGGCATAGGTGCCTGGGTGGCACGTTCCTTGAGGGTCAAGACTTTCAGGTTTCCCGCATGAACGTTATGAAAGGTTTCAAGGCTAGGCGTTGCACTGCCTAGTACCACAAGCGCACCGTGCTTGTACGCCAGATGGAACGCCAGTTCGCGGGTGTGGTAACGGGGAGCCGGATCCTGCTGTTTAAAGGAGGAATCATGTTCCTCGTCAATAATCACCAAGTCAAAATCAAAGGGAGCAAGAATAGCACTGCGGGTACCGAGCACCACGCGGGCAGAACCATCCATAATGGACACATATCCGGCACGCTTCTTCGGAGAAGATAGAGCCGAATGCAGAACCACCACAGGAACCTGCAGATAATTTTCAAAGCGAGATGCAGTCTGTGGAGTCAAACCGATTTCGGGAACAAGAATCAGAACTTTCTTGCCTCGGGTCAAAGCCTCGTAAGCCAACTCCTGATAAACACGAGTCTTTCCAGAACCCGTTACCCCATGAAGAAGAACGCCTCTAAAACCAGTTCCATCCAAGTCCTTAACCAGGGAGTCCAGAGCATTCTTTTGTTCTAACGTGAGAGAAGGCAAGTCCCTGGGGCGGGGGGGCACATGGCAGTCCTTTCCTGTTCCAGCATTTTCCACCTGCGATGCCGCATAAGCCTCTAAAAACTTTTCAAAATCCGAAGGCAAAAAAACAAATAACGCCTTCATAGGCGTGCTGATATAGTAGTTGGCAGTCCATTCCAGATTTTCCATGTAGCGTTCAGAAAAAGCGAAACCGGACTGGTGGGGTACAGCCAAACGGACATCAAAGCTAGGACGGTTGCGATGGACTTTGGAGACTACCGCCAAGGCAGGCTTTTTTCGTGTGGCAAATTGTACCCACACCAAGGAGCCTCGACGAAGAGACGCTCCCCTGGGAACTCCATAGGTATAAACCGCCGGAGCCATAGGGACGTAAACCTCACAAAATTCATCAAGAGAGGCCGATTTGACCTTAGTCTTGATTTCCTCCGGTGGAATTAGTTTGGGAATTCGCTTTGCCACGGGGTCAAAGATAGTTAAACAAGGCAAAAGAGCCCTAAAAAACAAATATTTTTTTTGAAAAAACTTTTTTTTAGTTAGATTATGTTATAACAAGCCCAAAGCAGGGTTTTGTCTACCTATTGGAGATTTTTTATGAGCCTTTTTGATTTTGTAAAACCGAACTGGAAAAAGTCTGACCCCGCCGTACGAGCCAAGGCCGTAGAGTCGGAAGTGGACGATCAGGGCATTATCGAGACCCTCGCCAGTTCAGATCCCGATGTAAAAGTTCGAATCGCCGCCGTGAAGAGAGTCAACAGCCTTTCTGTTCTCAAGACCATCTCTCAGAAGGATAGCGACGAAGGCGTCAAGACGCTGGCTAAGAACCGCTACCAGGATGAAGCATTCAAAAAGTTGAAAAATCTTAAGGACGCCTCCAGCGAAGACATGAACCTGCTGAACGATCTTAAGGACACCCATTTTGCAGACGACCTTCTCAAGGCCACCACTACCTGCGACGCAATTCGTTCAGAGCTGGTTAAGTCCTGCAACAAGGCAAACGTACTTGCCAACGTAGCAAACCGCGATATCAACGAAACCATCGCTATGGATGCCGCAAAAAAAATCACCTCCGAGATTCTGCTGGCAGACATTGCAAAGAGTTCCAGACATCCTTCCGTCCGCAAGATGGTTTCCGAAACCATCAAAGCCAAGAAGGAAGCCGAAGATGGCGGTAAGAAAGCTGCTGCACTTGAAGCAAGCAAGCGCGAAGCACTCCTTGGACAGGCCCACCACCTGGCAGCCCAAAAGGATCCTTTGACCGTCAAGCCTCAGTTCGAAGCATTGATGGCAGAAGCCACAGCACTTGGAATGGGCGACAAGCAAGCCGCCCTGGACGAAGTTTACGCAAGCTTCAACAAGTTCTGCGACGAAGCTAACGCAGAAAAGATTGCGGCAGAAAAGGCAGCCGCGGAAAAGGCAGCAAAGATTGCAAGCCTTGCCAGCGCACTTGAAGAACTGGAACAGTTGATTATCGACAACAAAGTTGCCGAAAGTGCTGTACGCGTAGAAGAAATTGTAGCTCTCTGGAACGAAGGCAAATCCATGATGGAAGCAAGCCTCATCAAGCGCTATAACAACGCTTACTTCAAGGTCCAGGAAATACAGAAACCGGTTATAGAAGAAGTGCCGGAAAATGCCGAAGTCGATGAATCCGTCCGTCCTGAACTGCTGGAACGCCTGCAAGCACTGGCCGACACGGATGTCAACGAAACAACCGGCAAGCACCTTCACGCCATTGTCCGCGAATGGGAAAAGTTCCCCCTTCTGGAAGGCGAAGACCCCACTCTTCAGTCCTACAACGCCATCAGGAACAAACTAACAGAAAAGATTTCTGCATTTAACGAAAACGTACAGAAGGTCTTTGAAGAAAACTCCGCCAAGTTGAAAGCTATTATCGAGAAGGTAAAGTCCTTTGACGAAAACGAAGACTTCCGCGAACTGAACAAAAAAGTTCGTGACTGTTATAACCAGTGGAAGGAAATCGTTGGCGAACAGAAATTCAAGTACCACGACCTGTGGCAGGAATACAAGGCCGCCACAAGCCGCTTCCAGGAAATGCAGCAGTGGGAAAACTGGCGCAACGAACAGTCCCGCGACGAACTGCTAGCCGAAATGGACGCCATGGTTCAAGAAGAACCTAGCCAGGCCTTGCTTACCAAACTTCGTGATGTAGCCAATCGTTGGAAAGAAATCGGCCCCATCTCTGCAGCAAAGCTTCAGGATTACAGAGATCGTTTCCAGAGTAACTACGAAAAGATTAAGGAAAAGTGCGCTCCCTTCATTGAAGAAATGAATGCGGAACGTCTGAAGAATCTGGCCGACAAGCAAGCCATCTGTCAAAAGATTGAAGACCTGGTCGCCAATACCGAAATCTTCTGGAAGGACAAGTTCAAAACCATGCAGGAACTCCAGGAAAGCTGGAAGAATATCGGTATGGTACCTAAGGAAAATGTTGCCGACCTGACCGAACGTTTCAAGGCTGCCGCAAACGCATTCTATGCCCAGCACAAGGAAAACCTGAAGGCAGAAGACGTTTCCCGCGAAGCCAACTACGAAAAGAAAGTGGCCCTCTGCATGGAAGCCGAAGCCCTGAAGGAATCCAGCGACTGGAACGCAACCTCCAACAAGTTGAAACAGCTGCAAGATGCCTGGAAGGCAACCGGTCCGGTACCCAAGAGCAAGTCCGACGAAATTTGGACCCGTTTCCGTACCGCCTGTGACTCTTTCTTTGAAAAGAAGCGTTCCCACTTTGAAGAGATGGATGCTTCCAAGCAAAAGAACCTGGAAGCAAAAAACGCCATCTGCGACAAGCTGGAGGCATTGACCAGTGCAACTTCCCTGGACGAAGTCAAGACCCTGGAAGCAGAATTCAAGGCCGTGGGCATGGTTCCCAAGGAAGCCATCGAAACCATTAACGAACGCTTTACCACAGTCTACAACAAGCTTCTGGCAGACCTCGCTAGCAAGGATGCAACTCTTGCCCAGGCTCTCGCAGAAATCAAGGCCAAGAAGCAGGAAATGACTGAAAAGGTCAAGCAGTTCGCCGACAGCGCCGGAAGCAACCAGCTGGCCGATGCCGTCCGCGAAATCCAGAAGGAATGGCGAGAAATTGGTTCCTGCGGAGCCGAAGACGCCGAGCTGTACAAGACCTTCCGCGAAGCTTGTGACGACTTCTTTACCCGTCGTCGCGACCAGTTGGACATTCAGGAACAGGCCCGCAAGAACAACCTTCAGAAAAAGCTCTTGCTCTGTGAACAGGCAGAAGACCTGCTGACAGATCTGAGCGAAGCCACTGTTTCTGCGGCAATGAACAAGGTAAAGCATCTACGCCGCCTTTGGAAGGAAGTAGGTGCAGTTCCTCGTGAACACTCCGAAAAGACCTGGAACCGATTCAACACCGCTTGCGACAAGGTATTCGCCTTCGGCCGTAAGGATGAACCCGAAGCCGCTGCGGAAAACGCAACGGCACCTGCTGAACCCCAGCCAGATGCTCCCGAAGCTTAAGCATTAAAAAAGGACGGTTCCCTTTGGAACCGTCCTTTTTCCTATCTTTGCGCCCATGAAATTCCCCCCTTGGACATCAATTGAAGAGGCCGCCCGCTTGCTTGCTGACGGTCAAGTTGTAGCCATCCCGACAGAAACAGTCTACGGTCTCGCAGGTAACGCCTACGAACCTAAGGCATTGGCTCAGATATTTGCCATCAAGGAACGGCCCACCTTCGACCCCCTGATTGTCCATATCTGCGAGATTTCTCAACTGTCTGACGTAGCCCAAGACATTCCCGAAGCAGCCTACAAGCTGGCAGAAGCCTACTGGCCCGGCCCTATGACGCTGATACTTCCCAAAAAGGACTGCATTCCAGACCTTTGTACCAGCGGACTCCCTTCTGTCGCCGTACGGTTCCCGGCACATCCTGTGTCCCAGGAAATTATCCGCAAGGCGGGAGTTCCTCTGGCAGCACCAAGTGCAAACCTTTTCAAGCACGTAAGTCCCACAACAGCAAAGCACGTAGCAGACCAGCTGGCTGATCGAGGTCTTGCTGGCATCGTGGACGGAGGTTCCTGCGACGTAGGCGTGGAAAGTTCCATCATCTCTCTGGTAGGTGAAATTCCAACAGTGCTTCGTCCCGGAGCCATTACGCCAGAGATGGTGGAAAAAATTCTCGGAAAGGTCGCCATCAAGGAATCTTCCTCCCAGCCGGGCAAGCCCATGACCGCCCCCGGCCAGTGCGACACCCATTATCGCCCCCAAGTGCCCCTGTTCTATGGGGACGTTCCCGCAGGGACAAAACTTCCTAAACACACCGCCCGCATGGCCTTTGGAAGTACTAGCGGCCCCATCCCTCCCACGGTGAACCTCTCGGAAACCGGAGACATGCTAGAAGCCACTGCAAAACTTTACGCCTACATGCACGACCTGGACCTCCCCGAATATGACCTGATTCTGGTAGACCCAATCCCGAATGTCGGCGTAGGTATGGCCCTAAACGACCGCCTGAAAAGAGCTAGCATTAAGACGTTGCCTGAAGTCTAAATGTTTTGACGAGTTTCAAAAGCCCGCGACAAGATAGCCGGAGTCCAGAACGTAGATGCTACATCCCTGCAGAAATGACCAGGACTACATATCCTACATATTTTGCGGCGATAACCATTTCTTGCTTCTGCTGCAAAATTAAATCACACACCAACGCAAAGAAATCGGCTTCTTCTTCAGAACGAGCCTTTTCAAGAATGTCAGAAGTTTCGTCAAAATTCATCTTCTTGCATTCGTCGTACAGTTCTTGCAATTTTTCGATTTGACACATAGTTCAGAAAGACCACATAGTTGTTCTTGATGAATTGCTAA
>JAZRXW010000042.1:0-85166 GCA_045600425.1 Fibrobacter sp.
GGGGTCGTTCCAGCCAAGGACAGCCTTGGTTTCCACCAGTTCCAAGAGCTTACGCTTACTCATCATGGTGTAGGTCAAGTTCAGGCGGGAGAATTCAATCTGCTGGGGGCGGTTCTCCAAACCAAGTTCAATGAGGAACCAATCGTACAGAGGACGATGGGCTTCAAATTCAAGAGTACAGATGGAGTGGGTAATGCCTTCGATCCAGTCGCTGATGGGGTGAGCGAAGTCGTACATGGGGTAGATGCACCATTTGTCGCCAGTGCGGTGGTGAGTGCAGTGCTTGGTACGGTAGATCACCGGGTCGCGCATGTTCATGTTGGGGCTAGAAAGGTCCACCTTTGCGCGGAGGCACTTTTCGCCATCGGCGTACTTGCCGTCACGCATTTCGCGGAACAGCTTCATATTTTCTTCAACGCTACGGTCGCGGTACGGAGACGGCTTGGAAGGCTTACCGGCGTCGTTGCCGCGGTATTCCTGCATTTCGTCACGGGTCAGGTCTTCAACGTAGGCCTTGCCCATTTCGATCATCTTTTCGGCGAATGCGTAAATCTGATCGTAGTAGTCGGAAGCGAAGAATTCTTCCTTCCACTGGAAGCCCAGCCACTTCACGTCTTCGCGGATGGAATCCACGTACTCCACGTCTTCCTTGGTGGGGTTGGTGTCGTCGAAGCGGAGGTTGGTGAAACCGCCAAACTTCTGGGCGGTACCGAAGTTCAGGCAAATGGACTTGGCATGGCCGATGTGGATGTAGCCGTTAGGTTCCGGAGGGAAACGGGTCAGCACCTTGTTGCGCTTGCCGGTCTGCAAGTCGTTGACGATAATGTCTTGAATAAAATTCGAAGATTCAGGAATGTCCATAGTTTAACCTTTTAGGTTTTTGCCATAATATTTACGCTAGGAATTATAGAAAAGATTACCCTTAAAAAGGAATGCCGATGCTGACAACGGTTTCAAAAAATCCATTGCTGATGATGCGTTTGGTGACGGAAGCCCGATCATTCCAGCTCATTTGGTCTTTCCAGGAGGGATTGACTATATGTCTCCCTATGTTTAGTTCAGCACCAAAATAAAAATGCTTCCAAATCCATCGCACATCGGCCCCGATGAAAATTTGTAGGCCATACTGGGTATCCTTTATGGGATTGCCCTTGGCGTCTTCCACAATGTCAATTTCGTGCCTTAGGCCGGTAAGGCCTCCTTGAACAGCAAGTAGAAAGTCTCCCACTTCCATCGTCCGCGTGAGCCAACCCGGGTGGTAGCGTCCTATTAGCGCCAAGTTCATCTCCTTGACTTCGCCTTTTTCATTGATTTTTTGGGTGTAGTAGCTAAGGGAACTGACCCAACCATTAGATGTAAGAGCTGAGTAGCCAAATCTAGTGGCCACACCAAAGTTGTTGATGTGCAGTTCATACGTGAAAGCGTACCCATAGTCACCGTTAATGTGAGCAGAGATTTCGTGACCAAAGACCGTCTTATCTCCAGTATCGGGAGATGCCGGTGCTACAATGGTAACCTTGTGGTTATCCACAAAGACCGTATCCGAAGTCGCAAAAACGCTTGCACAAAAAACTAAAAGAAAGATAAGGACATTCATCTAAAAGCCTATGGAAAAAATGAACCCATAGTAGAGTCCGTCATTTGCAACACCTGGCTGAAAGGCAATACCTTCGTCTTTTCCAACCAAGCCAAAGTTACTGAAGTTGTGAGACCAATATTGGTAACCGATTCTCCAGCCCAAAGTCCATATGGAGTGCCCTATAGTGTAGGATAATCCTGGTGTAAGTACAAAACTTGTGCCGAAGGCGTTGTCTCTATGGTAATCTCCTTTCTTGTGTCCATCATCGTCCAGCTTGACTTCGTGCCTGTACATGAATCCAGGGAAAATTTCGCCCTGAAGGAATAGGGAAAAGGAACCGTAGGGATTGTTGATGAGTTTATGCTTTTTTGATTCCTCATTTTCTAGAGTTGTTTTGCCAGTAACAATGTATTGGCGGTACCCTATGCCGAAATTGGTAATCGTCCTGAAACCATCCCATTCCTTGGGATTTATAAAGTCGATGTCTCCAAATTCCATATAGCTGCTGATACTGAGTAAGATAGAAGACCTGTATTTAGTCTCTATTTCATAGGTCAGGTCGATGGGTAGTATCTTGAAGAAAATACCGATAATAGACATCCCTGTCATGTAGTTGATATGGATGGCTCGCCCAGGTTCCTTGACTTCGCGACTGTTGGTTGTATTACCCAGGGAATCACTTGCGCTAGAGTCCAGAGGCGTTTTCATGGGAACTTCTTTGGATATAGCCATGTAGACGGTGTCTGGCTCGTCAATGACATACAAAGTGTCGGTGACATGCTTTTCTACATAGAGCGTGTCTGCGGCATGAGTAAAAGAAAACATTCCTGCACAAAGCAACAGCGAGACAAAAAACAAGTGTTTCATTTACAGCCCCCACCCAATGATCACATTCAAATTGAACTGCAAATCGTCACTGATAATGGAACCAAATTCGTATAGGACACCTTTTTCCCAGTTACTAAGAACATTGTAGCCGATTCCAAAAGAAATGTCTGTAAACAGGTGCTCGAAAGCCCGCTTACGGTTTTCCATTCCCAGGTTAACGAACCATTGATAACCCTGAGCTTTTTGGTGGATATCCTTGGGCATATCCTTTTTTACATAATCTCTTGCGTCGTCATTCCATTCATAAACATAATCCAGTTCCGTGTAGTCGCCGGTTCTGCTGACATATTGCAGTCCGAATTCAATGTATCCGCTTAGGATGGAGCTTTTCCTGTAGTGACGGTAAGCCGCTCCTGCCGTCCACTGGAAAATGTCTCCTTCGAAGTGGTCTCCATATTTATTTGAAAAATCTTCGTCGTTGATGTAAATGAGACTGTGGAGTAGCCTTAAGGATTGGCGTTTACCTAGAGTTTTTTCAATGCTGATTTCGTAGGCGGGATACTTGATGATCGTTGCTGCCAGATGAAAAAAGTTGAGGCCAAGATAGACGCTGCTTAAGCAAAATGATGTGTCTGATGTAGCCTTATTGGAAGAATTCCGTCGAGCTTTCCACTGGAGTATTTTGAGGGAATCTTCGGTGACGTAAATCGTATCTGTCTTTGGTTTAATGTTGATGACAACCGTATCGCGTATGGTCTTTTCGATGCGGATGACATCCGCTGAAGGCTGCTCGGCAAAGTCTGCGGAGGTTTCCTGCGCCATGATGTTTAACGCACAGGTGCATATCAAGAAAAATAGCGGTACAAGTTTTCGCATAAAAAAAGACGATGTTACGTTCTACATCGTCTAAAGATAGTATATAATTTGACGAATTTACTTCATTTCATCCATGCAAATTGCAGGTTCATCAACCCTCAATCACTCTTCATTATTCACTATTGTAAATTCGCTTCCTCAGGATGACACCCACAAAAGCAACCTCAGCCGCAGCATTCGCCTCACACATCTATCATCCATCATTATTCATTGTTAATTGTTAACTGTTCATTGTTCATTTTCTCATCGCTGGATTCTTCGCTCTCGCCCTACCGGCTCCGCTCAGAATGACAACAAAAAAACAACCTCACCACACCCCCATCATCATTCATTTTTCACCCTT
The DNA here is from genome assembly GCA_045600425.1 of Fibrobacter sp. Taxonomy (GTDB): domain Bacteria; phylum Fibrobacterota; class Fibrobacteria; order Fibrobacterales; family Fibrobacteraceae; genus Fibrobacter. The sequence goes on from JAZRXW010000042.1 coordinate 3,627, forward strand.
CACTGTTCATTTTCTCATCGCTAGATTCTTCGCTCTCGCCCTACCGGCTCCGCTCAGAATGACAACAAAAAAAACTTCATCTTTCATTCTTCACGGCTCACTTTTCACTCTTCATTCTTCATTTTTCACCCTTCATTTTTCATTGTTAACTGTTCATTGTTAATTGTTCATTGTTAATTGTTACTCGTTCCACAGCCAGGTGCTGAGGTAGCGTTCGCCGGTATCCGGAAGCAGAGCCACAATGCGCTTGCCCTTGAATTCGGGGCGCTTAGCCACGGTGAGGGCGCACTCCAGAGCGGCACCGGAGGAAATTCCCACGAAGAGTCCTTCTTCGGCGGCTGCGGCACGGGCTGCGGTTCCAGCCTTTTCTGTACTGGTCAGATAAACTTCATCCACCACCTTGGGGTCATAGATCTTGGGAATGAAATTGGCGCCAATGCCCTGAATCTTATGAGGACCTGCAACGCCCTTGGAAATCATAGGAGAGTCGTCGGGTTCAATGGCGATTACGTACAAATTAGGATTCTTTTCTTTCAGGTATTTAGCGGTACCGCTGACGGTTCCGCCAGTACCTGCGGTAGCGATAAACACATCCACCTTGCCTTCGGTATCCCGCCAGATTTCAGGGCCCGTAGTCTTGTAGTGGGCGGTCGGATTGGCCGGGTTTTCAAACTGCTGGGGAATAAAGCTGCCGGGATTGGCGGCGGCGATTTCGTTAGCCTTCTCGATGCAGCCGGCCATGCCCTTGGCACCGTCAGTCAACACAACTTCTGCACCCAGGGATTTCAACAGCATTCGACGTTCGACGCTCATGGTGTCCGGCATGGTCAGCACCACCTTGTAACCCTTCACGGCTCCTACGTAGGCAAGGCCAACGCCTGTGTTTCCACTGGTGGGTTCAATAATCAAGGCTCCGGGTTTCAGCTTGCCTTCCTTTTCTGCAGCCTCGATCATTTCGAAGGCTACGCGGTCCTTGGCACTGCCCAGCGGGTTGAACATTTCAAGTTTAACGTAAACTTCTGCCTCGCCCTTATTCAGTTTGTTAATGCGAACAAGGGGTGTATTTCCGATAGTTTCAAGAATGCTGTTGTAGAGAGCCATATATGTTTCCTTTTTCTATTAAAATAAAAACTTGCATAAGTAAAATAAACTACATTAGCTGAGGATTGAAGAAAAAAAGGCTTATCTATGGAAAGTGCTAAGAAAATAATCAACTTGTTCCTGAAGGGGCAATACAGCGGCAATGAACTTAAGGCAGAACTCTATAGAGCCGGTGTCGCCGCTATGGAAGAAGGTTGGACCTTCATGGATGCAAGTTTCCAACTTGGAGGAAAAGCTCGTGACGACGGTATGAACGGTGATGAAGTTGAACAGATTCTTCGCCGAGCTTTCTCCGCAGAAAAACGAGCTGAACGAGAAGAGGAATCCACAGCCCCACAGGTAGCACAACCATCGGCTCCAGTATCCCAAACTCAGTCAATGGAAGCCGTATCTGCACCGCAAACGGTAGCCATGCCCATTATTAATCCCCTTTCCGCGGGGATGATTTCCATGGAACAAATGCTTTCCATGGGACTGGACACCCAATCCCTAGAATTGCTGCAAAATTTCAAAATCGATCCAGAAGCACTTTCCATTCCATGGCCCGCAGCAGACTGGAGAAAGGATTTAGCCAAGCTTCTTGAAGCAACCTTCGATGAAGATGAAACCATTGCATTCAAGATTTCAAATACACCAACAAGTACAGAGGAACTGGTAAGCAACATTGTTGGTCAGGACGACTCTATCAAGAAAATTATGAAAAGTCTTGATAGTCCAGAAGGAGCCCTCCTTTGCATCAACGCGGTTAAGGGAGGCGAAAACACCTCCGATCAAAGTTGGATGTACCGCTATGTCGTCGTAGACAATCCTAAGATGTCTCTAGCCAAACAGTTGGCTTATTACAAAGCGCTAAACCTCCCCTGTGCAGCTCTTGTCAACACTGGGGCAAACTCAGTTCAAGCCTGGGTCAAGATTTTTGCAAACGACGAACAGGAATACAACGAAAGGGTTGATTTCCTCTTTAGCACGCTAGAATCTCAAGGATTCAAAGTTGATTCCTCCAACAGGAATCCCCACATGATGGTCCGTATGCCAGGCGTTCTACGCGGAGGCAAGCAGCAATACCTTATCGGACTTGAGCAAGGTGCAAAATCCTTTAAGGAATGGCAGGAATGGGTTGAATACTCCCTAGATGGCAAACCCCTCATTGAGCTTGCAAGCGATAGCGAAGAGGCCCCTAAAAAAGACCAGACTATCGTAGAAAACATACTTCGTGCTGGTGAGTTTTTCTTGTTTACGGCCCCACCCAAGAGCGGAAAATCTCTTGCCCTTATGGACTTAGGACTTTCTATTTGTTACGGCGAAGACTGGTTCGGAAATGCGACCACATCTAACGACGTTCTTTTCATCAACTTTGAATTGACTAAGTCTGTTTTCTTGAACCGCCTCTACCAGCTAGGTGCCAAGCGAGAACTGAATGCCAGCACCCCGAAGTTCGGTTTTCTGAATCTGCGTGGAACAGCCTTGTCACCCATCGAGACAGCTCAGTTGATAGCAAAGCGAATCCAAGGTGCTAAGAAATTGGAAAATCACGACTACAAGGTGGTCGTCATTGATCCTATTTCCGCGGTGCTCCACAATCCCAAGTCCACAAGACTTAACGGTGCTCCACACCAAATTCTGATGCAAATGATTGACACCATTATCGCATTGACAGGCTGTGCAGTAGTCTCTAGTTGTAACCTAGACGAATATCCCTACTTGGAAGCACGAGCCGACTCCGTTATGACACTGCGACCTGTTGAAGGCAGCTTGAACATGTACCAGATAAACGGAAATTTCCGCGAATTCCCCAAGATGCTAGCCCGTGAATGTTCTTGGATTTACCCTAGATTCTACGTATAATTTTCAGTAAAGCTATGTACAAAACACAAAAGAAAACCACAAGCAAGCCAAACTTCAGATCAAGTTTCAGCATGCGTAGACACGTTGAACCCGAAGGAAAGAGACAAGAGGTTTCCAAGCAGGTTCTTCGTTCTGTTCCTACATTTGAAGATATCAAAAACCAGCTGACGACCTGGGCCAAAACAGAAAAAATCCCTGGGAAATTCCAAGCTTGGTTTACCGAAGATTCCCATCCGGAACATTCCGATTGGAGAATCATCAAGACGTTCAAAGGTGAACACGAATTTGTATCCATCGAGGCTCCAGCCCAAGGAATGAATCCGCCAGAAGTAGTGGTTCGAATCAATGAACAACTAAAAAAGGAACACCTTCACATATTCAAGAAGGCTCTTAGGCAAATTTTGTTCCGTGCCCAAGGAGACGGAAATTTTGCCTTACTGATTCAAGTGAATTTGAGGGGAAGAAACTCCGCCCACGGCTACAAGACTTTTATTAATTTCTTAGAACGAAATTGTCCAGAAATCATTAGTTGTCACCATATCCAATGTTTGCCGGACATTCTTTTTGACCCCACAAGCAATGTACCCATGAAAGTTGAAGCAAAGGCCGCTTTTGGAAGCGATTTCATGGCCATCAAGGATTCTGGAATACAGATGCATGTTCTGGACTGGTCTCCTAAAATCAAGGATGCTTGGTATAATCTTCCCCAGCGAATCGCAAATGCGATTCATCCTAGCGCAGAAGATTGCTTCTTTGAATTCTATTCTAGCTCCAGCTTCGTCAGTAGTGTTCTTGCAAGTCAATTCAAGCGCGTAGACTCTTTAGATTGCAGAGAATACGCCATGCAATCCTCCAAGATCAACGCCCGTAACAATTTCAGTGAAAATATGAGATTCCACCGAGGACATGTGGAAGCTGATTTTTTCAAGAAATTCTTTAGCAAGTCTGAAAATGAGGGGCGATGGACCTTTTATTTCAACCTCCCCAGTGACGAGACCTTGGCTACAGGCGTGGAGCAAGCGATCGCTCAAGCTAGACCCGAAAGAGTTCTCTTGCAAACTCAATGTCTAGAAACTGCGTCCAAGGAAATCAAGAGACTTCGCAACGAAGGCTACATGCTCAGGAAAAGCATTCCTCTCTACTTGGAACCTGGCAGCGGTAAATTTGAAGTTCTGTTCCTGTTCGTACCGGACAGAGCCGGGGTTCTCGGACAAAATCCGGCGGCAAGATCCCGTTCCCGCAACATTCAGCGACCTCAGGAGCGTGTTTCTGACCTAAAACAGGCGAATAAACCTATTTTCAGACAAGAAGCACCAACTTTCAAGCAAAGAAAAGTTTAAATTTCTCTATATCAGTCAACAACTTAGGGTTAACTATGCATTTTTTTAAGAGCGCTTCCATTTGTCTTGGCCTTACGGCCTTAATGGCCTCCGCCTACATCGTTAAGGAAGGCGACACCCTTTGGGATTTGAGCGACGAATACCTCCACGATCCCTTTGCCTGGCCAGACCTCTGGGAAAACAACCGCCACATCCAGGATCCTCATTGGATTTACCCTGGGGACTCCGTGTATTTGGGCGATAGCATTCGAGAAGAGGCTGTCTTGCAAATCGACCCGGAAAAGAAAAAGCATCCCTGTGAAGCTGCAGTTGCAGACTCCAACTTACCCAAGGGAATTACTTCCGCAGGTTGCGACGAAGGCGACGAACGAAACAGTGAATTTGAATCCATGCTGGGCGATTTGCGTTCCAAGGATAAGAAGCCTCAGCGAAAGAAGAAAGAGGCCGACGAGTACATTTTCTCACAGCGCCCTGCCCCCAAGATGTTCAATGGCTACTACCAGGTACAAGCTCCTGAAGTTTACACTATCGACTCCATTCGAAATGATAAGAGATTCATCTCCGTCCGTAGCGGAGAAAAGAAGCCTCCTCTGATTCACATGCCCGAAAACATGGTCGTTGTGGGCATTGGAAGAAAGACTGACGCAAATCTTAAGAAAGGCGATCTCGTTGAAATTTTCGAGGCAAAGTCCATTGAAGCTCCTACTGAAAAAGGAAACAATTTCAACAAGTATGCCCTGCTTCGTCTGAGCGGCATCGCAAAAATAACCGCCATTGGCGATACTCTTTCCAGAGCTCAGATTGTCCAGAGTTTCAGGGAAATCCGTATTAATCAGTCCAAGGCTCGAAAAAAACAGCCTCTCCAAGCCATCAACGTATCTGGCTATACCCAGGAACGCAGTGCGAAATTGGACACATTGGCAGCAATCAACTATGCCATGGACCCAATGCTCATCATTGGCAATTACGCATACGTTCTTATCAATAAGGGTTCCGACCAAGGTTACAACACCGGCGACGCAATCGCTATTTGGGAAACGGACGATTCAGACCCAAGCATTCCGCCACACCTGCTTGGTAGAGGTATTATCGCCCGTGCCGGGAAGACGGAAGCTTCTATCCTCATCCTCGAAACCTACTCTAACAGTCGCCGCATTGAAACTGGCCATAAAGTTTCCGTGACCCATCACGCAAACATCGCCCAGTAAACAAGCCAAAGCGATCCGTGCAGGTTTTCAGAAACAATCTGCTTTTTGTTCTTCTATTTGCGGGAGGCATCATTTTGCCTACCGCAATTCTTTCGTTTCTAAGCTTTCGGAACATTCAGAATGAAATGTTCCTCGCACAAAAGAACTTTGATGAAAGTAGACAATCCTTTCAAAGTGAAGTGGAAGAGGCTGTCGCCAATGAACAGAAAAAAATTTTTCAGGAAATCAAAGCAGCATCGCTTTTTTTGTATGAACAGCCACAACATCTTCTAGACTTCGGACACGAAACCGAATTCAAATCCGTAGATGGCATTGAAGCTATTTTTCTTTTCAACAAGGGAACACTTGTTTACCCTGATATCGCTTCTAGACAATTCTACAATTCCTCAAGTTTTTCTTCAGCGGTTCCCAATTCGATTGAGAAAAATTTGTTCAAGGCGGAGCAGAAAAACGGTGTAGACCCTAGACTGCAAAAGGCCTACCTAGGAAGATTGTCCAGATCCTTTAGACCAAGAACTTTCTTTTTCAACCAACGGGAAACCGAGGTTCAAGACATTCTGGGCCTCATTCGTTATTACTACAAGAATAAAAAATATAATGAAGCCCTTGAACTTTTGGACATTCTTGAGAGAAATCCGCACCAGCAGGGCTACCTAACGGCAGACCTCACCCGCTCGGTCAACTTGCTGCATTTTGACATTCTTGTGGAACAAAAGAAGCACAAGGAGGCCGAAGACTATAGCCTCGTTGTTCTAAAAGATTTTCTTGAATCCCAAAACATCGACGATATTTCTTCTTCAAAGTTTTTCTTTGAATCTGCTTTTACACAAATCCTATCCTTTGAAGATTTGCCCCAAGACAGAAGAGAGGCGTTCTGGAATTTACGCGAAAATTTCAACCGCCAATTGGGATACATGGACATTCTTTCCCACAACAAAGATTTTTTCCAAGAAATTGTTGAGGATCAAGCCCCCCCTAAGGAAGGAATTCTCTTTAGACAGAATGAAAACGTCGCTCTTCTAAAAATGACCTACCCATTCCTTTCCGGGGATCAACAAGTTCTGGCCAAAGTTGACAAGGAATCTTACAAGACCCGCATATTGAACAAAGTCAAAGAGGTTTCTAAAAGTTGGAAAAACATACCCTTCGCCATAACAGAGGACGGAAAACGTCTTGTTTTAGGGCAGCGAGCTGACAGTGCTTCTATAGCACAACAAATTCCCGTCAATGAAATTCTAGACTGGGAAATGACCTTGTACGAAAAGGACGTTCAGGACATTCAAAAAGAAACTCGACATAGAATGTTCCTCATGTACGGGCTAATGCTTTTCGCCCTGATTACAGTCATATTCGGTTCTATCATCATGTTCCGGTTCATCACCCAGGAACGACGTCTTCTTTCTATGAAGACCAATTTTCTATCCAGTGTATCTCATGAATTAAAGACTCCTTTAACATCCATCAAGATGTTCTCTGAAATGATGGCAAAAGGTCGAGTCCAGAAACCCGAAAAAATTCAAGAATACTCAAAGCTGATTGGGAAAGAGGCCACCCGCCTTGAAAATCTTATTGGGGCAATCCTAAATTACACTCGCATGGAACACGGTTCCGACGCATTCAAATGGGAAAAGGTGGATTTCACCATTTGCGTCCAAAAAGTCTATGATGCAGTTCAAAACATCGGCATTGAAAAAGGTCTGCAAATGGACACAGATTTTGAAACCGGCTGCTACGTCATGGGCGATTACACCGCCTTGTACAGTCTGACCCAAAACCTAATCGAAAACGCAATCAAGTATACCAACGCTCCAGGATCCATTTCTATTAAAACATCTAGCGAAGAAAACTTGGTTGTTTTTTCAGTAACAGACACAGGCGTAGGCATTCCCTCCTCGGAGCAAAAAAATATATTTAATGATTTCTATAGAGTAGGCGACGAGATGACCCGTAGCACAAAGGGGTCCGGACTCGGTTTAGCAATCGTCAAACGAGTTGCGGAAACTCATCGGGCTACAATATCACTTGTTAGCAAACCAGGAAAGGGTTCTACTTTTACGGTAAGATTTAAGAAGGCGGAATAAGATGCAATACAAGATTCTCATTGTTGAAGACGAAGAAATTATTCGTTTCGGTTTACAAGACAACTTCGAGTTGGAAAACTACATCGTTGAAACCGCTGAAGATGGCGAAGAGGCCATACAAAAAGCCGATTCATTTGAGCCGCACTTGATTCTATTGGATCTCATGATTCCTAAAAAAAGCGGTTTTGAGGTTTGCCGCTACGTCAGAAACAAGCATCCCGACTGCTTTATCATTATGCTTACGGCAAAAACCGAAGAAGCAAGTAAAGTTGCAGGTCTTGAAATCGGAGCAGACGACTATGTGACCAAGCCGTTCTCAATTCTAGAATTGTTGGCCCGAGTCAAGGCGTTCCTACGTAGACTTGATACGCCCAAGGCAGCAGAAACCGCGGTTGGCCCCGATTCCGCAGATTTTCTGGACATTCATATTGACTTCAAGAAATACACCGCTACTAAAGGCGGTGTCCCGATGGATCTTACCGCAAGGGAATTCCAGACATTGAAATATTTCTGGATGCACCGCGGCGAAGTCATTATGCGAGAGGACATGCTAAAAGACATCTGGGGATACACAGAAGAAAGCATGCCTTCTACTCGTGTCGTAGACAATCATATTGTTGTTCTACGAAAAAAACTTTCAGACGACCAATCCAAAATTATTTACTCGGTAAGAGGAGCGGGCTACAAGTTCGATGCCTAGGATCGTGAACATAGCAAGGTTTTTCAGCCACCATATCGTGATGACGATGGTGGTTGTTCTTGCACTATTCGTAAGTTCTCAAGCCCGTAAAATGGAAGCAACCATCCAAGAGGCAATCTACCTTTTTGAAATGAAGGGAGACTTTAACGAAGCCGTAAAACTACTTGAGAAAGCCGCCAAAGATGGCGATGAAAACGATCAGGAACAGGCTTATTTTTACTTAGGAAAAATTCAGGAACTCTCCGACAATAAGTCTTCAGCAAACTTTTACTATACCCAAAGTCTTCTCTCTACAAATGAAACAAGTTTAGCCTATTGGCTAGCGGAACGAGAAGCGGCCACAAGTAACCATGCCGAAAAATTGCTATCAAAGCCAATACCTCTTCCAAGTTCCATCAAAAAAATATTCGGGAAGGACCCCTCTTACCTTCTGCTGCAAAACGGTAACATAAAAAAGGTTAGCAAGGCCGGTATACAAAATCAAGCCATAAACATTCCTCCAGAAAGCGAAATTCTCCATATCAGCAAAAACGGAGCATGGATAAAACAAAATAATGAGGACAGTCTCTGTCAGGTATTCTTTCATCCAGGTATTCAAAATCAATGTTACGGCATTACAGGCGTTGAAAGTCTTTTCGAGTACGAAAATCAAATTATCATCCAAAGTCGTCAAGGCTTAGTCCTTATAGACAAAAGAGGTGGACAGACCTCCATTCCCGAAAAATACGATAACTGTTCCATTGAGGGATTCTTCAGCCAAGGACGAGAATTCGTTATGAATTGTCCTGACAATTCCATTCATTTCATCTCTGCAGAAAATGGTAGCGAATCTAGAGTCATCTCCCTATTTGACATTGTCCAAAAAATCCTTATCGACAAGAAGTTCGTTTATATTATCTCGGGAAATACACTCTATTGCTACACTCCCAAAAGCGGAACCGTCCCGCTGTGGAAAATATCCGTAGGAAGTGTCGAGGAAATGCAATCTTTTGAAAAAAACATTGTTTTACTGGAAGCCTCCGGAAGGGTCACTTTGGTAGACAAGTCCCTCGGAAAGGTCAACTCTTCAATCTTAACGGAAACATCAATCATTAGCCCTCTTGCCAAGGGAACCTTAGGATTATTCACTGGAGAAGGTGCGATCATTGCGGTAGACACCCTGCTGCGTCCGTTGTGGATTTTCAATTTCACAAAGCCCATTGAAAAAGCCCCTATTCTAGCAAACGATGCTATTTACCTGGATTTTGGAGAAAATAAACTTTACCCCATTGCCCCCCGCTATTACGGCAAAAAGAAATTGCAATCCTACATTCAAGCACAAAAAGCAGCAAACCTTATCGACAACGAAGCATGGGATTCACTCCCTCCTGTTTTAGACACCCTATTCAAACTTGAACCCGGAAATGCAGAGGGTTGGTTTTTCAAGGCGTTGCTTTTGGAAAAAAACGGGGCCAGCGACAAACAAAAGCAACAAGCCTGGTCAGAAGCGGTTCGTTTATCAATTAGCAATCCGCTAACTTCACAACTAATTTTTAATCGTTACAGCAAATCGATCGGAGCAAAATTTGTCAGTCTGCTCCCCATTTCGCCAAAAACTCTTTACCCCCAGTTTTTTGGAAACAAAAAGAACCTGTTTACCATTGACCCCGCTGCTGAGCAGTTATTCTGTATCAATTCTGAAAACGGAGAAGTTCGTTGGGTCCGTAGTCTAGGAAAGTTGGACAACAATCCCGTTATCGGAAGTGACGAAAGCATTCTAGCTATAGGCAACCGGTACAATCTATCCCTATACGACCTAAGCCGAACAGGAACCCCCTCATCCCTACAGCTTCCCGGAAAACCTTTTGAAATTAAGGTTTTCGAAAACGCCATCTACGTTTCCACTTGGAACGGCTTTTTACTAAAGATAAACCGTCCCGACAATAAACTTTCATGGTCCAGAAAGATTTTCTCGGTCCCCTTCTTATTGGCAAAAGACGACGACACCCTGCACCTATGCAATCTAGAAGGAACTCTACAGCAAATTGAAGATATTTCTGGACAAATCAAAGAGGGAACCTCAAAACGAATTGGGAACAACATCTCTCAAATGGAACTTGTAGATTCCACAATTGTATTCGCGGTAAACGGAAATAAGTTCCTCATCTATAACTTACACAACCCGGAAGGTTCTCCCATACAGATTCTAACAGAATCCCCAGTGACCTCCATGCAAATAGTCAATCACAATGACAAGAAGAGTATTCTTGTAAATCTCGCAAACCAGGCAATGCTACTCTATACCACAGCTGGTGCCCCCCTTTGGAAATTCCAGGGAAAGAACTCCGTATTTTCTAAGCCTTTTGTTAAGGGCCAGGAAATCTGGCTTGACCAGGGGCAGGAAATTGTTTCCATTGATATCAAGGACGGCAAAATTCTAAGACACTTTAGCACTCCCGGTGGAGCAGGATCGCCATTTGTAACAAATAATATACTGTTCAGTGCCTCTCCCAAAAGAATCCTGTACGGTTTTTCGCTCTAAATTCCAATCAAGAACATTTTTTTACACCTTTTTAGGCTCTGTAAATAAAATATGGGTGTTTTTTTTTATGAAAACTCACTAAATTTCTTACAAATATTTCACGTGGGAACGGATGATGAGCAAAATCGTTAAATGCTCCAATTTTTTACTGAAATTTCTATCCACTGCGGCTATTGCCATGGTGGTGACTTCTTGTGATGAGGAAAAGAAGGAAGTCGTCGAGGATATCAATCCTGACTACCCTCGTAACGAGTCCCTGTATGTCGGAGGCTTTGACTGGGCACCCCCTACAAGTTTTAATCCTTTGGACTACGACCCGAACTTCCCCGTAGATGGAAACATTCGCCTGATGTACGAGTCCTTGATTACCTATAACCAGCTTACAGGCGAACTTGAACCGATGCTGGCGGACAGTTACTCCAGTAACGAAAATTCTATCACAGTACACCTGGACCCTCGGGCCAAGTGGAGCAATGGACAGCCGGTCACGGTTGACGATGTTATCTACACCTTCAAGATTGATTCCTTGCTGCCGACCCCACGTCACGGCAACTGGAACTTCTTGAGCAAGATTAAAGCAGATAAGGATAATAACATCACCTTCTTCTTCGGAAAGAACAAGAATTCCCTTATCATCCTGAATGCTCTTGCAGAAACGTCTATTCTGCCTAAGTCCGTATTTGAACCGTTGATTAATTCCGCCAAGTCCGGAAAGACCTACCGTATGGATGTGGTTACGGAATTCAAGAACGACTCCGTACCCCTGGTTTCTGGTCCTTACAACATCAAGACTTACTCTCCGGACCAGATTGTTCTCGAAAGAAACGACAATTACTGGGGCAATGTAAAGCACAACGGTCAGAAACCCGCACCCCGCTTTATTATTCACTCGCTCTATAATGGCAACAATCATTTCAACAGTGCAATGACGAAGGGACACCTCGACCAGTCCTCTGTATTCCTGCCCCGCATTTGGGACAAGGCTCGTGACAGCATTCGAGCTTGGAGCAGAAGCGAGCCCTACCACCAGCCGGGGTCCGTGACAACCCTTATGATCGCCAACCAGACCGCTCCGTTCAATGATGTAATCATCCGTAGAGCGATGGCCCACGCCATCAATTTCAACAAGATTAAGTCAAGAGCAATTTCCAATTACTCACCAGCCATGCAGCCCGGCTTCATTCTCCCCTTCGGTACGGAATCCAAGTATTTCGTCAAGGAAGATGCCGACGCATTGGGCTATTCCTATAATGTGGAAAAAGCCAAGGAAATCTTGGCAAGTGGCGGCTATAGCTGGGATAACGCAGGCAAACTCCTGGACAAGAAGGGAACTCCAGTACGGACGTTTACCATCGAATGTCCTCAAGGATGGACAGACTGGGAAGATGCCATTAAGGTCGTTATAGAATCTTTCCACGAAATCGGTCTTACTGCAGAAGAAAAGTTTGTAGACTATAGCGTTTGGGACAAGGACCTTCGTCTCGGAACCTTCGACTTGGCAATGAAGACCCAAACCGCAGAACAGTCTGCCGCTTCTCCCTGGAACCGTTTTGAACAAGTGATGGGAGCCGTTCCCTACCGCCCCGAAGGTGAAGACGCTTTCGCCAACCAGGGCCGTTACAAGAACGCGGAAGCCGATAAGATTATCGACAAGATTCCTTCCTTGACTGACGAAAAGGAACTTGCAAGCGCCTATCGAGAATTGAATAAGATATTCATGCAGACGGTTCCTGTGCTGCCGGTCATGTACCGTCCTACGCAGTACTACCAATTTTCTACCAAGCACTGGACCAATTTCCCCACAGAAGAAAATCCCTACGCTCCTCCTCAGAACCTGATGGTTGCAGCAGGAATCAAGGCCTTGTGGGAAATAAAACCGGTGAAGTAACCATTCACAAAAAAACGCCCCACAAGGGCGTTTTTTTGTCTTTTTACTCTTAAAATATCTATTTTTATCGCGACTAAGAAATAATGGAGGATCCTATGGGAAAGTCTCGTTTTATTTTGCCGAATGCATTTACCAGCATGAATTTCTTGTTGGGTGTTTTTGCGATTTGCTGGTCTACAGGCGCCTTTAGTTCTTTTACCGAAGCAGACCCCATTCGCATGGGTTCGTACTTTATCGTCCTTTGCGTTCTTCTTGACAAACTTGACGGTTTCGCCGCACGCTTGGTTAACGCCAGTTCTGAATTCGGAGCCCAGTTTGACAGCCTGGCAGATTTGATTGCCTTTGGGCTGGCTCCGGCATTTGCAGTGTTCTTCTGCTACAAAAACCTCGCTCCTGAGTGGTTTGGAAAGAACGCCGTACTGCTTATCGCCGTATTTTCCATTTATGTACTTTGTGCAGCCATGCGTTTAGCAAAGTACAACGCCTGCGACTCAGACACCTACCATCACCACTTCTCCGGGCTTCCTTCTACCTTTGCAGGTGCAATCAATGCAATCCTGGTTGTTTTTCTCAAGAGCAAGGGTCTCTTCGAAAACACTGACAGCGGTCTGATTTTCTTGCCCTTGTTTGTAATGCTAGTGACAGGTCTTCTGATGGTAAGCCCACTGTTCTTGCCGAAGCTTCAACCCCGCAAGAACACAGCCTTTAACTTGTTCCAGGCAGCCTTGATTGTTCTTACTTACATCTCCGGATTTATGTTTGTGTCTCCGGACGTACCGTTCATTACAGAATACCTCCTGGTTTTGATGGCCAGCTACCTGATTATCGGCTTTAGCATTGGGCTGGTCCAGCGCCAGAAGATTATTGCAGAAGCTCGCGAATCCCAAAGCAAGTAAAACAAAGCATTCTAAAAAGAATCCCGGGCGTTAAAGCTCGGGATTCTTTGTTTTCGCAATTCTAATGAAGCGATGCAAGAAACTCAATGAAATTTGCACCGTAGCGTTCAAACAAGGCTTCCAGGGATAGACGAGGAAGTTCCAAAGTCACACATTCAATATGCGAATTTTCCTTACACCAGGTACCGAAACTGCCCGGTGTTGAATAGCCAATATCAGGCAACCAGGGCAGATTAAAAACTTGACATAAATCTTCTACAAGAGAAGTCCGAACAGAAGCATCGACGCAGCCAATAGGAGCATGCATTGCTACCACCCGCTCCGGTTGCAATTTTTCTATTAGGAACATCAGTGCTTTTGTTTCAGGCTCTGAATCAACACCTTTTGAACAAGCCTTGCCAGAAGATAACGCAGTATCCCTCGGAGCCTCAAGAATCGAACGAGACAAAACGTCATCAGGACTCCAATTGGACGTTGGAAAGTTTCTATTTAAATCCACCCCATTGTAGTTTCCTCGAGTACCCAGCGTCATCCCATCGGGATTGGCACTCAGAACAAACGCCGTCTCGGAAAAAGCATGATCAAAGGCCCGTAGACAGCGGCTTAAGAAAAACGTAGTTTCCGGTTCCTCCCCGTGAATTCCAGCAAAGATTAACTGTTTGCATTTATTCTTACAGGGGACAAACAGCAAGGGGGTTCCTAAGACAGATGTGCCATAGGTTTCTAAAGGCAATCTAAATATCCCGCGAGTCTTAGCGTCTAACTTCATACGATTTTACACAAAGTAAGGATAGATAAAATCCTTGGCGAGGTTTTCCAAATTATCCAACAAGGCAGATTTGCAGGCAATATCCGTTTTCTCGTAAATTTGACGGAGACGATCAAGAGAGAACTGCTCAAGATATTGGCGAGACGTAGGTAAATGAGCGATGTGCCACTTTTCGGGCTGAATACGACCACGACCTGGAACAAACACGCGGCTAAATCCAAAGGCCTCCCCTGCCTCCATCAGTTCAGTCAATTTCTTATGAAAGGGTGCAAACATTCCTTCACACTCTGCCGGAGTCAACTGAACCTCATATCCTTCAGGGCAAGCTTTTCCATCAACAACATCCAAGTCTGTACCAAGGTGATGACGGCTCGCCCCCGGTAAAGCGGACCAGGTAAGAATGGCATACATCAACTCTTCTTCATCTTTGGGCAATTCCATTGGAATCCCCTGAGCATCCAGAAGTTTTAACGAGCCATTTGCTTTACGGTTCCAAATACTAAGCTGACGTTCAAAATTTCTATAGGCAGACTCCAGTCTCAATATGAAACCTTCCTCCGCCAAGCTTTCTTTTAGTTTGTTATAAAAAGGTAAAACCTGTCGGTCCACCACATAGCCCTCCACCTGAACAAAATCAGGGCCCTGAGGGTCTCGAAGTCCATAGCAAATATCACTCATCACTGTATGGTTCCTCCCATTTTTTCAATGAGGTCCATCCATTGTTTTGTGGAGGCTTTCTTTTTTCGACTGCTTAAGGTTGTCTTGGTGTTAGAAGAGCCCTTTCCCTTCTTTTCAAGCAAAGCAGTCGCCAATGGAGAGGGATTGCAGTGGGTCCACGCAATAGCCAGAGCATCGGATGCATCCAAGGGCAAATCGCCTTGAGTAATTCCCAAACGAGCAAATATCATACTGGCCACATGCTCTTTAGCGGCATTACCATCACCGGTAACCGCCTGCTTTACGACTTTAGGCGGATATTCGCTAAACGTCATTCCGCGCTTGCGACAGGCCACCAAGACAGCTCCGCGAATATGTCCTAAAACTAGAGCGCTCTTAGCGTTCTTTGCAAAGAACACTCCTTCCATGCTCAAGGCCTCCGGGCGATACTTGTCCAGCAAGATTTCCAATTCAGAAACAATATGTAGCAAACGGTCTTCCAAATTCTTGTTGGCAGCGGCGTGAAGAACACCATATTCAAGAACTTGAAGATTGTTTCCGTCTTTTGCTAAAAAAGCATAACCCGTAGTAATGGAACCAGGGTCTATTCCCAAAATGATCATATGACAAAAGTAAAAAAAAATCTAGATTTTCTCTAGAAAAATGAGGCGGTACTATGCATACTGATCAAGAACAAGCAGGCATGATTATTCGAGCAAAAACACACCCCCGTCAGCTTGGGGTACCTCTTTCCCGCTGGGGTCGAAATCTCATCGCCTGTTGTCCGTTCCATTCTCCAGAAGAAACCTCTCTTTTCTTCTACGATGCCCTTGGTTATTGGCGCTATCGCTGTCTGCAATGCGGTAGTGAAGGCGATCTTGTCGATTTTGTAACTCGCAGCCGTTTCAACGGACTAGACGAGCAAGCCGCACGATCTGAAGCCTTGGATTTTCTGGGTTCTCAAAAACAAGACAGCGACAGTCTCCAGGATGAACATCCCTGGCTCAAGGAGATTGGGGGCGAAAAGACCAAAGTCCTTGAGAATTTCGTTCGCTACTGCCATTGGGCAGCCTGCAAAAGCCCTTCCTCTGCAGAATTTTTGGCCTCCCGCGGTTGGAGCATAGGACAAGCCCAACTGTATGGTATTGGCTACTACAGCGGTGACCCCGAGCCATTCGTCAGCTATTGCATGCTGAACGGGATCGAGCGTCATCAAATCAGTTTCTACCTGGACAACCTGGAAGCCTACCACGAGCCTAGAATCGCTATTCCCGCCCGCAACTCCAAGGGGCTGATTCATTCCGTCTATGGCCGTCTAATAGATGATTCCTACGGTCCTCATACCTATGTCTCCTATGCTTCGGGCCCGACAGACATTCCCTTCAACATGCAGTGCGACAACAATAAACCCTTGATTGTGGAAGGTTTCTTTGACGCACTTACTGCAGACTTGGCCGGTATACCCGGTGTGGTATCGACCCTTTACCAGGAATTGTCTATAAGCCACCTTTACAAGTTGAAAGCTTGTGGTGCAGATTCCATCACCGTGATTTTGCGTAGAGAACAGGATCGTAGGGAACAGGAATTCCGTATTCAAAAATACCTGAAGATGGCCGAAGAACTTGATTTGAAATTCAAGTCCATTGTTCTTCCCAAGGGAGAAACTGTAGACCAGGTCGTTCGTAAAAAAGGCGCCGACCAGCTTATCAATCTTGTGGAAAAGACCGAAGTGGATACAGTGCACACCCACCGTAGGTCTATGCTGCTTCAGGATATCAAGGAAAACTTTGATGTCGCCATGGGTTGCCCGCCCGAATTGAGTGTGGGCTACTCCATGAACACGTTCCCCAAGCTGACGCAGGAAATCGACGGAATTCAGTCAGGCTGTTTCTACGTATCCTCCAAACCGTTTGGTCTCAAGACAACCCTGCTGTCCAGTATGGCTCTGGACTTGGTGCAGAGCAACCCGAAACTAAAGCTAATCTATATAGCACTAGAAACCCCGAGACGTCAGATTTTTGACCGTTTGATTGCCATGCTTATTGGCGAATCTGTTCTGACAGTCCGAAAGCAGAACGAAGACGAAGCGGTCAACCAGAAAATTCTGGAAGCCACTCGCGAGCTGATGTCCTATGTTAGAAATAACCGCCTTGAAATTTGGGAAGATACCCCAAACTTTGACAATACGGAACTGCTTGCGACACTGAAGGAAGAAGTGAAGGAACATCCCAACCTTATTGTGGTTATTGACGGTATTGATCACCTGAAGGTCACAGACCACGCTGAATTGTCTGACATCTATGATCGTCGTGCTTCTGTAATTTTGGACTTGTATAAGGCATTGGACATTCCATTCTTCCTTGGAGGAGAGCTGATTGATTCTGAGCAGGGCTTGGTTGGTCCTAGAGCTTATCTGCGCGATTCCGATGCAATCTACTGGCTGGAATCCAAGGGCGGGAACCTGTTCTTGAATGTCGACTCTAAGCGTTTGGGAAGCAACCATCTCTACCAGGGAAACCTGGTCATTGACCCGCAGTCCAACCGCATGCAAGAAGAAGGCTAGAAGGTTTAGTCAAGCAATGTTTACCATAGTTGACTTCAACAACTTTTGGAGCCCATCAGGTGGAGGCGTCAGACGCTACCACCTGCAGAAGATGAATTTCTATCAAAATCAGACAGAAGTTCTTTCTGTCTTTGTGATGCCCGATTCAAGGACTTATACAGAAAAGAAAAGCGAAAATCTCATCATAGAACATGTGGAAGCTTATCGTTTTCCTGGAAATTGGGAATACCGTTTTATCTGGAAACAGTCTCAGATTAGACCCATTCTAAAGAAGTATAAGCCTCAAGTGATTGAAGTTGGATCACCTTATATTCTTCCGACGGTGGTGCGCCTTGCTGCAAAAAAAATTGTTCCAAACGCAGCACTGCTGAGTTTTTGGCACGCCGACTTCCCCATTACCTATGTGGAAAGACCTGTTGCCAACAAATTGGGTAAGCAATGGGGCAAGTTGTGCCGTAAGATTGCCTTCTGGTACGCACGCCAAGAGTTTAAACACTTTGACGGAGTTCAAGTATCTTGCAAGGAAGTGATGGACCGTTTGGACAAGAATGGACTTCCCAAGTCCCATTGGATTCCTCTAGGTTGTGACATCCAGATGTTCAACCCCCAAAAGCGAGACGAAAATCTGGTGCAAGAATTGAAAGACGGAAACCCGGACCGTCTGACAATTTTCTTTCCTCATCGATTCTGCGAAGAAAAGGGAATTGAGCTACTGCTAGGAGCCTATGACATTCTTTCCAAGAAATTAAATAGCGAGCCAGCACTTGTCCTTGCAGGTACAGGCCCCTACCTGCCCCAGGTACAGGAAGCGGTAAAAAAACATCCTCACATACAATACGCGGGATTTATTACTTCTGCCGAAGAAATGGCTCGATATTACTCAAGCGTAGACCTGGGACTTGCCCTTTCTGGATGGGAAACGTTTGGACTATCCATTCTGGAAAGCATGGCTTGCGGAAATGCCCAAGTGGGTGCATCCACCGGAGCTGCCGCGGAACATGTACGCGAATCCGACGCAGGAACAATCCTAAAGCGTCGAACCGCACAGAGTCTGGCAGACGCCATCATCAAGCTATACCAATCGGATTTGAAGCAAAAAAAACTAAACGCACGCTCCTATGCAGAAAATTTCAGCTGGGACGATTGCTTTAAACGCCAACTAGAACTTTATAAACAAATTGCAAATCAAAAGAGGAAAAAATGATTCGTCATATCGTATATTGGAAACTTAAGGCAGAAGCAGAAGGTGCCACCGCCAAAGAAAACGGACAGAAGATGGTCGATGCATTCCACGCTCTGGAAGGCAAGATTCCCGGTCTCGTCAGCATTGAATCCGGCCTTAACTTTGGCAAGGAAAACCTTGGCAATGGAGACATTGAATTCGACATCGCCCTAGACACAACGTTCCGTACAAAGGAAGCCCTTGATGTCTACCAGGCACATCCTGAACACCAGGCAATCGTTTCTTTCGTGAAGAAAGTCGTAAGCGAACGTCGAGCAGTTGATTTCGAATTCTAATGAACCTTTCGGGCTACACATTAAGATGCGTAGCCCTTTTTATTTTTCCGATGAAAAACGTTCTTCAAGTCCTTCTTGCATTTTTAGGAAACCACAAGAAACTGGTTTTCGTATCCTTGGCCGCATGGGTTTCTCACATTCTACTGCGAGTTTTTCTTCTATTTAGAAATAACCCTTACGGTTTTCCCTTCGTCAGCAAGCCTGACTGGTACATTTTCCACGCCGTCTGTCTTGACTTTATTTGGATTTCCAAAGCTTTGGTTATTTTCCTTGCGATTATCGGAATCATCCGGATTGTAGCAGCAAAAAAAGAGAATGTCCTGGCAAGAGCGTCTAAAACAGGCCTTACCATTTATGCCATTTTTCACTCGGTCGTTTTATTCTACACCTACGGAGATCATGAAGTACAGCGTTTCTTGGGCTGTCACTTAACCCTAGGATTGTTAAACACCTATAAGGACGCATCGTCCTTCATGATGTTTGGAGATTATTCTAGCAACGATTACTCCATCCCATACATTCATTTTTTCATCTTCGCACTTATACTTCCCTTAACCTACGGATTTTATCGCTTGCTGCAAGCAAAATTCAAGTTTTCCATAAAAGCAACAGCAATCGTCATGATATCCTTTTATGTGGCATCCAGTCTATTTGTGAACGTCATTTGGACGGGAAATGCTCGAATGACAAAGCTACGTCCTGTAGTCAGTTTAATTTATCTTGAACTATTTGACAGCAGTGCAAACCATAAATTAACAGCAGAAGACATCGCACCTTACAGATCAACCTACCAAAACTTATGGCAACAAGTAGAAGGGGATTCCTTGTGGATTTTTCCAAAGACAAACGAAGAGCCACAGCATCCTCTTTACCGCATTCCCACGGAGACCTTACTCAACAGCGAAAGCCTGAAACTTCGACGGGCTGAAAAGCCTAACTTTGTCCTTGTCTTTATGGAATCAGAACGCGGCATGAATGTGGGTTTCCTGAATTCCCAGCTGCAGCCTTCTCCCACCCCATTCCTAGATTCCATGGCAGCCCATTCTAGAGTTTGGAACCGTATGCATACTAGCGGGCTTCCCACCACAGGTGGAGTGTTAACCACCCACTTAGGCATCCCACACCATTCAACATTGGCTCAAGCAACAGATTTAGCCCATGTCACGTTGCCCAGTTTCGCTTCCGTATTGACAGACTCCGGATACGCCACCCACTATTTTTCCGCTGCAGATCCGGCCTGGGATAATCTGGGAGTATGGATGTCCAAATGGTACACCGCCCAACATTACGACCGTAATCGCGAAGACGATTCCACTTTTATCGACCACGCCATTTCTTATGTGACAGACACTCTTTCCAAGCAGGAAAAACCGTTTTTTGCCACCATCATGACCCGATCCAACCACTACCCCTTTAACTTTGCTGCAGGCATGACCGAAGAACAGAAAAAGGCTCCTCTGACAGAAAGAATCAATTACACCATGAATTATGCAGACCGCCAAATCGCACGATTGATCCGCTCTTTCGAAGGTAAGGAATGGTTTAAGAACACCTACGTGATCTTGATGGCAGACCACGGCTTCCCCCTAGGCGAGAACGGGGTTTCCGAAATGAATGGAGGCGGCTACTCCAACGCCACCTGGATTCCTTTTATGATTGGCGGAAAAGAAATTGAAGCCAGCTTGGACACCGCAACAACCGCACAAATTGATATTGCCCCCACCATTTTGGAGCTAGCGGGCATTGCCGTTCCCAATATTTTTATGGGACATAATCTACTTCGCAAAACAGGAACCGGAATGTCCCTGGGCTCCTATCCCAAGGCAGCGGCCATTGGCTTGGACGGATATAGATTGATCGCTAATCACCCCCTTTCCGAAGGTGAAATCGCAGGTTTATTTAAAGAAGGCGACACCCGCCAAGAAAATGATATTTCCATGGCAGAAAAAGAAAAAGTCAAGCAGTTAAAAGAACTACTTGACTCACTTATCACAATTTCAGATTACTCTTTGGAAAAGG
Source organism: Fibrobacter sp. (assembly GCA_045600425.1). Lineage (GTDB taxonomy): Bacteria > Fibrobacterota > Fibrobacteria > Fibrobacterales > Fibrobacteraceae > Fibrobacter. Next base: position 24,733 of record JAZRXW010000042.1, read on the forward strand.
GACTTTAAAGTCCCTTTTTTATTTTTCAGATTTCTTCTTCTTAAGCCATGCTCCACAAAGGAACATGGAGAAGATAACGCTTGTAACGAGGAACATGGAAATTCCGATGCAAGCCAGGTCACCAATGCCCTTCAATCCGCGATGAGATGTAAAGAGGAATCCGACGAAGCCAGCCACCGTAGTCAAGGAACTAGCAATCACATTGCGTCCGGTGGTATCGAACAGTTTTCTCAGCGTCATTCCCTTTTCAGACGACCAGGACGTAATGAAGTGAATGGTAGCGTCGATGCCAATACCAAGAGTCATGGGAATAACAATCACATTATAGATACTAATCTTACCAAACTCCATAAAATGGGTAAGCACGCCCAGCAAGCCAAGGGTCAAGAGCGTTCCCATACCAAAGGAAATACAACCGCTAATAAACAGCTTTGGCTTTCTGAAGGATATAATTAGTGTTCCAAAGATGACCGCAATAATAAGGGCTGCCAAATTAAAGCTATCAGCCTTCACGGATTCAATCACATCGGACAGAATAAACTGAGACGAGAAGGTTCTGAGATTTTCACCGTCAAAATTCCAGTGGCCATAACGTTCCTGGAAGCGATGAAGGGCGTGAGCATCCCAACTGGGGAAATCGCCATAAATAAAGCCGATCTTGCCATAGGAACCGTCCTTTTCGCGAAGCAAGTCCAGAGTCCAACTGGGGATATCTTCGGCAGTAAAAGCTTCTTCAACTTCAGCAAGCTTGCGAAGGGCCACTATATTAGCGGAATCCTGCCCTTCGGCACGGTCGAAGACTCGGGCTTCTGCCAGTTCGCGAATTTCTTCAATAACTTCTAGACGTTGCTTCTGTGAATCCAGAGGAGGCACAAAACTCTTGAGAGTAAGGAAGCTTCCTAAGGTTGAATCATGTTCCACATGGAGACGCACCATCAAGGTGTCGTAAAGCATGTCAAGCTGTTCAGGCTTAGATCCCATCACAGCAGCAGGTGTGGAGGTCACCGCCTTGTTGGTAGCTCTAGTCACCTTTGTAGAAATCTTATTGCTGGCAGTCTTCACTGCAGTGGATACGCGACGCAGGTTCTTTAAATTGTGTTCAAAATCCACATACTGAGTAAAGCATAGTGAGACTGCACCCAGAATAAATCCTACAATGGCCAAACGTTTAAAGAATGCAAAAATTTGATTTTCACTCCAGGACTTCGGCAGCAAACTGGACTTAGGAGCAGCTGGAATCCCCCCGAGGCAAACCACAAACACTGGCAAGACCAGGAGAGAAGTTAACATACTGAAAAGAACGCCAACAGATGCCACAACCCCAAATTCATAGAAGCCTCTAAAGTGGGCTGCAAGCAATGTGAGGAAAGCCGCAATGGTTGTAAAGCTAGCCAGGAAGAAAGGCTTCATCATGTTTTTTTGAGCATTTTCAAGCACTTCTTCCAAAGTGGCGTACTGATGGAGCAGTTTTTGAGATGTGCCTAAAATATGAATCGAGTAGTCAATTCCTATACCCAAAATAATAGAAGCGACGAACACCGTAAAGGGATTAAAAGCACCATAGAACAGTGCAATAAAAGCTAGCATAGGCACGCAAGCGTAGAGCACCGAAGCAGTCACCAAAATAGGTCCCTTAACGCTACGGAAGAATAGCATCGTCAAAAGGATAATCAAGACAAGGCTGATTCCAAAGGAGAAGATACTATCGTTGGCAACTTCATCGACTTCCTTAAGGCCTTCGTAGGTACCTTCCACCGTAAAGCGGGTGGGCACCGGATACTGCTTGCTGCTGAAATGTTTCAGAAGAGTATCGGTTCGTGCCAAAATATGAGTTACGAATTCATAGTCGGTCGAAGGCTTTAACAGCTTTGCGTTCACCACGCCGTTAAAGAGAATCTTGCCACCATTATCTTCTGGAGGAGGCGTACCTATCAAGCGGGTTTTCAAATTTTCCGGAAGATATGCCTTGGGATTCCAATCCTCTCCGGATGCTGCGACAGCCTGCTTTACCGTATCCTTCTTGAAGAAAGCATCAAAGGCACTGACGGCTTCGTCGGGAAGTCCCAATTCCTGAGGGAGATTTGCATCGAACCAAACCCTTTCCTTTTTTTCTTCGGCGGGAGCAGCGTCCATCAGGTCCACAACCAAGGGGCCATTCTTGCGGCCAATTTCTAGCTGCAGATCTTCCAAGTTGTCTCGGATGTTTTCTAGATGCTTAATAGGCAAGTACAGGAGTGCCTTGTCCTTAAAGAACTGATTTGCATTGTCCACCTGGGTGGACACATAATCGCCTTTCCAATTGTCCTGAATGTAGGCACTGATGGAATCTTGCAGTTCTGCCACCAAGTTAACATCTTCGCTCTGGATGGCGATCATGAACTTGTCAGTGCTGCCAAATCGAGTATAAGACTCTTCAAGAGCCAATACGCTGGGAGTATTTTCCGGCAACAGATGCGAAAGGTCAGCATCTAGCTTTAACCCCGGTTTTACCAAAATAGGATAAAGGCAAACCAACGCCAAAACCAGATAGAACGCAAGAGCCTTGAACTTGTGTCTACAAATCAGCGGAATATACCACTGGGAGAATTTTTCCTGAAGAGTCTTTTTTTCTTTCATACTACCAATATATAAATAAGATTAAATCCAAGGGCAGGTCATTATCTATTTTCCGACGAACTGCATATTATCATTCCTCAACAGCGAACGAAGAACCTTGCTAGCCCCCACCGCCTTCTTTTTCCAAGAAACCGAAAGCGAGTCACTTGCAAGGACAAAAGTATTTTCTTTTCCCTTGTAGACTTCCTCGTTTTCTAAACCGCCCGTCAAGACGGAATCTCTAAAGCCCAGGTAATATGCATTCTGCGAAAAGAACAATGCAGGTTGCTCTGCAGGGCGTTCCTGCATAAGCAAGTCGTAGCCCCAAAAGTGGTGGGCCGCACGAACATTTGCAATATCTAAAATTGTGGGACCAAGGTCGAGCTGAGAAGCAGCGTCCTCACGAACTTGAAGTCCTCTAATCAAATTGGTATCTGCAGCGAAAATCCCCATAAAAATTCGTGTGGAAGCAACCCCTAAGGGTTGAGGGACCGCATAGTCAACAGAATCCACGGGAGTATCGTGATCCCCCACAACAATGACTACCGTATTTTCAAAATCAGGACGTTTTGCAAGTTCATCAAAGAGACGACCAAGCTGTTGATCAGTATAAAGTAAAGAATTACGATAACGCACCATGGCATCTTCCGGCTTTGATGCAAAATCGTCAGGATAGTTTCGGAAAGGAATGTGGGTCGCTATGGTATTGGAAACCATAAGCCAATTTTTATCCGTAGGCATTGTCGCCAAAAGTTTAATGGCGGCATCGGTTCCTAAGCTATCGGCAATACCTTCCACCTTGGATTCTTCCGGAAGGACCCAGTTATCTCCAAAGAAATTTTCAACAAAGGGTAACGTATGATCAAAGACCGGATTGGACACGGTCATATAACCGCGGACATAATCCGTCAGCAGTTCAGGAAAACCCGTAAAATGATTGGACGCATAAAAGCAAGGCACATCGCGGTTTGGATGCGAGGGAAAGCCCAAATAAGAAGCCGTGGTGCCACGGACAGTGGGATATCCGCCACTATACGCATTCTTAAACCACAACGTGCCTCCCACAGCCATAGAATCCAAGTTCAAGGAATCTCCCGGAACTCGGTGATAACCGCCCATAGCCATTTTCCACAAATTGGGAGCGAGGGCAGTATCCCCTTCTAACATCTGATTGATAATTCGTCCCTTAAAGGATTCTCCAAAAATAAAGAGAATATTGTAGGGATGAGAAGCCTTGTACGGTTTGTCCGACGGACCGCGGTAGGTCGGGTATTCTATTCCATTTATGCGGTGCTCGGCAAAATCTGCCGGAAGGAAGGAGTCCAAATCACGTACCAGCTCATCGGTAATGGTATAATCATCCCTAAAAAATTCAAAGGTTTCAACTGCGGCAATATGTAAAATGGGAGCCGTCAAAGTGTGTTTTCCCAAGGTAAAACGCCAATCAATTTGAGCATTCACCAACGGAATTACCGTTATGCCACGGGTTCCTGCAATGAATAGAATCAACGGAGTAATAGACAGTAACAACCCTACAGTTACAAAGCAGGTTGGCACTTTTTTACTTGACGTAATATTTGTGGAGGGTATTTTATGGATGGTCCTAAAGACTACATAGGCAATACCGCCAGTAACAATGAATAGCAAAAGAGCCACCCAAAGAACGGTTCCAATAAAATCACCGCCCAAAGTCGATACGGTAGTAGAATCCGTAATATTGGAAATATGGAAATAAGTACGAATAAAAGAGTAAGATAAACGTTGGTGAGAAAATCTGAAAACCTCGTAGTCCGCAATAGCCAAGAAGAAATAAAAGATGTAAAACAACACCAAAGCTCTTGGTTTCTTTAAGAAAGCAAAAATACCGGACAGGGTAAGGATTCCTCCAAAGGCCATAAAGATTTGCCAAATGGTCTTGCCCGCAAACATCTCAGACAAGGATAAACCTAGAGGATCTGGGAGGCTGTAGAACAGAACCAGCATCACACTCTGCAACACAAGTGCGACCGCGGTAATGCACACAAAAGGATTTTTCCTTAAATCAACAAGACGCTTTCTCAATTTATCAGACATTAAACACCAAATTTTCAAAACTGCTTAAAACCAGCCGTTCAACCAAGAATAAAGTCTACCGCTTTTTCCAAGTCTTCTTCTTGACGCTTATGAACCACTTCGTAACGTTTTACCGCCCTCGCAGAAAAATCACTATAGATGGTAGCGTCCAGAAGTTGAATCATGCGGTTCTTAATTTCGCTGACAGAATAAGGATCAAAGAACAACGCGGCGTTATCGCAAATTTCAGGAATCGATGTTGTTCCGCTTGCCGCCACCGGCACTCCATAACGCATAGATTGCACAGGAGGATAGCCAAAACCCTCATTCAGACTGGGGAAAATAAAAGCGTAGGCATTCTGATGTAAAAATTCCAATTCACGGTTTTCCACATAGCCCAGCAGAACAAAACGATCCTTGTGACGAACATTCTTGAGATAGACCCGATGGTTCGTCGCCCCTGTAATGATCATCTTGAAATCAAAAGGCTTGTTCTGAGACTCCATCATGGAGACTAAATCATCAAAGGCCTTTGCTGCACGAAGATTATTCTTTTCCCAACGAGCCCCGCTAGTAAGAAGAAAATACTTTTTAGCCTTAACCTCTGGTGGCAGAAAGCCTTCTGGTTCATAGGCCGTCATAGGACTGTAAAAAACAGGAATTTCTTTATCCATCAATTCCGGGAAAAATCCCTTGATGCTAGCCCGACTGTGCTCGCTTACCGTAATGGTATCCACACTCCCTTCGGCAATGCGAACCGCCAAGTCTTGATATTTCGGCTTGTAGAAACGTTTTTTCCAAATTTCACGATAGCGAACGAGTGCTTCAGCCTTCTGTGCAAACTTCTTGGCAAAAGATATTCCTAGACTATCATACCGCATTTCTAGAGCACGAACGCCATGCCAGGTAAAGACAAAGCGATTGACATTTATCTGCCATTTCTTTTCTAGAGAATACAACGGTGTATAAAAGTCAGTGATTTTATTTTCGTCTATGATTTGCTGAGGAGAACTTGAACTTAAATCATAAAGAGCGATGTTCTTTGATTTGCAAGTTTCCAGAATACTTGGATCTAGATACTTACGGCTATCGTAAATGCAGCTAAACTGAGCACCGCGACGAACCATTGCCCAAAAGAGAACTTCCCCATAGGAGCCTCCCCCATGGAACTTTGCACTATGAATCGGCTGAACCGCTTCCAGATTAAAAAGCAAACTCATAGGATCTTACCTATTAAGGATAACAGAGGCAACACAAAGGGCAATTTCTTGTACACAAATCCAAGAGACTTTGCAAAAGCATAGGAGCGAATAATATCAGCCCCGAAGGAGCCCGCATGTTTCGTCTGGTACAAGAAAGAGTCCTTCACATTTGCAATGACGTTGTCGTAATATTCATTGATGGAAATGGATTTGTCGGCATTCACCGTCACCGGAATATTTTTTAGGTCCGTATAGAAATTCTTTCGCAATATCTTCGGCAAGAAAACGTTCATGCTTTCGGGAACCTTACGACCGCACGTGTCAATAATGCGGGAACCAAAGAAATGGAACACCTTCCCTGTAGGGATATACTTCTTGGCGTACGCCATCTGGCAGTTCCATTCTCCAGGCATTTTCTGGGTGATGTAATTAAACTTGAAATTCGCTTCCGCCAGAGAAGCCATATCGTAGGGAAAATTCTTGGTCAAGCAATACAACCACAGTTCATGCCACTTTTCAAAGAACGCACGAGCTTCGGGAGTGTCGCTGGCAAACATGACTCCCCCGTTGAAGATTTCGTCATTCAATATCGGAGAGAAGCCAAGCATCTTGGCGTTGTTCAAGATTTTCTTACGGTTAATAGCCTTATGCAAATTCACATGGAAATCCAAAACCGCATAAATTCCGCCACGCCATTCCTCGGGAATGGAAAGGTCCCCCACAATGGCAATGTCGGAATCCATATAGAGAAAATCGCCCTCCACCACGTTACGCATTACCGTCTTCAAGTAGCGGGAACGCATCATGGGAGTAAATTTTTCGTCAATTTCAAGAGCGATCAGTTCATCAACGGCATCCTTTAGGGCTGCACGATTCCCCGTAAGGGTGGCCGCAGTCTTATCATCTGTCAACAAAGTGATGAACGCTCCCGGATTATGCACTCGCAAAGAAGCGATGGCAACCAGGGTCTGCTCGCAGAAGAAATCCTTCGGGGAGCTTGTCAAAACAAAAAGATACTTAACAGAAGGCTTTTCCATAAACGTACCACAATTCTTAAAGTTTCAGAGGTTCCTTGCTCTCATATTCGTTTAAGCGATCGGCAATTGTGCCGCGGGGGGCGTTACGCAAGAAACGAATGACCCGCTGCATAAAAGGACGCCAACTGCCATTAGTCACATGTATGGCAAAGGGTTTTGTCTTGGAAGGATTCAAACTGGGCAAGAACACATCTCCCGGATAAACGGTCATTCCCTGATCCAGCTTTTGTAACTGGTTCTTGTATACAAAACCATACTTCTGAGCAATATGAGCATACACGAAGGGCGAAATATTTCCAATATTCAAGCTACCATCGGGCAGAATAAACTTTTGATTTTCATAGTAGGCCATACAATCCTTAAAGAAGGGGTGACCTGCTACACCGCCAAAAATCGCAGCCTGCAGAGCCAGCCCCGGCAAAGCAATTTCATCGGGATTTTTCTTGGTTCCGTCTTCGTTCAACTTTTCCCAGGACTTGTTCTTCTTAAAGTGGGAGGTAAACTCGATGTTCGTAAAGAATTCATTTCCTAAAAAAGGATCGAAATTCTGGTACATAAACACATCGCTATCCAGATAAATACCGCCTTCTACATAGCAAGCGTAAAGGCGGATATAATCGCTGGCAAAGGCCCACTTGGACATGCTTACCGCCTCGCGGACAAAAGGAACCTCATCGATAATCTTTTGGCATTTCGCCATGTCCCAATGAACAATTTCGTAGTCCGGACAATGACGCTTCCAGCTATCGATACAAAGTTTCGGTAAAAGCGGAAGAGGATCGTTTGAAAGCCAAATGTAATGAAGTTTCTTCGGAATCATTCCCCAAATTTATTTAAAAATAAATCTGTTTAGGAAGACTTCTTCTTAAAGTTACGCTTTCCAGCGAGTCCTTGCTTAAAGAAAGTGAACAGAATCATAAGAATAATGCCTCCGTAGGCACAAGCCTTGCCCCAAAGAGGCAATTCCAATACGGTATTGAGTACCACATAAGAAACGGTCAAAAAGGCTATCCACACAACCTGTACAAGAAGGCTTAACCGGTAGGGCCAATAGCCCATTTTACGCAAGTACAGGCACATCCACACACTTTGCAAAATCTGGTATGCCATAGAGGAGATGGCCGCCCCCGCAATACCGAAAAGGGGAATACAAAGACGGTTCATCATTATGGCAAAAACCAAGGATACAGCATTCATCAACAGCATAAAACGGCTCTTGCCCAAGGCGTTAATGACGGCACCAGAAAGTCCAAAGAAACCGTTTATCAAGTTTCCAATAATCAAAATACCAAGAACCGCCACCGGGTTTTCGTCCGTCACAAAGGACTTGCCGGCAATCATCATGGTCTGTTCCGGAAACAGCACTATGAAAAATCCTATAGCCAGCTGGATCAAAGTCACCATGGACACACAATAGGAAAAGACAGGTTTCAAATCCGTATCTAAGCGCTCCTTGGACATTCCCGCCACCACAGGCTGTAAAATCGGATCGTAGCTGTTACGGATGGTCTTAAGGCCGTTAGAAATGGTGACCATCACAGCATACACACCCGCAGATTCCGGTCCCAGCAAAGCAAGAACCATCCACAAGTCCATACGCAAAAGAAATGACGCAACAATTTCGGAAAAGCCAAGAGGAACTGAAAATTTAAGGAGCTCCGATGGAATCTTATCTTTTATAAACCACTTGATGTTGGGGAACTGCTTGTTTATCAGGAAAATGTATGTAATAACGCCAAATACATTAGATACGAAAAAGCCCAACGGCAATGCTAGTTTATCTTCAAATCCTCCAAAATGAAGACCGAGGGCAATGACCGGAGCCAAGGTGGTCACCGCAAACTCATTAATGAAAATCTTATACTGCGGATGGCGATTGCCTTCGGAGGTCGCTGCAAACAAAAGAATGGAAGTATAAGGAATTACCGAAAGCACATAAAGAGAAATTTCCAGGGAAGAAAGCATTGCCAGACCCGCAGAAACCCGCTGCAAGTCAAAGGCAGATCCTATCCAGAAAAACAGCGAAATAAGCAAGGCAAAGCCTAAAGTTCGCCACAAAGATTCAATAATGCCTTCGTGCTCAGGACGTCCACAAACCTTGTTCTGCGGAATATAACGCAACATTCCCTTGTCCAACCCGATAACCGCAACACGGCTCAAGGTAAGAATCAATAGCTGGGTAGAAACGTATACGCCAAAGATTTCCTTACCAAATACACGAGCGACTACAATGGTAAGAACAGGCGCTATGACTTTAAGAGCAGATCCCGCAAAAGTAAAGAGGGTGCTCTTCCGCAAAAATTTTTCATCAGTTTGAACAGAATCCATTTCAACGGTACAAGATAGCTTTTTATAGTGGATTTTCCACCTAATTTGACATTCCTCACATTTTTTTTACTAAATTAGGGTCCATGGTTCAATTCAGTCAAACTTCATGGCAAGAATACACTCTGGCAAATATGCTAGAGACAATGCGTTTTGCACCCATGAATGTTTCTATCGGTAAAGTTCCGGTACTTCATTATACTTTGCCCAAGTCCCTTGAAGCTGGCGAAGTGGTCCGCTATACCATAATGGCTGGTTTCAATAAAATTAGTTGGACAGGAATTATCGGGTCCGTAAAAGATGGTAAAATTTTAGTGCGTCTTGACAAGGGTCCCTTCCGCGGTTTTACCGCCAGCCACGAATTCGTTGACGAAGGTAACCTTACCGCGTGCCACGACAACTTTTCTTTCCAGGGTTTCAGCGAATTTACCGAAGAATCCTTTGATCAGTTGATGTCCAAGGCCAGCATCGTATATGCCGTAGCCGCCCGCAAAGCCGCCCGCGAAGTCATCGCCTACGTCGAATCCAAGAAGCAAACCCAGAGCTTCAGTTCCCTAAGTCAATCCGCAACTGCTGGATAAACCACCGGCCTCAGTATCAAGCTGGAGTCTCCTATGTATAGCTCCCTAGAACAGGCCCTGCTAGATTTAGAAAAGGCAGGCATGCTTAAGCGTATCCACCAAGAGGTGGATCCCAATCTGGAAATGGCAGAAATTGCCCGCCAAACCTTCGAAAACAACGGACCCGCTATTCTTTTTGAGCATGTCAAGGGAAGTCCTTTTAGAGCAGCCTGCAATATCTTTGGAACGCAAGAACGTCTTGATTTCCTTTTTCGCAAAAGTCTAAAGGGCACTCAGACAGCGGTGCTGTTCAAGTCCAACCCGATAGAATTTTTCAAGAAGCCCTCCCCCGGCAAGCTCTTACGGGCAACGGCTACAGGAATAAACGCACTCCCCAAAAAAAGCGGTTCTATTAAGGATTTTCAGGAGTGTCGTCTTGAAGACCTCCCTCAGCTGAAAAGCTGGCCCATGGATGGAGGAGCGTTCATCACGCTCCCGCAGGTAGCCACACGTCCCGGCAAGAAATCAAGCATCATGACCACCAACGTGGGCATGTACCGCATTCAAATTTCGGGAAACGACTACAAGCCAAATAAAGAATGCGGTCTGCATTACCAGATTAAGCGAGACATCGCAAGACACCACCGGAAAGCAATTGAAGAAGGCCGTCCCCTGAAGGTCAGCGTCTTTATTGGCGGTCCTCCAGCCCATACGGTAGCTGCCGTCATGCCGATGCCCGAAAATTTATCTGAGTTGGTTTTTGCCGGTATGTTGGGCGGAAGACGTTTTCGTTACTTTATTCATAACGGTTACCTGGTTTCATCAGATGCAGACTTTTGCATTTTGGGAGAAGTTGAACCCAGTCTCAAGCCAGAAGGGCCTTTCGGAGACCATATCGGATACTACTCCGACATGCACGAATTTCCCTGCCTGAAGGTGAAAAAAGTTCTCTGCAAGAAAAATGCAGTCTATCCTTTTACTGTTGTAGGAAGACCCCCTCAAGAAGACACCCTCTTTGGAAGTTTTATCCATCAGGTGACAAAGCCCATGGTACCTGCTTCCATCCCGGGGCTCCACGCTCTCCACGCTGTAGATGCCGCCGGAGTCCACCCCCTCTGTCTTGCCCTTGCTAGTGAACGTTTTTTGCCCTATGCCAAGCCCGAAGAGAGGGAGCCGCTGGAACTTCTAAAGACTGCCAACAGTATTCTCGGTTTTAACCAGGCGAGCCTTAGCAAATACCTCTTGATTGCAGCCAAGGAAGACGAAATTGAATCGGGACGAAAAATTGACGTGAACGACGTTCCCGGATATTTCGCCCATGTCCTAGAGAGAATAAATCTTCAAAGAGATTTACATTTTCAAACCGCAACAACCATCGATACGCTGGACTACTCCGGAAGTAGCTTGAATCATGGATCCAAGCTAGTAATTGCAGTAGCAGGCACCAAGCGACGCAAGTTGCGTAAAGAAGTTTCCGACCTAGCATGCCTAAAACTGCCACAAGAATTCATCGATGGCCGAAAAATTGAGGATGTAGTTAAAATGCCTATGGCAGGAGTCCTTGTCATAGAATCTCCGCAATTCAATTCCTCCTACAGGGCTGAATTTTTCAACCAGCTTAAAGAAGCCTTCAAGAGTTGGGAGTATAGAGAAAATTACCCCTGGGTAACCCTCATCGACAGAATGCCTCTGCTGGAGACCGCCTTAGATGGATCTAGGGAAAGTGATTTTCTCTGGCTCACCTTTACCCGGTCCGATCCCGCACAGGACATATTCGGTTGTGACGAAACCATTGTAAATAAGCACTGGGGCTGCACCCCCCCCCTCTTTGTGGACGCTCGAATCAAGCCGCACCATCAAAAGGCTCTGACTATTTCCGACGACATCAAACAGCGGGCATTCCACATCCTTGTTGAAGAAGGCATCCTAAAAGGATAACCTATGAGAATGATTCTACAAAGACATCTTGTGGTGATTCTTGCGGTACTATTTTGTACCCAAGTGTTCGCCCGGGAGCACAGTTGTGGAACAGCTCGTCTCATCCAGCAGGCCAGGCAATACCGCGAGAATTCAGCACTGAAGCAGCAAGCCTTGGCAAAATCAGTCGAAAGACCATGTCCAGCAGAATCTTTCTACGATTCCGTATACACAAAAAAGACGGAACATTTTCAAATTTTCTACACCCTAGCCGGGCCCAACAAGACTACGGAAGTCTTTATAGACACCTTAGCAAAAAGTGCCGAAGATGCCTACCTGTTCCACACAAAAAAATTGGGAATGTTAACGCCCCAAGGATTAGGTTTCACTAAGCATTACGAACAGACTGTTGAGGACAATCTGTATCCTATCGAAGTCATTGACGTTGATCAAATGCGAGGAACGCAATACTACATCGGAGGTAAGTGCCACGGCTGTTTCGGGTTAACAATTCCTGGCGACGATGACGGATCCAAGTCAGAGCTGATTATCGACAACGATTTTCTTTACACCCCCAGCCACAACGCCCAAAAGGACACGATCTTTGTAGACGGAAAGGCTTGCCCATACGATATAGCAGACCAGGAACTACGAAACGATGCTCACGATTACTCCTATGTAGAACGCTGGGAGGAAGCCATTCGCGTCACCACCGTTCACGAGCTTTATCATGCAGTACAATTAAGATACCTGGATCTTAACCAGTATTATACCTTCTGGTTTGAAGCTTCGGCTTCCGGAATTGAAGAACTGGCCGCTCCCGACATCGACGATTACTTCACTTACCTCCCGGCAATGGCATTAGCAGTAGGTACACCGCTAGACAATATGATACAAGACTATGGTGCAGGGATTTTTTTACTCTATCTTCACAATTTTATCGACGAGAACATCGACAAAATGATTTGGGAAGGTTTCCATCAAGACCCTCATAAGGATTTCACCTACCAGTTAGAAAAAATTGCGAAAAAGAAAAATATCGACCTAGATTCAATTTTCCACGACTTTGCGGTAAAGCTATCCTTTGCGGGCAATAGAGCCGCCTATTTGGATTCAACCCAATGGATTTGTTCCGACGAAAAATCATGGCCCGATTTTACATATTTCCAGCAATCGTCCCAAATAAAGCCTTCCCTGCAAAACTTATCCTACGAATTTTATACACAAGGCGAAAGATTAGACTTAACCAATTTTACAGGTAAGGCAAGCCTTGTTTCCTACCAAAACAAATCCGCGGAAATTATTCCCCTAAAGACAACAAATGCTGCAGACTCCATATACAGGAACTTTAAAAAATATAACTTCGCAGATTCCATCATCTGGGTTTTCAGTCGGCTTGGAGAACAAAAAATACCAACCATCGTAAGAGATTCCACTATACGGGCATACCCCTCGCCTTGGCGTGGAGGCAACCTATGTTTTACCCCGTTATCCTCCAAAACGAATTTCATTGAAATTCGAAATCGTAGAGGAGACTTGATTTCTCGAGAACGGTACGAAGGTATAACACTCTGTCTAGAAGAATCCTATGTCAAGCATCTCATGACTCCTGGTGTCTATAAATTCCGAATCGGTTCCAAGGGCAAAGCACAAGACTTCATCATCATCTACTGATTACAAAAAGGTTCCGGAATCTCCCGGAACCTCTCTAATTAAAAAGCTTTCAAATTACATCCAGCTAAAAATATTGTTGGAATTTTCCAGTGATGGCAAAATGGAACTGGCCGCAGGCTTATCGGTATTTCTTAAAATAGCCTTGCACGCCTCCGCAAAAAGGGCATGACCATTACTATAGTGAACATCCAAACGATTCTTGGCGTAACCCTCTGCAGAATGGTTATGGATCATAAACGCCCAGTCCGATGATTGGAACAACATTAGCTCTCGTTCCATCTGCTTAATATAGCGGGCCAGCAACACAGAGGATTTCGTAGAGCCCATACGTTCCTGGATGGATTTCAGATGTTGGATCATTGCACGAAGGCGATAGGACTGCGGGTAATACTTATCCGTCTCACCGTTAATCCACACAGAGCCAAAGCCACCTTCACCCCAGCTGGAAAATGCTGGTTCATGAACGTTTTCATCAGCCGAAGAAGTCATAATTTCGTCTGCACCAACAAACTCGACCACAGTAGAAGAAGCTCCACGTTCCAGCATGGATTCCAAGAACAAAGGACCTTCAAACCACCAATGCCCAAACAGTTCCGCATCGTAGGGGCAAAGCATGCAGACCTTGTTGCCCTCCATATTGACAAGCAGTTCCGACGCAGTAGTTTCACGGTTCACCACAAATAAATGGGCATGATCGCTGGCAATGCGCATCGCATTCCAGGGACGGTACAGTTCTTTATTTTCGGAGCCGGTAATACGTTTGTACTTAAATCCGGAATCAATCGGATTATCACCTGCAAAGAAGTATTCACCTAAATACTCTCTGGAACGTTCCTGGGCAATATCCTTAAAGAATTCGCGATATTCAGGATGTCCAGGATAACCGGTACGACGACTCCACACTTCCATGGAACTCTTCTGCTCACGACCCATGCAGAACAAGCCTTGTGTCGTCTTAAGAGGAGTAAACACCCCATACTTCGGTGTAGGATTGGCAAGTAAGACACCATGTGTTTCCAAGAAGAAATAGTGAATGCCAAACTCAGCAAGATACTTATCCAAGCCAGGGAAGTAACCGCATTCAGGAAGCCACACACCCTTAGGCTTGCGTCCAAAGGCTCGTTCAAAGCAACGCACCGTCACGTCCAACTGCATTCGGATGGAATCAGGATCGCTTTGATAAGCAGGTAAGAAAGGATGGGTCCCAACGCAAGTCAGCAAGTTCAGCTTGCCAGCCTTCTCCAAAGCAAGAAATTCGCCTAACAAGTCATGATGAATACGATTTTCCCAAGTATCCATCAGGGTTCTCTGGCGATCCCTATAGAAGTGAGACAGGCTTTCTTCCGGCTTTCCAGCGTTAAAAGCCACTTCCTTTTCAATCAGTTCCATCTGATGCTGCAAATGCAAGGTGAATTTATCCATCAGAGATGAATCAGATAGCATTTCTATCAGCGGAGCGGACACGCTTAGATTCAGAGTTCCTGGAACCCCCTTCTCGAGCAAGCGACGCAATGCCTGCACCAAAGGCAAGTACGTTTCTGCAATAGCTTCAAACAGCCAGTTTTCTTCAAAGAAACGAGCATGTTCAGGATGACGCACAAACGGCAAGTGCGCATGCAGCAAGAAAAGAATTTTACCAGGAGCCATACGAATTCAATTAACAATTAACAATGAATAATGAATAATGAATAATGAAGGATGAATAATGAAGGTTGAATAATGAACAATGGTTTTTGAAAAACTTTCCTTATCGTTGGGCGAGCTTTGCTCGCCATTATTTCAATTGTTAACTGTTCATTTTTCATTGTTCATTGTAACAAAATGTTGGCTAAAGCCAACATTTTGTTACTCCGTGCGCTTTACAACAATGGGAACGATAGTGGTGGGGAAATCGCCATCCTTATCGGTTGCAAAGACAGGAATCACCTTAGTGCAATCAGGAAGATCTTCTTCAAAGCTGAAGGTTCCATCGGGATTTAACGGGAAGTCTTCGCCACGAACCTGAAGGTGAGCGTCCGGACGGGTACCACCATAAACGATGAGACGAGTCTTCACCCACAGGAAGAAATCCTTACCGTAGTTTACGGAATCCTTGGGAGATTCAATAGCATTTCCACCCAGAGCCTGGAGAGCTGCACTAGAAAGTGCTCCGGAGAACATGGATTCAGAAGAGCTACCGAAGCCACCATTGGCACCCAGGCTATTGAGCCAGGATTCTGCAGTCTGGCTGGAGAAACCAGAGCTCATGAAGTTTCCTAAAGTATTTCCACCCAAAGAAGCCTTTGCAAAAGCATCATCTGCGGCAGGAGCAGCAGCAGATTTGTCAAACACGGCAACAGGAGCAGATTCTACAATGGGAGTAAAAGTCTTCCCTTGAACAGAACCGAGAACAGCAACAACGGACTTGCCTGCGGAATTTTCCACATACCAACTGCGAGCATCGGCAGGAACTTCCACATCGCGGAACTTCTGCTTTTTCTTGCTACGCTGGACAGTCAAGTCAGAAGCAATATCAAACAAGCGAAGCACAAGCTTCTTCTTACCCTTCTTGGCCTGCTTAATGCGGTTTTCAGAAACTTCCCAGAAAGCGTGCATCCAGTTGGGATCCTTCTGCATAAGCACAAGGTATTCAGCATCAAAGGACTGAGCAAGTGTTGCCACATCTTCGGACTTTTTTGTTTCAGACTTTGTTTCGGACTTTGCAACAGGCTTAACAACCGGAGCATCTTCAACAACAGGAGCCTTAACAGCCTTGGCCTTAGCATCAGTCTTCTTGGCAGGAGCCTTGGCAGCCTTCTTAGCAACAGGCTTCGTTTCAGCAGATTCAGCTACCTTAGCAGTAACGGTTGCCTTAGACTTTGCGGGAGCCTTAGTCATCTTTTCCTTATTTTCCTTCACAGACTTTTCAGGCTTTTCTGCCACAGCAGCCTTTTCGGCTACAACAGGCTTTGCCTTGACTGCCTTGGACGATCCCTTAACGGCCTTAGCGGTCTTTGTCACTTTCTTTTCTGATTCTTTCTTAGCTGCCATTTTCAGCCTCCTTATAAAACCTTATCTACGCGTCTGGCCCCAGGACCCAATACCTGTTAAGCCAAGTCGGATAGCGATAAATGCTTCGTCACTTTCCGTATTTGTGTCAGCAAATCTCATGCCACCTTGCACAGCAACATCCAAGGTGGTTCCCTTTCTGCTCAAGGGGAAACCAGCACCCAGAGAGCCACCCACTTCGTGAACCCCCTTGATGTACCAATCTCTAAACCATGCCCCCGCACGATAGTTTATGCGTTTCCAGTACGGATCATAGAACAACGGGCTACCATCACACTGATACCCTACAGAAGCCATAAAGTCACTTTGCGTTTCCGTAACCTCAGACATATCAAAGCTTCCGGCAATGTTCTCTACGTCATCATCCCAGGCACGCCAACTCAAGTCGAGCATCACATTATGCTTTTTCGCAAAACGATAATTGACACCGGTTGCAAACATCGCAGGAACATCGATTTCTCGTACACGGCTCGAGGGAGCCAAAGTATCCATTTCGCTCATTCGGAAATTGTACTTCAGATCATTTTGCAAAGTGTGTGCTGTGGTATAGGAGAAATAGTAGGAAGCAAACTTACCGCGATACTGAAGAGCCAGCGTATAGTACATGGGATGATCTTTTATTTCCCAGGTTCCTTCCACATAGTCAGTCAAAGTGTAGTCCGGAACACCCCACACATCCTCTTCGTCAAGCCCCGACACATCCTTTTCAAGAGAAATGCTACGGGTACTGCCACCTAGTACATAATGACCCGACGCACCCAAGGAGAAATTTCTCAAATAAGGTAGCCTAATGGCATAAGTGGGAACCAACTCATATACACTACCGGCATACTCAATTTTTGTTTTCGTGGATTTTTCCTCGTCTTCAAACTCATTGTTGAAGGATGTGGCAAAATGCTGCCACAAAGAAAGACCCATAGCTCCAAAATCCCCCATGGGGAAAGACAAATTAAAGGAGGGCAGAGAAATGCTTGTGGTGGAAAAGTCAGACTTGCTCTCTGTAACAGCATCCATTTCAAACAAGAAATTCAAATTGAATACAACCAGCTTATCAAAAGCCAGTCGAGCCGGATTGACAACAGAAAGACCTTCGGCATCTCCGGTCTTTGCACCACCAGCAAAGCCGCGACCTGCCGCAGAAGCAGTTCCACCAAGAACGTGTTCTTCTCCAAGACCATCTAGACCGATGGTAGAAGCAAAAGACAAACCCGCAGCGAGAGACAATAAACTAATCAGCTTTTTCATTACTTGCCCTCCCGCTTAGAGGCCAGCCAAATCTTGAGTGTCATAGGCTTATTCATCACAGAGGAAAAATCATAACGAGCATAGTCAAACACGCTGAGCGATCTTAAAACCGTGTCCCCCTGATCGGTGACGTAAGTTGCATAGGTGGTGTCCTTTTCCTGCAGGAACGGATAGCCCATTCGCATCATAAACTTCAAATCACGGCCATCGCTACCACGGTTGATCAAGTCTCTTACACCGTTGGTCAACTGTAACTTCAGGGAATCGCCTTCGTGGAAAATCAAATTCTGATGTCCAATATCCAGAATTTCTGCATCGTTCAAACGGTATGTTTCCATACGGCGGATTTGAGTGTCTGCACTGTCAATGAAGGAACCCACGACCACCTGAATAGGCAGTCCAAGTTCGCTTTCCCCAGAGGAATCATCACGGCTCATGATCAATTGAGCCATCACCACATTTTGACGCACGTCAAATTTTTCATCTTCACTAACAGGAAATTCTTCTCCATAAAAATCGGACAAGGCCTTCATGATTGGTTCCGAAGGGAGTTCCACCACGATGGAATCATAAACACCGCCGTGCAGAACCGGACATTCAACACAATCCTCCAAATTCTTCGTCACGTTTGCCATACGGAATGGAGTTACGGAAACAAAATCAGTATCAGAATAAGCCACCAAAATCGGAGACAACGCCGTTGTATCGCCGTAGAACTTATAAAGTCTGGAAGCATTAGGAGCAGACACCTTTAACTGCAAATGGGCTGCGGCCTTGTCCATCTCCTTAAGTTCTTCCAACAAGGCAGAAGGCAACTGAAGACGAATAGACGTATCGCCCTTGGCGTAATCCATAGAAAACACAGTATCCGCAGAGGCAGCATCGCCCCAATCGCCAAGAGAAGCATACCAGCTGGAGTCCGAAATTTGGGCAAGGCTATCAAGCAATTTTTTCTTGTCGCTAAAATCTAAAATCCAGCTAACGGTAACGTCCAGTTCTTCGGACATAGGCAGAGAATCAGCAGGATAATACTTTGATGTATAAAGAGCATTCAGCCAGGACATTCCCAAATAGGTGCCCGCGGAATCCCCTTGGGACAAGCTTGCAATGAAACCGGAGTCCACAACAAAAGCAAAGTCAAAATACAGATCATGGGACAAATTGGCATTCTTTCCCAACAAGCCCCAAAGATCAGCGGAATGAGGCGTGGAGTCCAAGCCTGCCACCATGGATGACGGGGTAATATTTTCTACCACAACCACCTGAACAGGATAACCAGAAGGAATTCCCTTGGATTCCGCCCAATTGGCAAGACCATTTTCGCTAGAATCAAATGAACACGACGTCAAAACCAACGCCAACAAGAACAATAAACAAAACTTTTTCTTTTTCACTCGGAACTCCGAATCACACCTGTAAATTTTCGGTTAAAATATAGAAAGTTTGACTTTCTAAAATTAGAAGGGATACACTTTAATCACGCCATTCGCGGCACAAATTAGATAAAACTAACAATAGGTGGTTAATCCTGATTTTACCTCCCCAAAACATGGACTACACAAAAAGTAAATCAATTAAAGAGATTGTTTTTTTCTAAATTTTGCCCGTAAAAATTTTAGAGGATATTATGACTCAGTTTAACGCTCATTTCAGAAATATCAACGGCGACGATACCTACCCGGTAACCGACGTCATTTACCGTTCCAAGGTCGATAACAGCCTGCTGGAAGTAGAACACGACCGCAAGGCCCTGGCTGAACGCAGCCCCGAAGAATGGAAGAAGCTTTTTGCCGAACGTCGCATGAGCTTTGAACCGGCTGACCAGAGCGGTATCTGGAGCAAGCGCGAAATGGTTCTCCCCGATATGCCGGTGGAAGACATCGTGACCATGCGCGAAGGCTGGAGCCCCCTGTTTGACGCAGCTCCCATCGCCAAGGAACTGGGCATCAAGAGCCTTAAGGTAAAGCTTTGCGGAAACTCCCACACCGGTTCCTTCAAGGACCTGGGCATGACAGTTCTTGTCAGCCAGGTGAACCACATCATCAAGAAGAACATTCACCCGATCGATGCCGTTGCTTGCGCTTCTACCGGTGATACTTCTGCAGCCCTTTCCGCTTACTGCGCCAAGGCAGGCATCCCGTCTATCGTATTCCTGCCCGCAGGCAAGACCAGCGTCGCCCAGCTGATTCAGCCCATTTCTAACGGCAGCATCGTGTTGGCTCTGGACACCGACTTCGATGGTTGCATGAAGATCGTTCAGGAAGTCACCAAGGACAACCGCATTTACCTCGCCAACTCCATGAACAGCCTCCGCGTGGAAGGTCAGAAGACCATCTCTCCGGAAATCTGCCAGGAAATGGGTTGGAAGGTTCCCGACACCGTGATTATTCCGGGCGGCAACCTGGGTAACGTTTCCGCTCTGGCCAAGGGCTTCGAAGACTGCAAGGCCATGGGCCTCATCGACCGCATTCCTCGCATTATCGTAGCCCAGGCAGAAAACGCCAACCCCTTCTACCAGGCTTACGAACGCGGTTTCGACCAGCTGGTTCCCATGCAGGCCAAGAAGACTCTCGCTTCTGCAATCCAGATTGGCAACCCCGTTAGCTACCCCAAGGCAGTTCGCGCCATCCAGAAGACTAACGGCATGGTGGTGAGCGTCTCCGAAGAAGAACTGGCAAACGCAGCACACCGCGGCGACCGCATCGGCCTGTACTGCTGCCCCCACACTGGTGTGGCTCTTGGCGCTCTTGAAAAGCTCTGCGCTGCAGGCAAGATCGACAAGGACGAAGACGTGGTCGTCATCAGCACCGCACATGGCCTGAAGTTCACCGAATTCAAGGTGGGCTATCATGAACAGAAGCTTGAAGGCATCCAGAGCAAGTACGCCAACCCCATCTTCAAGGCTCCCGCCGAAATCGGCCCTGTCATGGATATTCTGAAGAAGGAGATGGCTGCAAGAAAGCGTTAGTTAAGAACTGCACTCTTCGCAGATTTGTCGCGGATTAGAACCGCGTCAAAAAATTAAGGAAACCCGGTTACTCAACCGGGTTTTCTTTTATGCTCTTTCCAAAATTGAAACAGAAAATAACGTTGGCAACAAGAAAGCTCTCGAATAGTCCAGCCATCGCCGAGATCGCACAATGCGCGAGCAAGGCCAAGACGCCACAATCCAGACATTTCTTGAGTACTCCTGCTATCGCGGGCGAGCGAAGCGAAAATGAGCTCGCTCATTTTCATTTCCGAGCCGAGGGTTAGCTTGTTTGATGGGGCATCGAGCCCCATCAAACAAGAAAGGGCCCCCCAAGGGACCCTTTCCTAAGAAGGAGAAAATATGAGCGGCTTCCAGAACCTTGAACTTATCAGGAGGGGAGCAATGATAGAGTTGTTTGAGGATTTACCCTTCGCCGTTCACATTTTCAAATATATCCTATTATACCCAAAATAAAACTACCAAATTTCTTACTTTCAGCGTTTATTTCTTGATACAACAGCAAAATTTCCTGTTATTCCTCTCGGAAAATAATCTTGCACTTTGGAACAAAACGGAATCCACCGCGACGGTGACGTTCAATTTCAAAGAACTTCTTGACACCTTCGGTAGGACGTTCCGGATCATCAGAACCGTTAATATGAGCTATCACACGATTCAAGCGGCTTTCAAAATTAGGACGCAACGGATCCATACAAATGGACGGATCACGCTTGAACTCGCGATTTTCATATTCTTCACGACCTGTCGCAGAATATTCACGAAGCAAGTTTCTTAAAATTCGGGCAGGAACATTTCTCATCAAGTGCTTATTGTTCACTGAGATCGAATCATCACTCTTGTAGTAGACAATGTTCACGGAATCGTTCATTGCTTCCAAAAGCTGGTTCTGAGCCCTCTGGATAGGTTTCCAAGAATCAAATTCTTGTTTCACCACGGCACTCATCAACTTGTTGAATGGCTCAGGAGCCACAACATTAGCCTTGTAATCAAAGAAGACCACACTTGCCGGTGCACCGTAATAGCAACCCTTGTGAATCAAGATTGCACCCGTTTTTTCATCAACAACGTCTTCCAAAGCCTTAATGCAGGCCATCTTCTTTTCTGCTTCAAATTCCCATTCCAGGTCGAACTCGGACAGGCAGTCGCCGAAGGTCATATACTTTCCGACCTGACGGCCACTGACGTAGATGAACCCATCATCACGCATTTCGGCATTCTGACGATTTTCAAGAGCTTCAATAAAAGATGTCTGAGATGATTTAAATTCGATTCGTTCGTAAGCCGGAGTATCCAAAAGGATGGGACCCAGCTGGACAAGTCCGATGAACCAACGCATGGGATTGGTTACCAGTACGCCCGGAGAATCAAGGCGGAACGCAAAAAATTCCTTGCGGTATCCATCAGCCATGCTACGCTTCAGGAACTTGGAACTAGTCATCACCGGGTAGCGTTTGGGGATAATATCCAAGCACAGCTGTCGTACATCTTCTGTGGCATAAAACAGAGAAACATAGGGCAAGTAGGAACGAAGAACGCTTCTAGCAGGCACAGCCTCAAAAGCAGCACAACGATCAATAATACGCTGAACGAAGGCATCAGGATTTTCGCCACGGTCATACAGCCAATTGACCACGCAGTTCATCACCAAGCGGTGAGCACTTTCGTCCACGAAAGAGTCTTCAAAATACAAATCGTTCAAAAGCTTAACGTTAAAGCGAGAATCGCGCTTTACTAAGGTCAATATATCCTTGACGGGGTATGATATAAGCAACTCAATGTGCGTCAGCTGAAGAAACAAATTCGATAACACTTTTAATACCTCACCATATGTTTTAGGTCATTTGGGCAAAGACCCTTCCCAACCATATTCCCAAAATTAACAATTTTAAGAAAAAAGGTAATCAAATTGTCTATATTTTTGCCATGAAAACGGCACAAATCCACATTTTATCTGACGAAATCATTAACAAAATCGCTGCAGGAGAAGTCATTGAACGTCCTGCCTCGGCGGTAAAAGAACTTGTGGAAAACGCTATCGACGCAGGTGCCACCCGTATACAAGTGTCCATAGAGCAAGGTGGCAAAAAGAAAATTCAGGTTACCGATAACGGGAAAGGCATGGGTCAAGCCGATTTAGATCTCTGTTACCTACGCCACACCACATCCAAGTTAGCAAATGCAGATGACCTGTTTCACCTACAAACAAACGGTTTCCGCGGGGAAGCCGTAGCGTCCATCGCCGCCGTATCCAAGCTTACCATCACAAGCGCTACCGATGACGGAGAAAGCGGTCGCATCATTATCCATGGTGGCAATGTAATAGAAAAGCAGGATGTTCAAGCCAGCCGAGGCACCACCTTCCTTGTCGAGGATTTATTCTACAACACACCTGTGCGGCGGACATTCCTCAGCAGCGAAACTGCAGAAAGCACCCGAATTTTTGACGTTATCCTGAGAACAGCCATTGCACATCCAGAAATTCGCTTTGACTATAAAGTAAACGACAAAACAGTTTTTACAGGTGTTCCAGGAGAACTTCGTAGCCGCATTGCAGAAGCCATCGGTTCTAAAGTGGCAAAAGTCCTTTTACCCGTTGATTATTCCGAAGCGGGAATAAAAGTCTCAGGCTACATCTCCCCTACAACAGAAACCAACGGAAAACGAAACCATCAGTTTCTATATGTTCGAAACAGACCCATCGAAAGTAAGATGGTTTCTAGGGCTGTGACACAATCCTACGAGCCTTATGGAGCACAGTGCAAGCCTGTTTCCGTTTTGTTCCTGGATATGCCCGATATGGAATTCGACGTGAACGTTCATCCCGCAAAGCGAGAGGTTCGCTTCGCCAACGGGAACCTGATTTTCACTGTTGTACTTCACGCCATTCGCGAGACCTTCAAAGCTGAATTGGAAGCCAATTCCCCGTTCATTGATTTAAGCGGTGAAGCAGAATCTGCCCCGCCATCAAGCCTAAACGAGCCCCCACGAGTTAAGGATTATAATCCTTTTGTGGTTCCGACTCAGAGTGTCTCTACCGAGGAATCTACCCCCAAGAGCAAAGGTGTTTATGCGGCACCAACTCCAGCGATTGATTTTCCGGCGAGTTTTCCTAGGCAAAATTCAAAACGGGTACAAAATGATTTCGCCCAGGATCTGTTTAGTCAACCAGAAGCGGGAAAGATAATTTCTCTGGAACCTGATCAACGTCCCACCGAGACCCATCAAGAACACCAATGGAATCCTCCTGCATTTTTCCAGATAGCCAAAACCTACATTGCGGGAGAAGATGCTAACGGTTTGTTGGTTATTGACCAGCACGCTGCACACTCCCGAATTTTGTACGAACAGGCTCTTGAAACTTTGAAAAATGGTTTAGCCCTTGACAGTCAGGAATTGTTGTTCCCGGAACTTTTAGACTTGTCAAAAATTGAGGTTGAAGTTCTAAAGACTGTAGAAGACCAATTCAAACGCCTAGGTTTTTATATTGAACATTTTGGCGGGGAGACTTATCAAATTAGAGCCATCCCTAGTGCATTGCCGCTATCTAGGGCGGTGAAGGCGATCCGAGATTTTCTGGATAGCATCGGCGATGACGGCAATGGCGATATGGTTAAGGTTCAAGACATGATTGCCAAAGCATGGGCAAAAACCAACGCCTACCAAGCCGGAGACACCCTCAAACCCGAAGAAATGGCAACTCTTGTTGGACAACTGATGATTACGGAAGAGCCGCTTAAGTCGCCCTACGGTCACCCTACCCTGTTGCGTCTCACTCTAGAAGAACTTAGCAAGAAATTCAGACATTGATTGTTCAACAGTCATTCCCTCCAGAAGCCTGCCTTCCAAAGATTTTGAGATTTCGCAGTCTAAGGAAGAACTCATTATTCTTTGAAGGTCTTTGGAAACTTTTCCAATGGCATCTGCAGAAGGACTTGCCACAATGTGTTCAGGAAAAATTTTACGATTAAGAATTAAGCTCGGAAGAGCAAAGCATTCTGTCTTAACCAGGCGTTTTCCTATGAAATAGGTCAGTTTATCCGGAACCGTACAAACCACAGTGTTGCAGCCGGACAAAGCCAATTCAAGCGAAACCGTTCCAGGAATCGAGAGAGCACATAGAGCTTTTTCAAAGCGATTTTTTCTCGTCGGAAAATCAAGGGGAACAGACTCAATAAATACAGGATAAGAAGGTTTCTCCCCCAGCAAAATTTTCAAGTTTTTTTCCAAAGAGGATTTCAAGGATTCCCTGGAAGCCATTACGATAACCTTAGGAAAACTTGCCAACGAACTTGAGAACAAAAGTTCATCTCTTAAAGAATTAATCACCTTAAGAAAAAAGGATAAATTCCTAAGGGACTGACCTTCCCTACTTCCAGGGAAAAGCAGAATTTCTTCGTCACAAGTTCGGTTTTTCTTCGGTTCTATATAGCTGTGGAAATTTTGAACCAATGGATGCTGTATCCGCACAACATTACATCCGGCATTCCTGTAGGCCTGTTCTTCAAAATCAAAAAAACAGGCTAGATGAATTTCCTTGAAAGCAAGTTTCTTTGAGCGTTTCTGTTTCCAAGCCCATACTTGAGGGGGCGCCACATAGAAAACCGGTTTCTTAAGTTGGTGAGCCAACGCCACCAACTTCATATTGAAACCGGGATAATCAATGGCAACCAGCCCTTTACATTCTGGATTTTTTAAAATGCGCCGAAGGGTATTAAAGCTTTTCTTCAAGCGAAAATACCGGGGCAATATGTCTCCAAATCCAGAAACTGGCAAGTCGTCAAATTCCACTACCGGAGATAAACCTTCAGCAACCATCCGGCGACCGCCTGCACCAAGCAGACGAACACCAGAACCCAATTTGTTTTTTGCAAAACGGACTAAGGATTCGCCTATACTATCACCGGAATCTTCTCCAGCACAGAACAACAGAATCGGTTTATCGCTTGTCACGATTTGAAACCCAAATCTTGGATGCCCCTAAATCATTACGAAGAGTCTGAAGCAGTTCCGGAGTATAATAGACCTTGTTTTTCTTCAGGGACATTACATGAATGCAGCCGGAAGTCGTTTCCACGTGGCAAACAATTTCACATCCCCGATCACCAGGCATGACTGCATTGTCATCCATCAAGGATTCAAGCTTCTTCATAAAGGTTTCATCAAACATGTTGGAATAGAAACAAATATGAATGTGCGAAACCATATCTGATCTTACGCGGTCCAGTTGGATTACTTCAGCAACCACAATTTGGACTTCATCCATGTCACGCTTCTTTTCAAGCTTTCCTTTTACAAGAACCTGGTCATCTTGAGACACAGAATCTCGAAGCTGTTCCCAAATATCCTTTTTGAAGAAAATTTCTACTTCGCCTTGGAAATCCTGAATGGATCCAACGCCGATATTATCTCCGCGCTTTGTTTCTATGGAACGGATCCTTGTAACCACGCCACCGACACAAACGGTTCCTCCCACATGAGACATCAATTCTTCCTGAGCCAAGGAACAGGAGGTAAATCCGTGAAGTTCTGGGCGGAAGGCATCCAGAGGATGACCCGACAGGAACAAACCTAGAATATCCTTTTCCTTACCCAACATTTCCATGGTGGACCATTCCTCCGCTTCTTCCAAAGTTTCTGCGGAGGAATCCATAGAAGGAGCGGTTCCACCCATATCAAACAGGGAAATCTGCCCTCTGTCCTTATCTTCCTGGAAGCGGGCTGCCACAGTCATCGCTTTGTCCACAGAAGCCATCAATGCGGCTCGGTTACCCGGAAATTCATCCAACGCACCAGCCATCACGAGACTTTCTATAAAGCGCTTATTCATGGGTGCTCGTTTTTCTTTTTGCTCACCCTGATATTCAGCCACACGCTTCGTAAAATCAAAAAGATCCTTGAACTTTCCACGGCGTTTTCTTTCGGCTATAATGTCTTCCACAATGCCAAGTCCGACACCGCGAATACCAGCCAACCCAAAAAGAATCTTATGATCCTTGGTAGCCGTAAACACGCCCATAGAAGCATTGATATTCGGTGAAAGAACCGGAATATTCAATCGCTTACATTCCAAAATGATGGTCACTATATCTTCGGTTTTACCCATCTTGGATGTCATGGACGCCGCCATATATTCTGGTCCATAATGGGTTTTCAAATAAGCCGTCTGGTAGGCAACGTAAGCATAAGCAGCCGCGTGACTCTTGTTAAACGCGTATCCGCAGAACGGAAGCACGGCATCCCACACCTTCTGGATCATGGCATGGTCATACCCACGGGCTTCACACTTGGCAAAGAATTCCGGAGTAAGCTTATCCATCTTTTCAGGCATTTTCTTAGCCATAATACGACGGATATTATCAGCGCCGCCCAGAGAGTAGCCGCCCAAGATCTGAGCAAGTTTCATTACCTGTTCCTGATACACAATCACGCCGTACGTTTCGGCTAGTACCGGTTCCAAGTCAGGATGATAACAGTCAATTTCTTCCTTGCCCTGCTTACGGGCAATAAAGTGAGGAATCTGATCAATAGGCCCCGGACGATACAGGGCGTTCATAGCGATCAAGTCGCCAATACGGTTGGGTTTCAAATCTCGCAGGTACTTCTGCATACCCGGAGATTCAAACTGGAACACCGTAGTGGTCATTCCCTTACTGAGCAAGTCGAAGGTTTCCGGGTCGTCAAGAGGAATGTGGCTCATGTCCACCTCTATTTGACGATTTTCCTTAACCATGTTCACCGTATCCTGAATGATGGACAAGTTAATGAGCCCAAGGAAATCCATCTTTAGAAGACCGATATCTTCTGCGTAATGTTTATCGTACATCACCACAGGAGTGTCTTCGGGGGCAGCTCGGTAGAGTGGTGCCAGATTATAAATGGGAGTCGGAGTAATCACCACGCCACAAGCATGAACACCCGTTTGGCGAGGCAAATCTTCCAATGTCAACGCAATATCCCACAAGTTTCGGTTGCGGGAACTGCCATCAATCATAGCCTGTAACGGTTCAGGACTGTAACCATCTTCAAGGTTGTTGCCTTTCTTGTCCTTGCCTGTCCAAGCCTGCTTCAAACTAAAATTCAAAGTACGCTGGGGGAACAACTTGGTAATTGCTTTTGCATCTCCAGGAGCAAAGCCCAATACACGAGCAACGTCTGTAATCACAGCCTTGGACTTCAGCATACCATAGGTAATGATCTGGCCCACGCACTCCTTACCATACTTTTGAGTCACATAGTCAATTACACGACCACGGTCTCTATCCGCAAAGTCGGTATCGATATCCGGCATGGACACACGTTCCGGATTCAGGAATCGCTCGAAAAGCAAGTCGAACTTCAGAGGATCAATGTCGGTAATACCGATAATGTAAGTCACCAAAGAACCTGCTGCAGATCCTCGACCGGGGCCCACAGGAATACCATTGTTTCGAGCCCAGTTAATGAAGTCCCACACAATGAGCAAATAACCCGCAACGTTCATGTTTCGGATACAGTTCAGCTCCTTATACATACGGGCTCCCACATCGGTATTGTGCTCCGGGAACTTAAAGTTTTCTTCCGGGAAACGCCAATGAAGGAATTCGTTACAAAGGTTAATGATGTAAATATCCGAATCAGAGCCCGGCTTGCACCAGCGATGAACAGCCTTGTCCCAAGCCTTCTGGTCATTTTCATCAAAAAGGTCCGGAGACGCAAGACGTTCTATTTCCGCTTTATCATCATCAGTCAAGGCATCAGGCTCAATTCCTTTGTCGGCACAAATCTGAGCTTGAATTTTCTTTTTTTTATCCTTGACGACACCAGCTAATTCCCGTTCACGAATGACAGGATACTCAGCATCGTATTCCGCCTTCATGATTGCTTTAATTTTCTGATATTCTTCACCGGCAAGGAAATCTTCAGGAATTTTAAAGCGAGGCCAGAATTCATCACCAATACCAGTCTTCACTGTATAGTTACAGCGTTCTGCAATCTTGACAGTATTTTCAATTGCACCTGGAATATGGCCAAATAATTTGACCATATCCTCCTCTGTCCTAAAATAGAAGCACTCCGAAGGAAATCTTTTATCCTCAAATCCTGCAATAACAGACTTAACAGCAATACAACGAAGGATCCTATGGGCGTAGGCATCAGACTTTTTGATATAATGAACATCAGCAACAGCTACAACCTCACGTCCCAACTCATTTGCTAGCTGAACGTTAAAATCATTGAGTAATCCCTGCTGAGGAACTTCGTTATCACAGACCGATATATATAGATGATCGTGATCAAAAATCTTATCCAGACGTTCCATGTATTCGCGAGCCACGGTATTACGACCGGCTGCAACACTGGATCCATACTTGCTGAAGTAATCTCCTGCAATGGCAATAATACCATCCTTAAACTGCTCAACTGTTTCCAGAGGGACCGACGGAATTTCAGCCCAGCGATCACCATCTTCATAGCGGTAACTTACGATACGGAGCAGATTGTAATAGCCAGTCTCGTTTTCAACCAAAAGGGTTAAGCGTTCGTAAGTAAGAGGATCCTTATTGGACGCACTTGGCGTGTCAATGTACACATGACAGCCATAAATGGTCTTTAAGGGCGGAAGACCCTTTTCCTTTCTCTTCTTATTTAAACCCTGACCACGAGTTTGAAATTCCAAGACGCCAAACATAGCTCCATGGTCCGTAAGGGCAATTGCGGGAGCATTATCATTGGCGGCGGCAGCCAAAATGTCATCTAAGCGAGCCGAAGCCTGCAAAACAGAAAATTCGGAGTGAGTCTGAAGGTGTACAAAAGCCATAATTACAATTTAAAAAATCCCAATAGATATTATTCCTCTTGGATAATATCATCTCCACAATTTGCTTTGTCCATTTTTTTCTAAACGAAAAAAAAAGAAAATTACACAACAAAAACTACTTTGTAGACTTGTAGCGGGCTAGTACAACGGCTCCCTGAGCAGCTTGGAAGAGCATAGGAATATACCCGATTAGGGCCGCAGCCAAAACAATATCAGGTGGAATACCCAGGAGCCCCGTAAAAAGACTGACATTCAAATTTTCTCGCAGTCCGATTCCATTAATCGATATAGGCAACATCGTAATTGTTATGGTGATTGTCATAAACACCGTAATTGTAGCCAAATCGACCGGGACACCTACCGCCTGAAAATAAGAATAATGAATGAGGATTGACGAAATTTGTAGCCAAATGGAATCAAGTCCAGAAAGAAAAAACGCCTTTTTATACCCGCGATAAACGGAAAATGCATTTTGAAGCTTTAGCAGAAAAGGCACTTTGCGAGTCATGACCTCGGGCAGTTTTATTTTGTCTGAAAACAGCCCGCCAACAACAATCAAGACACACAGCAATGCAACACCGCAAATGGCACCCGTATACGCTGCAGGAACATCCAACCTTGTCACCACAAAGGGAAGCGTCACAAAAAAACAGATAAACATGGCAATCAAGCCCATCACTCTGGAAATTGCTACCGCAGCAACTGAGTTGGCTGTATTTCCAAATTTTTTCCCAAAGGCGATGGTCTTGACAGCATCACCGCCAAAACCGCTAGGTAAAAGGTTGTTAAAGAAGTAGCCTAAAGCGATATAAGCGTAAAATGTCTTGAAGGGAATCGTTTTTCCTTCTGCAAGCAGCAGACCTCTCCACCGATTTGCTTGGATAGCCATGCTGAATATGGTACAACAAAGAATAACCCCCACCCAAGGTAAGGCTGTCGAGGTCCAATGAGAGCTAACCTCGCCCAAAGGAACCTTATAGAAAATGTAACCCAAGCCGCCAAAACTTATGGCCACCTTCAGAAAAGTGGAAATTATTTTCTTGACTCTAGAATTCATTATGCAAAGGAGATTCCACTTTACTTTTTCGCAACCACTTCTTCAGCAATTTCTTGTATACG
The DNA here is from genome assembly GCA_045600425.1 of Fibrobacter sp. Taxonomy (GTDB): domain Bacteria; phylum Fibrobacterota; class Fibrobacteria; order Fibrobacterales; family Fibrobacteraceae; genus Fibrobacter. Next base: position 55,296 of record JAZRXW010000042.1, read on the forward strand.
TTTTGCACTCGCTTCCCATGTAAATTGGGACACCCAGGCTTCAATTTCGACATCATGCAGTCCCTTGCTGTCAATGGATTTCTCCAAAGCCTGGGCAATGGATTCCGGATCCTTCGGGTCAAAATACAAGGCAATATCCCCACCCACTTCCGGCATCGATGATGTATTGGAACAGACCACCGGAGTCCCGCAAGCAAAAGCTTCCAGAATAGGCAAGCCAAAACCTTCATAAAGCGAAGGCAAGACAAATAGATCTGCCAGATTGTAGAAGTTGACTAAATCTTCTTGACTGACCATACCTGCATGAATCGTCAAATCGTCAATTCCTAATTCAGATTCCTTGGTCTGGTTCGTTCGACCGCTAAAGGCTTTCCCCACAAGAATAAGCCTGCAATCTTCCTTGCCTTTCATTCTGGCAAAACCTTCAAGAAGTCCATTCAGATTTTTGTGTGGCAATAAATTGCCAACATAAAGCAAAATCTTTTTATCGCGGGGAATACTGTATTTTTCATAAAGATATTCCACGTCGGATTTAGCCTTCTTGACAAATTCCCTTCCCACACCAAGAGGAACCACCGTCATCTTATCTGGATTTGCTTTCTTGAAAAAACGCAACAGGTCGTTCTTCGTGCTTTGCGAATCCACCATAATCCGGTCGGCCCGCTTACAAATAAACCAGAAAATGAACTTAAAGTACAAGTGAGCCACTTTCATTGGCAAGAACTCTGGATACACCAAATGAGTCAAGTCATGAATGGTCACCATCATTTTACCACGATAGAACAAGGGCACGTTACAGTGAGGAATATGCAACACATCGGGTCGCATTTTCTTCAACTTCCTATAAGGAAATTTCAGTTGTTCCTTATAGCCATAGATGCCGCTAACAAAAGGAATCTGTTCTGAAACATGTCCTTTGTAAGACTCAAGTTCTTCAGGATTTCCAAGTGCAACGCAATAGCCCACATCCTGCAACCAGTGCTGGACACAAGTCCCTATGCCAGACTTGTTCACCATACGGGCATCTATAGCAACCTTTAAATCAAGACTCACAAGGACCTCCTATTCAAGCCAGCATGCCTTTTCTAGCTGTTCAAGAAATGGTCATACATTTTACGAAGCGTTACAACAATATCCGTACCCGGCCAATATTTTTGGACCCGACTGTTATCAGCACAAAGACGCCGGATTTCCACCGGACGCACTTTCTCCGGATCCACAACCACATTGATCTGCACTGAGGCAAACTTCAAAATGACATCTTCTAAAAGAGATTTCAAGTGGTATATCTTGCCAGAACCCACATTGTAAACGTCAAATTCGTTTTCCTGTTCCAAGAGCATGCGGTAAACACGAACCACGTCCGACACGTCAGAAAAATCACGCCAAACATCAAGGTTTCCCACAAGAATCTTCCCTGATTTTTGAGTTTTTTCAATGTCTGCCACCTGCTTACAAAAACTGGGGAGAACAAAGTTTTCTGTCTGGCCAACTCCAGTGTGGTTAAAGGAGCGAGTACACACCACATTCATTCCATAACGAAGGCGATACAGATTGGCAAAATTTTCCTGAGCAATCTTAGATATGCCGTAGGGGTTATTTGCGCAAAGAGGATCTGTCTCTTTCAAGGAAACACGATTTTCCCGAGCAAGTACCGAAGAGTCATACTCTTCAGCACTGCCAATTAAAAGAACCTTTGAACCTTTTGAATACTTGCGGACCGCCTCCAACAAATGCAGCGTCCCCTTGACGTTTACGTCAATGGTATCCGTTGGACAATTCCAGGATGCACCTACAGAACTAATAGCCGCAAGGTTCACTATATAGCGAAATTGCGTCTGTTGAACCAGGCTCTCCACCTGTTCCCGATTAAGCAAGTTAAAATCGGGGAAATTCGCCTGGACAACCTCATGACCCGCATTTTCCAATTCGCGAACTAGGTAGTTTCCTACGAAGCCAGAGGCACCCACCACTAGGGTACGAGGGCTCTCCGCGGCCGCAGCCACCATCAGATTTTACCTTCTGCAAGAAGTTTCATATCACTATTGACCATACGGGTCACCAGCTCTTCGTAGCTAATCTTGGGTTCCCAACCAAGAACTTTCTTTGCCTTGGATGCATCGCCAATCAGCAAATCTACTTCAGCCGGACGGAAGAACTGAGGGTTAACCTTTACAACCACCTTGTCCGTTCCCTTAAGAGTAGCGAATTCTTCGACCCCTTCCCCATGGAATTCAATTTCCATACCGGCAGCCTTAAAAGCCAACTGAACAAATTCACGGACTTTATGAGTTTCACCTGTGGCCACCACATAATCATCAGCCACATCCTGCTGTAGCATCATCCACATAGCGCGGATGTAGTCTGCGGAATGTCCCCAGTCACGGCTGGCATCCATATTGCCCAGTTCCAAGACATCCTGAAGACCAGCCTTGATTTTAGCCACAGCAATGGTGATCTTACGGGTGACGAATTCTGCACCGCGGCGTTCAGATTCATGATTAAAAAGAATCCCTGAGCAAGCGAACATACCGTAACTTTCACGATAGTTCTTGATGATCCAGTGACCATAAAGCTTTGAGACTCCATAAGGGCTACGAGGATAAAACGGCGTATCCTCGTTTTGCGGAATTGCCTGCACCTTTCCAAACATTTCGCTGGTACTGGCCTGATAAACGCGTGTGTCCGGTTTGCAAAGACGAACCGCTTCCAACAGTTTCGTCACCCCGATTGCGTTAATATCGGCGGTAGATAAAGGCGTTTCCCAGGATGTGGTTACAAAAGATTGTGCCGCCAAGTTATAGATTTCATCCGGTTTTGCGATTTCCATAGCCCGCAAAAGAGATGCTGAATCAGTCATATCACCAAAGATGAAATTTACTCGACCCTTCAAATGTTCGGCATTGTTGAAATCAAGTTTGCTCTTGCGACGAACAAGACCATAGACTTCGTAACCCTTTTCCAATAGAAATTCAGCCAGATAAGAACCATCTTGGCCGGTAATACCTGTAATTAAAGCTCTTTTCATGCTAAAAAGATAAATCTTTTTTTTATTCCAGCCTATTGAGAATTTCAAAAAAAGGTACAAAAAGCCATTGCAAATACATTAATTTATTCAAAATCTTTCAATTTCATCGTTTTCATTCCTATTTGCCTTTCCTCTACAATCTTTTTTTTTAAATAATTCTAAATTACGCCTTGAATTTAATGGGAACACCTTATCCCAGCAGGATTTGGTTTTCTAAAAAGGAATAAAGATGAAAGTTTCTCTGAATTGGCTGAAGCGTCATGTGGATCTGCCGGAATCCGTGGCAGAAATTGAAAAGGCTTTGACTTCCATCGGTCTGGAAGTGGAAGGCATCGAAGAACCGGGTAAGGTCTATGACAAGCTGGTGGTAGCAAAGGTCCTCACCTGCGAAAACCATCCGGATAGCGACCACCTCCACATCACTACCGTCAACAACGGTACCGAAACCATTCAGATTGTTTGCGGCGCACCTAACGTTGCTGCAGGCCAGACCGTGGTTCTCGCTCCCATCGGTGCAGAACTGCCCATGAGCGACGGCACCGTCCTCAAGATGAAAAAATCCAAGATCCGCGGCGTGGAAAGCTTCGGCATGATTTGCGCCGAAGACGAAATCGGCCTTTCCGACGACCATGGCGGCATCATGGTTCTGGACGACTCCATTCCCGCAGGCACTCCCTTTGTAAGTCTCGGCATGTACGACGTCTGCTTCGAACTGAACGTCACCCCCAACCGCCCAGACGCTCTTTGCCACCGCGGTGTTGCCCGCGAACTGGCCGCCAAGTTTAACCGCCCCCTGAAGCCCCTCTCCTACAACCTGGTAGAAGAAGCAGAAGCCGCAAGCACAGCAGCTTCCGTGGAAGTGGTTCCCGGTTGCGGATGCTCCCGCTATACCGCCCGCGTCATCAAGGGCGTCGAAGTTAAGCAGAGCCCCAGCTGGCTCGCCAAGCTTTTGCACACCGTTGGTATGAACTCCATCAACAACGTGGTGGACGTGACCAACTTTATTCTCATGGACGTAGGCCAGCCTCTCCATAGCTTCGACATGGACCAGCTGAAGGGTTCCATGATCAAGGTCCGCCGCGCCGTGAAGGGCGAAAAGATCCAGACCATCGACCACACCGACCACGAGCTCACTGAAGCCGAACTGGTCATCTGCGATGGCGACCGTCCCGTAGCCGTAGCCGGCACCATGGGTGGTGTGGAATCCGAAATCGTCGACGCTACCAAGAACGTTCTTCTGGAAAGTGCCTACTTCAACCCCACCATCGTCCGTAAGCAGGCCAAGCGCCTGGGCATCGGATCCGATTCCAGCTACCGTTTCGAACGCGGTATCGACACCACCACCCAGGACGAATACAGCAAGTACGCTTGCGCCATGATCCAGGAAGTGGCTGGCGGCAAGGTTCTGAAGGGCTGCGTGGAATACACCGGCGACGACCACCAGAAGGAACTCACAAAGATTGACCTTCGTGTTTCCCGCGTAGCAAAGATTATCGGCATGGACATTGCGGCCGACGTGATCCGCAAGCACCTGACCAGCATCAACCTGAACCTGGTTGCCGAAAATGGCGAAACCATGACCTTCGAAATTCCGGGCAACCGTCCGGACCTGGAACGTGAAGTGGACCTCATCGAAGAAGTGGCCCGTCTCGTTGGTTTCGACAACATTCCTTACAGCCTGCCCAAGTTCACCATGCAGCCCAACGAACTCCCGGCTGTGGAACAGATGAACCGCAAGATCCGCAGAACCCTTTCTGCCATGGGTCTCCATGAATGCTTGAACCTGCGTTTCACCAGCAAGGCTCGTACCGAGGCACTCTTTGGCACCGACGCTTCTGACCGTCGTGCAAACCCCGCCGCACTTTTGAACCCCCTGTCCGAAGAACTGGGCGTTGTTCCTACTTCTCTCCTCCCCAACTTGCTGAAGAACGTTGCCGAAAACGAAAAGAACCGCCCCGGTTCCGTTCGCTTGTTCGAAGTGGCCAAGGGCCAGTTCAAGCGTGAACGCGCCGACGTCCGCGACAACGGCTTTGACGAATCCAACCTAGTGGCCCTGGTGGTTGCAGGTGCATTCGACGTGAACCCGCTGAACGACAAGCCCGCTCAAATCGACTTCGCCGCCTTCAAGGGTCTGGTGCTGTCCTTCTTCAAGCGCTGCGGCATCGTGGTGGAATTCCGCGTTCCCGAAAAGCTGGAAGCCTTCATGCATCCGGGCAAGCAGACTGAAATCGTTGCAGGCAAGACCGTCCTTGGCACCATGGGCGCCCTACACCCCTCTGTGGCAAAGACCTGCGAAATCGGTTACGAAACCTACGTCATGGAAGCCGACCTGGACAAGATGATTGTTGCAAGCCAGAAGAAGATTATCTTCCAGGCCTTCAGCCGTCAGGTTCCCTCTACCCGCGACATTTCTCTTGAAGTGGCCAAGAGCCTCACCCACGAGGAAATCGTTGCCCGCATCAAGGGCCTCAACCCCAAGAACCTGGCCAAGATCACCCTCAAGAGCATCTACGAAGGCGACAAGATCGAAGCCGGCAAGAAGAACATGGTCTATAGCCTGACCTACCAGACCATGGACCGCACCTTGACCGACGACGAAGTCAACAAGGCCCACAACAAGCTTCGCGACAAGCTGGTGGCTAACGGCGACATCGTCCTGCGCTAACGCGCATAGATTATAGGTTAAAGGATAAAGTTTAAAGGAGAAAGAATTTTCACACTCCTTTAAGCTAAAAAGCCCCGCAGTTCAAAACTGCGAGGCTTTTTCTTTACACGTTACGCTTTTCGCTTTAAACTATCCGCTTTATCCTAAGCAGCTTTATCCTACAAGTGCAGTCTTCACCTGCTGAATGAAGCTCATCTCTTCGGGAGAAACGTTGGTTTCGTTATCATCTTCCTTGGAGGCATTGGCAATGCGGAGCATAGCCTCCAATACCTTACTCTTGAATTCTGCGGATTCGTTCTTCAAAACCGCAATACACGCATCGGCACGATCTTTAGCACTATGGAAATCACCATAAGTATCGTTAAAGTCGTCCCAACTGACATCCGGAGTCAATTCATCGTGAATCTTATCTAATTCTTCACTTTCCGCTTCCGTTGCAGAAGCAGAACCCGGCAAGAGCTTTTCCGTTTCGGTTTCGTGGAAAAGGCAAGCTACCTGCCAAGACAAAATCAAAAGAGCAAGATTCGGATTCATGATTACCTCGTAATATTTGTGATAAAGATATATAAAAACGAGGAAAAGGATAAAAGATAAAAGGGTTAAGGTCCTCTAAAAATCAAAACTCTGCAAAGCGTAAACGTGCACTTAGCAAAAAAGATGCTACATAGGTATCTGGCAAATATAATCACCGGGATTTACGTCTCTGTCCGTTTCTACACACCCTTTATATTTTTCGCGTACAAGAGAATCGCATTCGCTCTTTTTCCCGAGAAAAAGTTCGCCAGGCTCAAATTCTGAGTAATAATTGAATAGATTACTGCTGTGGATGCTGATTGGGGACCAGCTAAACGGTGCCCAGTCGTTTGGCGAATTGGGTATACTCCGCACGGGAATTCCCGATGTGCTGGTGACTTGAAAAGTAATTCGTGTATTCCATTCCAGCAGATAGGACCATATTTCGCCCCCATAATATTGTTCGTAATTTTTTCTCATACTTTCGTCATAGGCGTCGTCCGCATCGTATGGGGCATTGATTGCTATGTAATTTTCTCCCAACAATTGGGTCACTCTTCCGTCAAAAGTTTTGATGGTTCCGGTAATTTCATAAAGATAACCAGACTCGCCCTTGTCCATGGCATCAGAAATACTTGAAACGTAGAATCCGTATGTTTCTGAGGTGAGGATTGCTGTTATCGGATCACTCGTTTTTCTTATAACGACAAATATAGGTGTTATTTCCCCATAATTTCTGATGGCAGCCATGGTTTCTTGGTCTAGTGGCTGGTTCATCAAGATACGAACTTTTTGAACTCCGTTTTTTTCTTCAATCTTTGCTTCTGTTATACTTGGAATGCTGTTTGTTGCACTTGGAATGCTAGACAGGGAGCTACGTATGCGGAGATTGGAACCATCGGATTGGCGATCGGCGTAGAAAAAATGAAGATGGTGCACGGATGCGTTTTTCCATAAACCATCTGCATCCAGGTCGCATGATTTGGCGAGAGGATCTCCTGAATGGCAACCATGTCCATTCATCGCAAGATAATCCATATCTACAGTGCCCTTGGCCGGCAGATGAACGCCACCGAGATCAGTAACGAGAACACCATCTACATAGACCCAAATATCATCATCGCCGGTTATTTCGAAGATCTCGCCAGCACCTTTGTTGTACTTAAAGGAGGTGTATCCCATAATGGTGAAACCGTAGTTACGGAGATGAAGTAGGCCAAGAGACGGATTTGCTAAAGCGGCCTGTTGTGCAGCAGTGCCGATTTTGGGTCCACCGGCAGCTTTCCATGCGTTGCAAAGTGTCGCCGTTTTGTTACCCATAAAATCAGCTTGACTTGCAGCCCATTCATAATTATAGGGCGGACAGAAAATGGAAAGGGTTTGAGCACCAAACTGGTCTGTATTTTGCTTCGGTCCCATCCAGTTGTAACTGGCGTCTATTTCGTCTAGAGGGAAATAGCCTCCATTGTTCCAATCATAGTTGACCGTGAAATACGCCGGACTGTTAAGGTCTTGATTTAAGACTAGTTTTGAATTAGTTCGTTTATTTATACCAGCAACGTCAGTAAACCATTGGTCAAAATACACGTTATCACAAGCTGTTCGATTGCGTTGGATTTGTGGTGACATCATGTCATCACCGTTGAATTTCAGGTGTTGTTTTACCATGCCGGGAGTCGCATAAACTGCATTTGACCACAGGTGTTTTTTACAAATGTTATTGCATGTTTTTGCGCTTTCCGATGCATCAAAGGACCACGCATTTGCGGAATTGTTGCACAATTCCGATGCAAAACCACGCAGAGTTTTTAGTCCTAATGGGTTGATAGAGGGATCGTAACTGCATTCGCCGAATTCACCATACCAGGCATAGCCCTGAGTCACATTGCCCGAAATACCAGCAATATAATCGGGAACTGTGGAGACTGCTCCGGACTTGGACATGAGGTCCTTGGGATATCCCGCTGTACCGACTGCAATACCTAGTTCAGGAGTCTGAGTGTTTCCGCAACCATAATTTGCCGGATCAGAACGACGGGCCATCCATTCGCTGTTGCCTTGATAGCCCGGGTCCCAAGTAGCTAATGTTCCATTGTTAAGGCTGGCGTAGGCTTCTTCTTGGAAATTTTCAAAGTCCGGATGGGTCACGTCAAAATCTCGAATAACAATGTCAATTACTTGCTGATTATCTGTAACACGTCCAAGTGGCTGTTGTTCAGATGTCTTTTTATATACGAAGTATCGATTGCTATAAGGGAAGGTCTGGGGATTATAGGGGAGTAGTTCCAGTCCGTCTTCACATTGGTAGTCGCTGGCGTACACGTCATCCATGTCGCCTACGTAATCACAAGAAGCAAGGATAAGGCTTGCGAATGCTAAGGCTAGTCTCTTTTTGGATAAAATAAAATGCATAAACGCCCCACTACAACGCAAAAGATAAGCCTAAACCAAGGAATCCCAATCCCGCAAGTCCAAAGGAGTAATTGCGGTTGTTTTGATGCTTTTCCGCATCATCGTGATAAGATCGAAAGGCATTTTCATCTCCATTCATTTTTAACGCTTCAATACCGTCATCGTGGGCGGAGGAAGCCTGAATGTTGAAATATGTGGCCAGTCCAATTCCTGCAACGGCTACAATGGATGAAAAAACTCTTAGGTAGGGAAAAGGTTCTTTAAAGGGTTTTCCGTCAGGACCTCTTGTAACGGAAGCGTCCGCCAAGAAGGAATCGTTTTTAGTGGGGTTATATTCCCAATGGTCGATTCTGACCTTGGCATCTTTCTGTTCTAGAATTCGCGAAGCCTCAAAGACTGTGGCGTAGTCAAAATTATCCAATAAGTAACCATCTTTCTTTAACGATAAATTTTGTTCCCCTGAGATTGCCTCGATTTTTTTCATATCTGCGTCAGACGCAGAACCTGATGATGTTACATATAGGGAAAAACCCGCTTTTTGACCGAAAGCAAAAAATGCTAAAAACAGGATTGCTAGGATTATTTTTTTCATTGGCGAAACTGGTTGAATTTATTTTTGACAATTTAGTAAATATTTTTCTAAATTTTGAGCCTATTTTTTCTATAGGAGTATTTTTGTGAAGTTATTATCTGCACTTTTGTTGGCAGTGCTTTTTTTGTGCTCGTGTTCCAATCCGTCCTTGGATCGTTTTGAAAATCTGTATCCGCAATTTAAGGCCGAAGGCGTAACGGAAGCTATTGCTAGTATTACAGAAAAAGGTGAAGAGTTGTACGATGATAATTCCACCTTTCTTTATAATTTTGACTTGGGTACGTTGAATCATTACCTTGGAAATTACAAGACCAGCGAAGAATATTTTAATGATTGTGAAAAAATATATGATTCGCTTTACACCGTTTCTATTACTAATTCAGCCGCATCTGTATTGACCAACGATAACGCTCGTCCTTATGTGGCACGTCCTTTTGAAATGTTGCTGCTACACGAGTTTAGAGTACTCAATCGTCTTGCTATGGGCGATGTGGAAGGGGCCGCCGTAGAAGTGAAGAAGGCACAGATCTCCATGGAAACCTTATATCAAAAGGACAATAAGAAGGTTAATGACAATGGATTTCTGCGTTATTTGACAGCTCTTGTTTACGAAATGGGCGGTGATACGGATGATGCAGCTATTGCCTACTACGAAACCATCCGTGCATACAATGAAGAAACTAGCAAATTGAAGCTTCCTAGTCAGATTTGGCAGTATTCTTACGATCGTTTAAGAGCTGCTGATCGTTATGAAGATTTGGGTGGAATCCGGCTTCCTGAACCTCCTGCAGTTGAAACGGGAGAGAGCGAATTAGTGGTAGTGATCTATGGCGGTCATAGTCCGATTCTGGGAGATGACCGTTTTGCTTTGGACTATAATCCAATCTCAGGTGTGGTGAAGGTGACTCCAGTGGGTGCCGCCGAGGATGCAAAGTCCGGTATTGAAATTCAGACTCCGCCTCTAAAGGACAAGATTCCCGAGGGAGTGATTCCTCCTGGCATAAATATCGAAAATATGATAGGCTCCATCCAGTTTGATTTTGATATTGCTGCCCCCTCCTTAAAGCCGGTGGAAAATCGCATTGAGAATTTTGAAATGGTCCTTGATGGAGGTACGAAGATTCCCGTTGAAGAAGTCTTGAATACGGAATATGAATTGGACCAGAATTTAGCCGACGAAACACTTCCCACGCTTATTCGAGGCGTCATTCGTATGGCAATAAATAAGCTTCTTGTGTCGATTGCGAGAAAAAAATCTGAGATAGTGGCAGATCTAATGGAAAAAGCGTTAAAGGCTAAGGAAGTTCCTGATGCACGTATTGGCTTGTTTATGCCAAGGACAATCAATGTGATTCGAACACCTGTTTCTGCGGGTCGTCATAAGATGAGCCTCTATGTAAACGGAAACGCCAATCAGTTTGAAATGAATATCTACGTTAAATCGGGCGAAAAGAAATTCGTTGTTCTTCCGGTATTAAATTAAGGTAGTTGATTTTGGCTTTGAATTCTGCACGAATCAAAACCAAGGATCAGGTACGTTTCGACAAGTTCTGTGAAAACGTAGGGCAGTACACTTCCTCAGCCCTCAACTTGTTCATCAAGGCGTGGAAGATTATCTCTACAGGCAGCCTCAAAAAACTCAAACTACGCTGAGGTTTGCTGCCTTTGGTCAAGAGTACCTGATGTAAATCGGTGTTTTTTTAGCTCTGCTAGGCGTAAACATGCGCTTAGCAAAAAAATGCTAATTGCGTAATGCGCCTTCGCTGTTTAACTGGGATTTTCCGACAAACTCGTTCAAATTAGGGTATAATGTGAAGTTTTCTCGGCATTAACCAGTTGAGTTCGTCCATCATTAAAATTAGAAAACAGGGCATTCCTATCTTTTACTCATAAACGAAATAATCGGAAAATGCTCTTTTCTATATTCAGCATACCACATGGGCAAAATCCAGACCCGAACGACGGTATTTATACCTAAACTGTACAACATACCTCGTCGAAGCCTTTATTTATAAGGTTTGAATATAAAAAAAGTCAAGTATTTTTTTGAAATTTCGGCAATTTTAGCGTAAAAATTGGGAATTACTGCGATATTTTTCAGTTTCCCCTAATTTTTTTTGAAGCGGGAACGCTAGATTTCCGCTTTCGCGGATGACATTCAGGAACTTCGCAGGGATAATCTTTAGGAACTTCGCGAGGAAGACTTTCCTTCGCTAAAATGACGGGGGTGGGCGACGTTTTTCAAAAGCTACAGCAAGTATTTTTCCGCATACAGCCGCACCAGTGCAGAATCCAAAGGAATCTCTCGCGTTTCCGAAGTGGTAATCAAGTTCACCCCAGGATAAAATCCGTTCTTAGCAAAGTGTTCTATTTTAGAGACCATATTCCTCGCGTAGTCCTCGTCTTCCACCAGGCCAAAATGCTCCCACACAAATTCCTGGCGGGTCCGCAAATTCAGGCAGGTAAAATCGGGATAGAAAACAGCCGACCGTGTATTCTTGCCGCCGTTCGTTTTCATAAGTGCCATCTTGTGGGGGAATTCATAGCGATAGGGAATGTTCAGCGAATGCAAGGTGTTTGCAATAATCACTTCCGACTTGGAGCGCACCCGTTCCCCTCTTGCGGTGAACACCCCAACACAGTCGTCAAGCCCCTTCCCTTCATAAGGAACGCTCTCCCACATCCGAGTAAACTTCTCGTCAGGACAAATCACGGGGCGAATCAACGCCTGTCGTGCCTCATGCATTTTGACCGCAACGTCATTCACGGAATTTTTTTCGTAGGAGTCTAAAAATTTTTCAATAACATTAAGGGACGTGCGGGCTGCCGCCAGCACCTTTTCATCGTAGCTTTTTTGCGCCAGACGGCGTGCCAGCTTTTCATCCGACTGAGGAATGTAAGTTCCTTGTTGCGATTCTATAGCCGAATCCTGCGAACTACCGCTGCCCACATGAAACCACTGAGGTTTCCCTCGATTTACCGCAATACGAAGCCTGCCCTGAGGGGCGCAATTCAAAGCTTTTCGTTTACTGTCAATGATTCCAAGCAATTCCTCCTGTTTTGCGCGTAGCATGGGGAGAAATAAATCCGGCGTTGCAATTTCCTTAAGGTCCTTTTCAAAGTGATTCATAAATATCCTGTTCAAGGCCCGGTGCTGAGCCTATACTCGAGTTCGGTGCAAAGCTTATACTCAAGGCCCAGCTCCACGCCCTCAATATGATTGCCAAAATGTTGGGATATATAAATGATCTAGAAAAGGCGGCAAACCGCGTATAAATAGCGGTCAACCGCGCCGCACTGAAGAAAATAGCAAATTTCTCCGTGCAAACTAAAGGCCAGGGAACTTTGGCCTATTTTTTGTTCAAACCTACCCCAAATTTCAATTCGTTGCATACCTGAATTCCATACTTTGACTGACTAGCCACCTAAAAGCAGCATCTTGGTCAGTCAAAAATTACTTTATTCGCAACAAAATTTCAGATTTTTCTAAAGTTGCAACACTTTGCAACAGACCAATCTCCCATATTCATCACTTTGGTCAGTTAGTAAACCAATATTTCAACCAACAAACCCACCTGGACCCCGTTATTTTCATTAATTTGTACGTAAAACGACTGACTAACCAGCGTTGTTTTAACTTTTGGTCAGTCAAAGCGCCATTTCAAACCAGTCAAAGCGTTAATTTTCCACCCCATAATTCAAAACTCGGCATTCATACTTCATAATTTTTCTACATTCCCACCTATGGCATACGTAGCAATGGCCCGTAAGTGGCGTCCACAGTCTTTCTCTGACATGGTTGGTCAGGAACATATCGCAAAAACCCTACAGAACGCAATTGAAGGGGGACGCCTCCATCACGCATTCCTGTTTACCGGAACCCGCGGTGTAGGTAAGACTACCAGTGCCCGTATCCTTGCCCGAACGCTGAACTGTACCGGCGGTGATCCCTTGCACCCTTGTGGCGAATGCGAAAGTTGCAAGAGCATTATGAACGGCAGCAACATGGATGTTTTTGAAATAGACGCCGCCTCCAATACCGGCGTGGACAACATCCGCGAAGTTATTGAAAAAGTTCAATATCCCCCTGTCGTCAGCAAGTACAAAATTTTTATCATCGACGAAGTCCACATGCTTTCTACAGGAGCATTTAACGCGCTTCTCAAGACTCTTGAGGAACCCCCTGAGCATGTGATTTTCATTTTCGCAACTACCGAAGTCAACAAGGTTCCGCAAACCATCTTGAGCCGCGTCCAGCGTTTTGACTTCAAGCGTCTTTCCATAGAACAGGTCCGCAGCCGCCTGCGCTTCATTTGCGAACAGGAAGGCATCAATGCCTCCGACGAAACCCTGGACATCTTTGCCGAAAAAGCTGATGGATCCATGCGTGATGGTCTGACGTATTTCGATCAGGCATTTGCATTTACAGGAAGCGACATGAACCCGGATTCTGTCCGCAGCGTTCTTGGCATTCCCCCTGTAGAACTGTTCTTTACGCTTATTAACGCCATTGAAGGTCACGATTTAAAGACCTGTTTCAAGATGGTGGACGACGCCTGCAAGCGTGGTATTGAATTTATTCCCTTGTTAGACGGTTTCGGCAAATTCCTTCGCAACTTGCTATACACTCGTTTGGAAGCGTTCACTCCCGACGTATTGAACCTTTCTGAGGAAATGTACACCAAGCACAAGAGTGCTGTTCCCGCCTTAAAGAACGGCGACATTTTGCGAATTAGCAAGATGCTCATCGATTTACAAGGAACGTTGCGTTACAGTACAAATCCCAGACTTCTTGTCGAAACGACTTTCGCAAGAATGGCTTGGCTGGATCACTTGACGGACCTTAGAAGAGCATTGGCTGCCATTAACGACCCTCGTAGCGCTGACAACGAGGCGTTAAAAAAAAAAGTAACTGAAGTCCAGGGAATGCTGGATGCTCAAGAGCAGAATCAAGCGACCAGCAATTCCGTCCAAAATCCCTTTGATAATTTCAAAAGTTCCCTTTTTGGAGGCGAAGCCACTTACTCTCGCTACGAAATCGCGGCCGCTTGGGGTACCATTTGTTCCCATATAGCAGATGAGGACTTGTATTTCTCTGTAGCACTCAGTGACACGGTTCTTGAAACAGGTGATTTACAGGAAACCCCCTTCCCAATCACCATCACTTACGTCGGTGAAACAGAAAATGCCGGAACATGGAGCTATAAGCAAATTCAAGAAAATCCGGAATACATTGACCGTATTAAACAAATTCTTGAACAAAAACTCCAAACCCCAGTAAACCTGTCCATCAAAACCAGAGCATACACTGCCGAGGAACGTCAACAGAAATACCAGGAAACTTTGTCCACGTTTGAGTTGGATCGTCAAAAAGAGCCTAATTTCGCGGAATTCGTCAACAAATTCAAGTCAGAACTCATCTATTCCACCAAAATCAAAAAAACTCAGGATCAAGCTGAGCCGGCAGAAACCGAAGAAACTGATCCACAGGATTAGAATTTTTATAAATTTCAAGAAAAACAAGAGGATACTACTATGGATATGAGCAAAATGCTGAAAGACCTTCAGAAGATGCAAAGTAAAATGATCAAGGCCCAGAGCGACCTCAAGGCACAAAGCTTCGAAGCAGAAGCTGGCGGCGGCATGGTTAAGGTGGCAATGAATGGTAAAGGTGTGGTCACCATGATCAAGATTAATCCGGATGCAGTGGACAAGGATGATGTTGAAGCCCTGGAAGACCTTATTATGGCAGCAATCAACTCTGCCGTCAAGAAAAAAGACGATGCCACCCAGTCTAGCATTTCCGACATTACCGGTGGAATGAAGATCCCCGGCCTGATGTAACAAAAACGTCCATTTTTTGTAAAAAACGGCTTTTTTATCAAGAAGAACGTCCATATCGGACGTTCTTTTTGCATTTCATCCAGTAAAACAAGCGGTTTATCCATTAACCTTATTTTCACCCTTTTAGGGTAGAACAGGTTTTTCTAAATTTGGCGCAGAAAATTAAGTAGGAGTATTATGTCCAGGCAAAAAGCCCTTTCGGCCGCATTGGCCGCCTCACTGGCCTTTGGAATGGCCGCCCAGACTTTCGCGGGTCAGACCTACACCCGCGAAGAAGCAATCAAAGTCGCTCTTGAGAACTCTTCAGATGTAAAGAGCGCAGAAGAAGATCTGAAGAAAACCAACGCCCAGGTGGATGAAGGTTACGGTAACGCCTACCCGAGCATTGACCTTAGTGCAACCGTCACTCGTATTTTTGGATTGGATGACGTTAAGAAATCCTCCGACCTGACCGATGCCGCCAAGCAGATGGCCATGGGTCAAGATGCAGACGGTCATCCCATGGCAAACATTTATGACCAACAGGTGATTGGTCCCGCGCTAGACGGTCTACTCTACGGCATGAAGTCCCAGGGTTACCGTTGGCAGTCATCCATCGGTATTACCGCTACCCAAGTTCTTTATGCAGGTGGTAAGGTTGGTACCGGTATTGAAATTGCAAAAACCGCAAAACTTACCAGCGAAATCGCACTGGAAAACGCCAAGAACAAGGTCCGTTACGATGTGGAAGAAGCCTTCGACAACGTAATCATTCTTGACAGTTCCGTTGTAATCACCGAAGAAAGTATAGCCCTTCTTCAAACCGCCGTGGAACTGGCTACACAGACATACCAGAGCGGCTTGGGTAAAGAATTGGACGTTGTCCGTGCCCAGCTGGAACTAGACAACTTAAAATCCACCCTAGAAGACCTAAAAAAGAAGCAGGTCCTCGCCCGCAACGCGATCTTGAACACCATGGGAATGCCTTTTGACGCCGAAGTCAAGTTCGTCGGTGAATTCCGTAGTCCCGAAAATGCCCCCATGCCGGATACCGCCATGGCAAACGTTCTGAAGCGTCGCAAGGAAATTGCCCAGCTAAAGGCTGCTGAACAGATTAACGAAAAACTGGTGGATATTCAAGAAGGTGATTACAAGCCCACGGTAGCTTTGGTCGCAGGAATCAAGTATTCCAACAACCAAAACGAGTTCTACAAGTGGGACGCACCTGATTGGGACGAAAACATCAACAAGTACATCGCCCTCAGCGTCACCATGAACCTCTTCAACGGTAACAAGACTAAGTCTGGCGTAGCCCAGGCAAAATCCGATCTCCGCTCCATCCAGCTAAAGCGTGAAACCGCCGAACGTGGTTTCCGTCTGCAAATTGAATCTTGCATCAGCACTCTTGAAAACGCAACCCAGCAGATCGAAATGAAGAAACGCTCCCTGGAACTGGCACAGAAAAATTACGACTTAACAGAAGCGGCCTACAAAGTTGGTAGAGAAACCCAGATTAACTATCTCACAGCCAACAACAGCCTTCGCCAGGCAAAGCTCGCTTACACACAAGCAATTAAGGAGTGGAACACTGCCTACAACGCATTGCTCCAGGCCACCGGTGAATATTAGAGAAAGAGGACGAAAATGAACAAGAAAGTAAAAGCCTTCATGACCATTGCAACAGCAGCTCTCCTTCTTGCTGGTTGCGAACTCAAAAAAGACGAAAAGGCACAAGAAGCCAAGCCCGTAACCACTATCGAAGAAATTCAAAAGCAGCAGGGCAAGCCTGCACGTGTGGTAAAAGCAGTCCAAGCTAAGCTCACCGATGTTCGTAAGTTCAGCGGAACCGTCGAAGGTATGCAGCAGACTTACGCCATCTCCAAGATGAACGACCCCATCGCAAAAATCAACGTCAAGGTCGGCAGCAACGTCAAAAAAGACCAGGTTCTTGCTGAATACCTGCGTTCCGCCGACAATACCCAGCTGGAACAGACCAAGGAACAGATTGCCGTTCTGGAAAAGGCTACCGAACGTATGCGTGAAGTACACCAGAAGGGCGGTATCAGCCAACAAGACATGGATTCTCAGGAACTACAGTTGAAAATCGCCAAGATGAACTTGGAAACCTTGGAACGCGCCAACAAGATTTTGGCTCCTGCAGCCGGTGTTGTCACTGAAATGAAATTCCAGGTAGGTCAGGTTCCTGGCCAGGGTCCATTCTGCACAATCGCAAAGCTTGACCAGGTCATCTTAAAGCTAAACATCACAAGCCAGGACATCGGCCTTTTCAAGAAGGGCGCCACAGCAACCGTCAACCTGAATGGTGAAGTCTTGAAGGGTAAGGTCACCACCATTCCTCTGGCAGCAAATCCCCAGACCCGCTTCTTCCCGGTTGAAATTACCTTTAATAATAAGGGTAAAAAGCTTCTTCCCGGTATGTACGTTTCTGCGGACTTGGATATGCAGCAGGTCAGCGGAGTTGTCGTTCCTTCCGAAGCAATTGTCTACCGCAACGGTCTAAATACCGTATGGACCGTCGATGCCGAAGGCAATGCCAAGCGCAAGATTGTACAGGTAGGCATCCAGGCTAACGGCGAAGTCCAGATTACAGAAGGTCTTGCCGAAGGTGACGTTGTGATGGTCGAAGGCCAGTCCAAGATGAACGACGGCGACAAGGTTCTCATCGTAGAATAATTCCGGGAGAATTTCTGAATGATTAAGGCAAGTATTTACAAACCAATCACCATGCTCATGGTCATCTTGACCGTGGTGGTGTTCGGTATCTACACCTACCGTATGATGGTGGTGGACCTGATGCCGAAATTCGATATTCCCGTTGTAACCGCAGTGGTTGTCTACCCAGGTGCAAACCCGGAAGAAATTGAATCAACCATTATCAAACCTGCTGAAGAACAGGTGGAACTGGTGGACGGTATCGACTACGTGCAGTCCATCTGTATGGAAAACTACGGCATTATCGTCGCCATGTTCAACATGGGTATCAACGTTGACGTTGCCGCAAACGACGTCCGTGCCAAGGTGGAACAGGCAGCAGCCGACTTCCCCGACGCAGCGGAAGCCCCCATTATTTCCAAGGTGGACATTAATGCTTCAGCAATTATGTCCATTTCCTTCACCGGTCCTGCAAACTCTACAGAACTCCGCCAGAAGGTGGAAGACGACATTCAGCCTCTGTTCACTTCTGTTCCGGGCGTTGCCAGCGTAGACATCTTCGGTGGTACTACCCGCCAGATTTCCGTAGAACTTGACAAGGAAATGCTCAAGAATCGCGGCGTAGATATCGCCACAATGATGGGCATGTACGGAGCCTCCAACTTGAACAACCCTGTAGGTGAAGTTATCGGTAAGCACAAAAATACTTCCGTACGAACCGCAGGTAAGTTCCGCAGCCTAGATGAAA
Source organism: Fibrobacter sp. (assembly GCA_045600425.1). GTDB lineage: Bacteria > Fibrobacterota > Fibrobacteria > Fibrobacterales > Fibrobacteraceae > Fibrobacter. The sequence goes on from JAZRXW010000042.1 coordinate 73,750, forward strand.
TCCGCAACTTGGAACTTCCTACCGCTACGGGGGTTATTAAGTTAAGCGAAGTGGCAAACGTTAAGGATACCGTCAAGACCATTACTTCCGCCTCCCGCTTCAACGGTATCAACTCTGTTTCTCTTGATATCAAGAAGCGTTCCGACGCAAACGTGGTGGAAGTGGCTCAGGGCGTGATCAAGCGACTGAATGAAATCAACAAGACTCTGCCTGCTGGCTTTGAGCTCCACTTGGTTTACGACAAGTCCGAAGCAGTTAGTGAATCTATCGACAACGTGATCCAGAACATCATCGTCGCAATTCTCTTGACCTCCATATTGTTGCTCCTGTTCCTGGGCAAGCTTTCTACCATGTTGATTGCAGCCCTGACCATGCCGATTTCTGTGGTTGGTTCTTTCACCCTCATGTACTTCGCAGGGTTCGGCATCAACATGATGAGTTTGATGGCCCTTTCCTCTGCTGTGGGTCTGTTGGTGACCAACTCCATCGTGGTGCTTGAAAATATTAACGCTAAGTTGCAGGAAGGTCTCGATCCTAAGGAAGCCGCCTACAAGGGCACCTCCGAAATCATGGTGGCAATCATGGCCTCCACTCTTACCAACGTCTGCGTGTTCGTACCTATTGCCTTCATGAAATCCATCGTGGGTATCTTCTTCAAGACCTACGGTATGACCATGGTGTTTGCAACGGTTGTGTCCCTCCTCATCACCTTCACTCTTACCCCGCTTATGGCAGCTTACCTGTTCAAGGGCAAGAAAAAAGATGAATTCGGAAACATCATCGAAGAAAAGCCTGGACTTATCGGACGTATCTTTGGTGTCATTATGGGTATTTTCCCCGCTTTCATGAACGGCGTTCGTTTCATCTACCTCAAGACCTTGAGCTTTGCACTCTCCATCTTCGGCGTGTTCTTCCAGGTAATCGCCCTCGTGGCCATGGTGATGTTCGTTGGCTACATGGCAAAGAACCACATGACCGTGGAGTTGTCCCCCCGTCAGGACCAGGGTATGATGGCCGTGTCTCTCGAAATGCCTGTGGGTACCAACATCGAAACAACCGATAGCGTTACCAAGATTATCGAATCCCGCCTGAAGGACATTCCTGAAATCAAACAGTACAGTGTGACCGTCGGTGGCGAAAGCGGCTTCACTTCCGTGAACCAGACCAAGATGCGTTACAAATTGAAAAAACGCTGGGAAGGCCGTACCCGTAGTACTGACGAAATCGTGGACTCCATCCGTCCCTACCTGGCAGACATTCCCGATGCCTACATTTCCATCAAGAGTACTTCCGCTTCTGAAATGAGCAATAACTCTGCAGGTGACGTGGTGCTGGAAGTCAGCGGTCTTTACGCAGACTCCGTGATCAAGGCAGCAGACCTTCTTAAGGCTGCCGTAGCCGAAAAGATTGATGGCGTTGTAGAAATCAAGTCCAGCTACGAAGCCGGTAAACCGGAAATCCGTATGATACCGAACCGTCAGGCCATGGCCGACTACGGAACCACCGTACAGCAGATGGCAACCTACAACTACATCGCTGTTAGCGGTTATGAAGCTGGTACTTATTCTGAAAACGGTGAAGAATACGACGTTTACTTCCGTATGCAGGAAAAGGACCGTGCAACCCACGCCGATATCGAAGATCTCCCCATGCTGACCCCCAAGGGCTATGTTTCTGCTAAGGAACTCTTCTACATCGAAGATGGTGCTGGTCCTACCAAGATTGAACGTAAGCGCAAGCGTACTCGAATCGACGTTTCTATGAACCTTCTCCCGGGACACACCACTGGTGAAATCATGGGCAAGGTCGGCGCTCTCGCCGCCGAAATGAAGGATCAGCTTCCTGAAGGTGTTACCACAGGCTTCGGCGGTAACGCAGACATGCAGAACGACATGGTGCAGGAATTTATCGCAGCTATCATCATGGCAATTCTCATGACCTACATCCTGCTGGTAGCCCTGCTGGAAAGCTTTGCACAGCCCTTCATCATCATGACAACCATTCCTATGGGTGCAATCGGTGTGTTCCTTGGCCTAATCTTTACGGGCAAGGCTCTGTCCATGATTGCATTGATGGCTATCGTGATGCTTATCGGTGTGGTGGTGAACAACGCCATTCTATTGCTGGACGAAGCAAACCGACTGCTTCGAAGCGGTGCCATGGGCAGACGCTCGGCCGTGATGACTGCAGCAAAGTCCAAGTTCCAGGCAATCGTGCTTGCAACCCTGGCTTCTGTGGTGGCTCAGCTCCCGCTGGCTTTCGCTATGGGTGGTGACGTGGCCGCAATGACTCAGCCCATGGGTATTGCATCTGTGGGTGGTTTGATTGTGTCCGCCATTCTTACCATGTACCTGATTCCCACCTTCTTCTGGCTGCCTAATGCAATCTTCCATAAGGCAAAGAAGGGTGTCAAGAAGGTTGCTGGTAAAGTAAAACGTTCTAAGGCATAACAGTTTTATTTGAGAGAGAAGAGCCTGTGGAGAAATCCACAGGCTTTTTTGTTTTACTAGCTGTTCCAAATTAAAAGATACCGCAAAAAAAACTCGCGTAATGAAACAGAGACACAAACTGTTGCAATTTTGCAAACAACTGTTGACACAAATCAACAAACCATTTTGCTAGGTTTCTGCATATGAACAACTTAATGCATAACCATAAAATTTTGCAGTGGAACAAAACACACAACATTGCGGTACTATCTTCTAAGACGGATCTATTTCCAAGCCATACAATCGCTATAGAGAATAGTTCGGACGAGCTTCTTCTTGAAAAAATCAAGATGGAACTAGACGGGAAAATCATCCCTCAGGAACATTCGTTTTCCGAAATATCAAGATTGAATCGATTACAGGAATCTAACAGCGACAACCAAGACATTAGCATTTCCGCAGAAGACATCAACCGTCATGATTCTTGGGAATCAGAACCCATTATAAATCTTGTAGATTCTCTTTTTGAACAGGCTATTCAAAAAGAGGCCTCGGATTTACACATTGAACCCAACGAAAAACAACTACGATTGCGAATCCGCCAAGACGGACTATTAAATGAGTTCAAGCTTCTTCCTTTATGGCTATCTGACCCCATTCTCGTAAGATTAAAAGTTTTAGCGGATGTAGATATAACAGAAAAAAGAATTCCCCTTGACGGAAGTTTTTCGTTCAACAGCATTAAGGGGCTTTACAATATTAGACTAAGCACCATACCCACGCCGAACGGGGAAAAATGCGTTTTACGACTTTTGCCAAAGCATCAAGATTCCAAAGAGCAATTCAAATTATCAGACTTAGTACAAAGCTGTAAACAACTAGACTTTCTAAGAAAAGTCTTCAATAGTCCGCAAGGTTTATTTCTTGTGACAGGTCCAACAGGTAGCGGTAAAACCACAACACTACATACAGGGCTTAGAGAAATCATCCATAAAAAAATTAATGTTACAACCATTGAAGACCCTATAGAATACACACTGGAAGGGGCAACCCAGGTTCAAGTCAACGAAAAATGTGGATTCACCTTCCCTGTCGCTCTACGCTCCATACTCAGACAAGACCCCGATGTAATTTTTATCGGAGAGATTCGAGATGCCGAAACAGCACAAATTGCGGTTCGAGCAGCCCAAACAGGTCACTTGGTCCTATCAACGCTTCATACAAACAATGCAAAAGCAGCCTTTGAACGATTGAGAGACCTGGGAATAGACCAATCTTCCATCAAACAAACCCTACTAGGCGTTTTAGCCCAAAGACTTCTTCGGAAAACAACACTCCATCCACACATCTATTCAGGCCGAATTCCCATTTTTGAGATGTTACTCCCCGATGGTTCTTTTGTAGATGGAAATTTACAGCAATCTGCAGAACAAGTTTTGCAAAAAGGGCTGACTGATCAAGAAGAAATTCTCCGTATACTGGGACATACTATTTAACAATTTCTTCGAAGTCCTAATCTTTTCTATATTGACCACCATGAAAATTTCCGATCGGACATTGGGTTACCTGACCATCATCGCCTTGCTATTTGTTTTCGCCTTTGTGGCACTCAGCATGATGGAAGCACACCAAAAATCAACAATGACTATTCAAGTTGATTTTGACGAGCTAGGCTCTTTACAACCAGAAGACCTAGTGGTTGTTCGTGGATTCACCGTCGGTGCTGTCGGAAAGGTCGAATGGTTAGGTGACAGAGCCCGAATTCAAATTAAGTTTGACGATCCTATCGTTTTGAGAGAAGGTACCAGAATTGTCAATGTAAACTACGCCATTATGGGCCAGCGTCGCGTTGAAATTTTCCCCTCCAAAACAGGGGCCATCTACAAAGATGATTACATCTTCAAGGGTGAATTTGAGCCTGGTATTGCAGAAGTTCTACGATACATTGAAGACGTAAACGACCAGTTGACCGTAGTGAGAGATATGATTCACCTAATTACGGAAGGGGATTCTACACATCCCTCCGCAAAGCAGGCTTTCGAAAACGTCGTCGGGACAGTGGAAGGAACCTTGGAAAATGCAGATAAACTGATGTCTTCATTGCCCAACACTCTTAATGGACTGTTTAAGCAGGTGAATTCCGCCAGTGCAGAATTGATCAATGTTACTCAACAAGCTGACACGGCGGTCAGAACAGTAACCGCAGCCGTAAACGAAAAGCTTATCGAGACGGACAAGGCTCTTAAGTCTATTTCAGATGGTGCAAACCGAGCAAACGAAATCATTTCCTCTGTTGAACAAGATTCTACCATCCACAGTTTGCTGTATAGCCGGGATATGGTGGACAAGGTCAACGAACTAATTGTAAAAATCAATCAGTTCGTAACCGCAATTGATCTTAAGAATCTAAACTTTGAAGATGAAAACGGAAACAAAGTCCAGTTGATTACATGGAAGCACATAAACCTCATTGGCAAGACCGCTCGCGAAAAAGCCAAGGAACGTGCCGAAAAAGGCGAAAGCCTCCCCAAGTAACAATAAGCCTACAAGTCGTTTATGGATCTTTCCAACCTCCCCAAAATGGGACCAAAAGGCCTTGAAGCCTTAAAGGCGTCGGGTATTGTCTCTCTCTCAGATTTTCTGTACAATATACCACGTACCTACCTGGACCAAACAAAGGTGAGTAAAATTGGCAATCTCCATGTAGGGGATCGCGTTGTTCTGGTAGGTTCAATTTCAAGAGCCGGTGTTATCCGGGGACGTTCCAGCAGATTTGTAGCAACCCTTACGGACGGGACCGGAGAAATCTCCTTAACCTTCTTCCAAGGATACAGCTACCAAAGCAAGCGAATTCATCCGGGTTCTCGTTGGCTGGTTACCGGTGTTGTAGGAGAATACCGCGGCTTCCAGATAACCCATCCGGACATGCAGCCTTTTGACGAGGACGAGCAATTTAACGGTCAAATTCTTCCGGTTTACCCTATGACGGAAGTCATGAGCAAAAGCCGTATTACCCAAAGGTCACTGCGAAACTGGTATAAGACTATATTCAACTTTCCGGCCTTGACCATCTCAGGTTTTTGCCCCAAAGTCCTTACAGATTATCTGCATTTTAATTCCGTCATTGCAAACTTAAAGGCTCTTCATCTTCCTACAGATTTCGCCAGCATCAAAAATGCAAGACAGCAATTAAAAATTATGGAGTTGCTCCCCTTCTGCCTTCGTATGGTAAAACGTAGGCAGAGGCAAATCCTGCGCGGCCACGAACGACAGGTGAACCTGGGCTCAGTCATGAACGCACGAGCAGCTCTCCCCTACACGCTCACTGCAGGACAAGACGCTGCTCTTAATCAAATCGTTTCAGGCCTTAACGGCAAACGACAATTCCACGCCCTACTGCAAGGGGATGTTGGATGCGGAAAAACGGTAGTAGCCATGCTTGCCATGCTTGCGGTTTGTGGTGCAGGCGAGCAAAGTGCCTTAATGGTCCCTACCGATATTTTGGCAAGGCAGCATTACAAGCAAATGAAGCCCATCTTTGAGGCTGCAGGAATGCGAGTGAAACTTCTTGTGGGTGCTACGCCCGCCGCCGAACGAAAAGCAATTCTAGGCGAACTCCAGATGGGACTTTGCCAAGCCGTCATAGGAACTCATGCCCTATTTTCTAAGGACGTTGAATTTGCAAAACTAGGTTTTGTCATTATTGATGAACAACATCGATTCGGAGTAGGTCAACGTGAAGCATTACTGGCAAAGGGAGAATACCCCGACATGCTGGTTATGAGTGCAACACCCATTCCCCGCAGTCTAGCAATGACTCTTTATGGTGATTTGAAGGTCATTTCCATAAAAGAAAAACCTGCAGGACGAAAGCCCATCAGAACCCGTCTAGTCCCTGCGGACAAGCGTAATGACATGAAAAGGTTCATCGCCAACGAAGCCAAAGGTGGAAACCTCTGCTATTGGATTGTCAGCAAGGTGAATGCCTCGGACAAAGATGGAGCAACCACAGAAGGAATTGCTCCCGCCCGTAGTGTTGACGACGTGGTCCAAGAATTGCGGACCTTCGACAAGACGCTTGTTGTAGAAGGGATTCACGGACAGATGGACGAAAGCCTTCGTGATGAAATCCTCAAGCGATTTGCCGCGGGAGAAGTACACATTCTTGTGGCAACCACAGTAGTCGAAGTTGGAGTCAACGTTCCTCAGGCAAATGTTATGGCTATTGACTCCCCCGACCGTTTCGGCCTGGCACAGCTACATCAATTACGTGGTCGCGTAGGTCGCGGTGATGTACAAGCCTGGTGTTTTCTGATGATGCCCGAGGGAAATACTGCAGAAAATTCCGTCGAACGTTTAACCCAATTCAGCCATACAGAAGACGGCTTTGAAATAGCGGAGCTGGATCTTGCCGCCCGAGGGGCCGGAAACCTGGAAGGAAACGAACAGAGCGGCAGTTGGGTTTTCCGCTGGTTTGACTGGATTCACGACCAGGAACTTATTTCCCAAACTTTGGAAATGTCCGAACATATCTTAAGCGATTCCAAGGCTTTCGATGAAAACGCTCGTGAGGTCATCCAACTTTGGTATCAAGAAAAACCATCAGCCAACGAAGACGGGATTCACTAAAAAATCTTTTTTATGCCAGCGAGGGAGTCCTGCGCTGGTATTTTTTTAAAGCAGATTTGTCAAAGTGCCAAGGACTAAAGCACACAGCACCAAATTCAAGAAAAAGAATGTTCGGCGGACCACAATGTAAAACAGCGGCAACCACTGAAGCATATTGTCCATGGGGGCGATTAATTCCTTGATACCAAGAAACACGCTAATCAGTCCTGTCACCACCATCATCAAGGTGCCCACAAAATAGCCTTCGCTCCAAACCCAGATGGTTACCCCCAGACCCATCAGCATAGCAATAATGCCAATGATGATTTCCACCCGCAGAACAATATTCTTAATTTTAGTCTTATCCATGACCAAAACAATTTAGAATTATTTCTTTATCTTGATATTCTATTCCCCATCCCAACCAAAGAACAAACGAACCTGCGTTTTTTATAAGACATAAGCCCGGGGGTCCAGGCTAATGAACACTTAGTGCTTTAGCACTTAGTGAGAATTGTCCACTTTGTGGACGCGCAAAGCCCCCCACAAAACGTCAACCACACGTTTTAATCCCGACAACGCTTGAGCAAAGCGAAAGCCCGGGGGTCCAGGGGGCAAAGCCCCCTGTATCAAAGAAAGACCCCGCCTTTAGGGCGGGGCCTTTCGAAAATAAGGGGCAGTTATAAGCCGGGTTCTGTACTCGTGCCATACGCCCTAAGGACTGTGCACAAAGCGATGACCATCTCTCTGGACGAACTGTTACCAGCCGCCTCAAGCGACCTACCCGGATGTCCAACAGCCACGGGCCGCAGCTGGTTCTTTCGAACGGACTCCTGCTTGGTCTTGCACCGGATGAGGTTTACATTGCCACTCCTGTCACCAGTAGTGCGGTGAGCTCTTACCTCGCCATTTCACCCTTACCTGTTTGCGCAGGCGGTATATTTTCTGTTGCACTATCTATCGCGTTTCCGCGCCTGGACGTTATCCAGCATCCTGCCCTACGGTGCCCGGACTTTCCTCCAGTCTGAATTGCTTCTCGCCGGCGGCCATCCGCTGCCCCACCACAAATATAGAAATAACTACAGGTTCCTACAATTCTGAAAAAGTACGTTTTTCTATATTGCCGGAAGGAGTTCAGAAATTCTATGCACCTTTTGCTCATTGCTATTCTTTTGTTTTCTGCGGTATTCTCCTTCGCTGAAGGAGAAAAGGACTCACTGACTAACAAATCAAGCTCCATTAGGGTGGATTCCATTCAATTCCAAATTGGAGACGCCTTTGACGATTCCAAGTATCACACCAAGTATGACAAGTGGGCATATGATTTTCTGAATTGGCTCCATATTGAAACCAAGGAATCTACCATTCGTAAGCTTCTGCTTTTCAATGAAGGCGACACAATCGACTCCATCAAGATTGAGGAAGCAGAAAGATTTTTGAGAACTCAAAAGTACCTTTCCGACGCAAGCATTTCCATTGAAAACATTGGCGATAAAAACATTGCCAAAGTCAATACCAGCGACAACTGGACACTCGCCATCCCTATCGGATTTGGATTCGGGGGAAAAAATTGGGCATACAAGAACCTAAATTGGAGCATCGGTGTCCAAGAAAGCAACTTTCTCGGTTTGGGTCAAAAACTAGGTTTCTATTACGGTCACGACGAATTCCGTGATATGTTGCAGTTGGAGTACGGTGACCCCCACTTCTTGTTCCGCTACAATCATCTTGATTTTCTTTATAGCTACAACACCGATGGTTATCTTCTGAGTGCACAAATGTACCTACCGTTCCTAAGCAGAAGCAAGAACCAATGGGCCTACACCATCGCCGGATTAAAAAATCAACGGAACGCATTCTTTTATGGCAGTGGAGATCTGGCCCCAGGTGCAGTTCCCTACAAGACAAATAAAAGCCTAGACAGTCTCCCCCTCTATAACGGCGAAGAAACTGTTCAGCTTATGAAAATCAAAGATTTCCGAGACGATTCCCTGAGCATTAGAATCAGTAGATCCTTCGGAGGTGCGCTCCGTAAATTCTACATCGGGGCAACCTACGACTACAGACGAACAACGGCCATTGACGGAGAAATGTTTCGCTACATCTTTACCGATGGAGAACAAGCATATGCTCTAGATTCTTCAACCGCATGGAACGAATGGTTACCCAACATAAAGGACTCCCGCTTGGGAATCTACTTAATGCTAAATAATTTTCGTTATGAAAAAATCAGGAACTTTCATAATGCCAAATGGACCGAAGACATTGAAAAGGGCTATAGTTTAAAATTACAGCTTTCTAAAAATTACGAGCAGCTAGGGTCAAACAACAATGACATCCGTTTTGATTTCTGGGGAGATATGTACCTGGGATCAGGAATGCATCACCTGACCTTAAAGACTTACGCAAGATTCTACCTGGACCATGGCGAGCAGAGAGATTTCTACGGCAAGCTCAATGGTGAATACATTTTTCATCTTAACAACAGCCTGTCCACCGTGTTAAGCGGTGTCGCAGACTTCTATAAAGACGCTCCTTATGGAGTTCAGCTATCTCTGGGTGGTGCCGAAGGATTCGTCGGTTTCCCCACAGGTTATTACACAGGACAAGCTCGTGTTTACGGTTCCTTGGAACAACGCTATTTTGCAAATTTTGAATTAGCCACTCTAATGCCAGTCTTTGCCGTATTCGGAAGTGTCGGTGAAACCTCATGGGATTTCAAAGACATAAACCGGAAAGATTTAATTTATGTTCTTGGTCTCGGGATTCGCTTAGCACAAACAAAGTCCATTAGCAGACTCATAAATAAACTTGATATAAGCTTCCCCCTCAACGGAGCTAGCAAGGGCGATCCGCTCTATTCCATCACGACAACTTTAAGTTTGTAGGACCATTAGACATTCCTACGCCGAAACCAACCTCTTGGCATAATTAGCGCAATTACCAAGAGGGTGTTCTGTATACAGAATGGGATCTGCCATTATTTTTTTCGCCATAAAACAAATCATGTAACGAAGAAATGGCGTAAAATCTTCTTCAAATTCTTCACGGCCATCAAAATCACCTACAAGAGAATTCCATTCTTCATTCACGTCCGCCTTAGCTTCGTAAGCTAAGCAAAACTCAAGCAGCAAGTTTAACTTTGCAAGGCATCTGTCTATTGCAGCAAGAAGTTCCTGTTCCATATTTTTCCGTCGTCTAATCGTAAAGGAGAAAATTTCGCTGTCAAAAAGTTCAGATGTTCTGCAATTAAAATCCGCTATTCGGGGAGGAAGAGAGCGAAGCAGCTCTATGGCATTCTGGACATTCGCACTTGTGTACGGAAATTCGGACTCCCATAACATACTTTCACAAGCATCCCTTATCCCTACGGCCAACGTTCTGTCAGAATAAAACTCGTTTTCTATAAGCGAATCACCTATTTCTTTCCCCATGCAGGAAAACCATCCTCTGACCAAAGTCCAATATTCGCCAAAGGTCACAGAACCACAACTAACATAATCAACCTTTATTCCATAAGCCAAATGTCGATTAAGCATTTCTTGGCTCAAATTCCTATGAGAGATAAAGTTATGACGATAATCATAAGTATACTTATCCAAGTGGTTCAAGAACGTTTTCATTACAGAGTAAAAACGACCGTCGCTAGGAACATCTTTCGGATAATCAAAGAACGATTCCGAAACAGCTTCAATGGAGTTTTTCAGCTTAACATAAAGTCCAAAATGAACCTTGACCAAGACCTTTCCATTGTCTGGATTATATTTCTCGAATCTTAAATATGACACCCGCACAGAAGACTCGTCAATAGATGATTCCACCTTTAAAGAATCATCCATGATACCAGCAAGGGCAAAATACTCGCTGCCATTGTTGACAACCGCTTTCGCCAGTTTTTCTGCCGCCTTACGGTTAGGGACAACGCCTCTATTTGTTCTTATAGAAAGTTCATTATTGGGCAAATACAACGTTTCTCCATTGAGAAAACCAGCCCAATTTTGTCCCAATTCCAATTCGTCGCAGCGAGAGAATATATCCCTAATTCCATAAAGTTTCTTCAGAATGGGATTTTTTCGTTTGCCCAAACATTTCACGCAAAGGGTTACTCTGCGAGATTTACTGCCAATGCCGGCAAACTGCAAAGAATCATCAATATGCCTATTCATAAAACCTCCCCTTCTTTATCGCTTTTTATCGATATTTTGAAAAGGAAAAACAAATAAATTGAGAAAAATTTATGGCTCTCCTAAACAAAGTGTGGAGCCGTTTCTTGAAAAAATAGCCTAAAATCAGCCAAAAACCAAGGAAACGACAAAAAAAGGCATCTGAAAATTCCTAAAAGTTTTTTTGCAACAAAAAACAAAACACAGGATAGAATCA